>DATKAF010000050.1:0-3538 GCA_035498395.1 Anaerolineales bacterium
GCTCTTCTTACCAAGAAAGACGATCCGCGTTTTCCCGCCTTTCTTATAGCGGACCAGCGTTGTCCCGGTCTCCAGGTTCATGTCTTCCTGTTTGATATCACAAAGATCTTGGGCTCTCACACCAGTGTCCAGAAGTATGAGCAGGATGGCGCAATCGCAATCGTCCATAGTCGCGCCCGAACTGCAAGTCTCTATCAGCGCTCTGACGTCCTCTAGCGGGATTGGCTCGAGGGGGGCTCGTGTTCATATTCGGTGGTTTGATCTTCAGTATCGGGTTCTTACACTCAGGCGACACCAGTTCCTCGTCCACCAACCAACGGAAGATTGCTCTCAGGGTTCTATGTTGTCCATTGACGCCCCCGGATTATGAGTCTCGCCGAGCATAAAACGAAATAGTGGCGTAAGAAGTCAGCTGTGATCTCCGTGATGGACTTAACAGCATTCGCCTCGCAGTATCGTTGGAATATAATCAGATGGGAGCGGTGGTACTGGATGGAGTTGGGTGTTAGCCCTGCTGCAAGCCGATCGAGGAGAAAAGACTCGATCGTTACGGCCAAAGAAACCCCTTCCGAAATTCCGATAATCATCTGGTCATGGGAATTACTCGAAAACATGATGGTTTTCCCTTCTGAATGCCCCAAAATACGGAGGAAAAACCGCTGTTCTGAGAGAGCCACCGATCGGATTTGAACCGATGACCGGACGATTACGAATCGTCTGCTCTACCAGCTGAGCTACGGTGGCGGTTTAGCGGCGGGGATTATAAAGGATTACAGGTAATCCCGCAAGTTTTTGCGTGTAAGCTACGTCTATACCTCGGTGAGTCAATGAATATTGCCATGCTCTCCTACCACACCTGTCCGCTGGCCACGTTGGGCGGCAAAGACACCGGCGGCATGAACGTCTACGTTCGTGACCTAACGCGCGAATTGGGGCGGATGGGCATCCATGTGGATGTCTTCACGCGTTCACAAGATGAACACGTCCCGCATGTGTTGCACGACTTGGGCTACGGCAACCGTGTTGTGCATGTTCCGGCTGGACCCGAAAACCCGGTGGAGAAAGGCAACCTTGTGAATTACGTCCCGGAATTCGTCGAAGGTGTGAAGGCATTTGCGGTGGAGAAGGGTATCCACTACGACGTCATCCACAGCCACTACTGGATGTCCGGCCTGGCTGCGATCCCGCTGTCCGAGGCCTGGGGCGGGGTGCCAGTCATTCAGATGTTCCATACCCTCGGGGAGATGAAGAACCGAATCGCTCAATCGGACGATGAGCGCGAGAGCCTGGAGCGGGTCGCCGCGGAGAAGGCGGTCCTGGCGCGTGCCGACCGGATCGTGGTGGCGACCCTGGCCGAGCAGACTCAACTGCGTTTTCTCTACAAAGCCAATGACCGCAAGCTGGAGATCATCCCACCTGGCGTCGACACGAGTCACTTCTACCCGATCCCGGCAGATGAGGCAAAGCAGTTCATCGGGCTGAAGGCCTACGACCGGATGATCCTGTTCGTCGGCCGCATCGAGCCACTGAAGGGCGTCGACACGCTGATCCGCGCCATGGCTTGCATCAAGTTCAAGACCCAGATCGGCCGCGTCCACCTCGCGATCATCGGCGGGGAGCCCGATGCCAGTCCGGCGCGCATGACGGTCGAAATGGCGCGGTTGCAGAAGCTATCGGATGACCTGTGCGTGGACCAGACCGTGTTGTTTCTCGGCAAGCGGGGACAGGATACGCTCCCGTACTACTACTCGGCGGCGGAGGTGCTTGTGATGCCGTCGCATTATGAGTCATTCGGGATGGTGGCGCTGGAGGCCATGGCGTGTGGGACGCCGGTTGTCGCATCGGACGTGGGCGGTCTGGGCTTCCTGGTGCAGGATGGACAGACTGGGTTCACGATCCCCAACGGCGATCCGGAGATCCTGTGCGACAAGCTTTCGCTGCTGCTGGGGGATTCAGCCTTGCGCGCCCGGATGGGGGAGCGCGCGGTGCAGGTCGCGCAGACCTACAGTTGGGATCAGATAGCGGCGCAGATCGCGGGCATCTATGCCGAGCTGGTCGTGGTCAAGGCAAGCTAGGGCCGTTCAGCTCTCTTTCATGCGGACTAGGATCAAGGTCGAGCCTTCCAGGTCCTGGTTCTTCATCTCAAACTGATCTTTCAGGCTCTTGATGAGGCGGGAGAGCTGTCTCTGTCCATAGGTGCGGGGGTCAAAGCCGGGATCCAGTTGGTACAGGGCATTTCCCATCAGGTCCAGCCTGGCCCATCCGTCTTCCCGGACAGCCATATCGAAAGCTTGCTCCAGCAGCGGCATCGGGTCGGATTCGGCCTTGGGCGATTGCTTGGAGGAAGATTTCCGGCGTGAGGAGCGGGCCTTGGCAGCCTTGCTCTCCGCCACCAGGTTTTCCGTATAGACGAACACGTCACAGGCGTTCACAAACGGCTTGGGCGTCTTCTTTTCCCCGATGCCCATCACAAAGATGCCCGTCTCGCGGATGCGGGTGGCCAGTCGGGTGTAGTCGCTGTCGGAGGAGACCAGGCAGAATGCATCCACGGCGTTGGAGTGCAGCACGTCCATGGCGTCGATGATCATAGCGCTGTCTGTTGCATTCTTGCCGATGGTGTAACGGAACTGCTGGATCGGCTGGAAGGCGTGGAAATTCAAGGTCTCCTTCCAGGAGTTCATGTTGCTGGTGGTCCAATCACCGTAGATTCGGCGCACGGTGACCTGGCCGTAACGGGCCGCCTCCACCAGCATTTGCGAGAGCAAGTTGGCCTGTGCGTTGTCGCCGTCGATTAGCATGGCGATCTTCCGCCGCGGCAAGTTGGTATATTGTTCGTCAGCCATGAAGTTGATTATACATTACCTGAGGGAACAGGCCGGCAGGCTCCTATGGAACTGTCGCGATCGATTTCGGCACACCCAGTTCGTCTGGAGCGGGTGCCAGAACCCCGATCTCCGTGCAGGCTGGCTCACCGACGCGCAGGAGCAAGCTCGCGCCTGAATTCACGTCCACTTGAATAGGCGTCTTCTGCTCATAGGTTGTATCAACAGTCAGCTTGAAGGTCGCCTGGTAACCGGGGGCGAGAATTGGAATGCATTTGGTCTTATCGGGATGCGGGCGGCCTTCGTCCAGCGCATACAGGGTTGCGCACAGATCGGCGATGTCCGAAGAGGTCGGGTTGCGGATCGTCACAAATGCATCTGTCACTTCGCCCATGCCGTGCGTGAGATCGAGACTGGTGTCACAACCCAGAATACTGGCGCTGATGACGGCGGGCGTAGATGTGATTGTCGGCAGCAATGTCTGCGTTGTGGTCGGCGCTACCGAGGGGGTCAAGGTGATGGATTCAGTGGGTTGGATAGTTGCAGGGGAGGGGGTGGTGACGATTGGGGTCGCGCTCAGCACCACGGGCGTGGGGCTTCGTACGATTGGCGTGCGCGACGGCACGGGCGTCGGCGGGTTGTAGGTAGTCATACTCACTGGCCAGCCTTCGCACGCCGCCAGGAACAGAGCTGCGCAGGGAAGTAAAACGTACCGG
>DATKAF010000051.1:0-28741 GCA_035498395.1 Anaerolineales bacterium
GCTCGCCGGATATACAAAAGCTGTTAGAGGCGACGAAAGCCACGCTCCATCGGGCCGTGAGCGCCGCGCGCGCCGGGCGGCGCCTCAACGAGATCGGCAGGACCGTCCAGCAGGAAGCGGGCAAACGCGGTTACAACGTCATCTATGAGCTGACCGGGCACGGGATCGGCCGCAGCCTGCATGAAGAGCCGGGCGAGGTCTGGAACTTCTACAACCCGCGCGACCACCGGATATTGAGTGAAGGCATCGTGCTGGCCATCGAGCCGTTCCTGACAACCGGCCACGGACGCATCCGTGAGGAGCGCGACGGCTGGTCGCTGAGCACCGCCGACAACGCCATCGCCGCGCAGTTCGAGCACACGATCATCGTAACGAAGCAGGCGCCGATCATCCTCACCGCATAGATGCCTCGAACCACCACGGAACTCCACCTGTTCTCCACAGCCGGCCATGAGGATGGCCTGGAATGGGTCGTGGAGGCCTGCCGCCCGTACCTCGAGAACAAGCAGCGCGCTACGGTCGCTAACCTCCCGCTCGCCTCCCTCTACGCAGAGAAATATCTTCCGGAGACAGACCAGGCCTTCAAGGGCCTGGGTCGCCTGGAAACCATCAACACCGAGACCATGGAAATGGCAGAGATGGAGTCGGTCTTGAGGCGCGCCGCCCTGGCGTATATCCCAGGCGGCAATACATTCCTGCTGAACCATCGGCTGCATGTCAGCAAGCTGTTCCCATATCTGCGGCAGAAGGTGCAGGCCGGCCTGCCGCTCGTGGCCTCCAGCGCGGGGACCGTCTTGTGCGGACCCAACATCCTGACCAGCAATGACCTCAATATGGTGCCAACCTCGCACTTCGACGGCCTCAACCTGACGCCATTCAACTTCAACGTTCACTATACAGATGACGCTGAGCGCGATAACCGGTTGATCGATTACCAGGCTTTCCATGACAATCCCATCCTCCTCATGGAGGACGGAGCCTATATTAAGGTCCAAGGGAGAAGTACAATGCTCGTGTGGGGACGCGCCTGGATCTGGCGGGCGGGTCAGGAAAAGGAACGGCTGGAGCCCGGCGCGCTGATACCGAACCATGCGGAGGCGAGAGATGGCTGAAGATCTGCCAGGAAGCACATCCGAACTCCTGGCGCTCATTGAAGGGGAATGGGACGCGCTGATGCACGTTGTGGAAGGCATCACGCCCGGGCAGATAACGGCTCCCGATACCGGCGGCTGGTCGCCAAAGGACAACCTGGCGCACCTGGCAGCCTGGATGAAGTACATGAAGGACTCGTACCTCAACAAGATGCCCGGATATCAAGCCATGGGCATCGAGGCATCGAGATTCCAGCAGATGGACGAAAATGCCATCAACGCCGCGTTGTTCGAGCGGAACCGGGGCCGGTCCACGGAGGATGTGCTGGCGGGTCTTCGCAGCACCTATGCAGATGTCACTCAGACGCTGAAGGGGATACCGTTCGCCGACCTGATGAAACCGCTTCGTGAAAGCGGTCCGGACAAGCGGCTAGTGATCGATTCGGTAGTGGCGAACACTTCGGATCACTTCCGCGAGCACAGGGAGACAATTCAGAAGGCAGTCAGCAGGATTTAACGAATAGCGCTACAAAATAACAGAGACGCCAGTTGCCTGGCGTCTCTGTTATTTCATTCGATACGGAGCCAATTAGTCGGCGGCAGCGGATTCGCTGATCTCCGTCCACTGGGAGGAGGCGCCGTCGCCGGCCGCGCCCGTGAACCGACCGGGCGTGAAGCCTGTGCCGGCCGGCAGCAGCTTGCCGATGATCACGTTCTCCTTCAGGCCGTACAGCGGGTCGGTGGTCGAGCCGATGGCGGCGCCTGCCAGCACCTTGATCGTGTGCTGGAAGGAGGAGGCCGAGAGCCAGGAGTCGGTGCTGAGCGAAGCCTTCGTCACGCCCAGGAGGATATCCAGGAACCTGGCGGGTGTCTTGCCATCCGCCAGCAGAGCCTCGTTCTGCTTGCGCAGTTCCTGGCGGTCCACCGCATCGCCCGGCAGGTGCTTGCTATCGCCGGCGCGGCTAACAGAGACCTTGCTCATCATCTTGCGGATGATGACCTCGAAGTGCTTGTCGTGGATGTTTTGGCCCTGCGAGCGGTACACCTTCTGGATCTCGCTGAGCAGGTACATTTGGGCGGCCTCGCGGCCCTGGATGCGAAGGACGCGGTGCGGGTTGAGCGAGCCCTCGGTCAGCGGCTGACCGGCTTCGACGTGCTCGCCTTCCTTGACGAGCAAGCGCGCGGTGGTCGGGATCTCAGAGGTCTTCTCTTCGCGCTGCTCATAGGAGACCAGGATCTTGTGCTCCTTCTTTTCGACGGCCACGCGCCCGGCATGCTGGGCAACGATCGTGGCTTTTTCCTTGCTGGCCAGCACGTCACCTTGCTTGACGATACCCTCATCCTCGGCCATGTACTTCCACTCTTCGGGGATGGTGTACTCGTCGTGGACCATTTCCGTATGCTCGACCTGCACCTCGCGCAGATCGGCGTATTTATCGGACTGCAGGATGTGCACCACGCCGCTGATCTCGGCCACAACCGCTTCGCCCTTCGGCATCTTGCGGGCCTCGAACAGTTCTTCCACGCGGGGCAGACCGGTCGTGATGTCTGCACTGGCAGCAGCCACACCACCGGTATGGAAGGTCCGCAGGGTCAGCTGTGTGCCCGGCTCGCCAATGGACTGTGCGGCGACAATACCGACCGCCGCCCCGAGATCCACCATGTCGCCGCGGCCCAGATCGAGGCCGTAGCACTTCTTACAGATGCCGTGCTGCAGCTCGCAGGTGAGCGCGGAGCGGACCTTGACCTCTTCGATACCGGAGGCGGCGATCTCGCGAGCCAGCAGGTGGTCGATCACCTCATCGCGCTCAGCGAGGACCTCGCCGGTCTTCGGATGGATGACGGTCTCGGCGGGCAGCCGGCTGTAGAGACGGCTGGCCATCGACTGGCCTGCCACGTCGTCCCTGCGGCGGATCCAAACGCCTTCCCTGGTGCCGCAATCCTCTTCGTTGATGATAATGTCCTGCGCGATGTCCACGAGGCGGCGGGTAAGGTAACCGGCATCTGCGGTTCGCAGAGCAGTATCGGCCAGTCCCTTGCGCGCGCCGTGTGTAGAGATGAAGTACTCCAGAGCGGTCAGGCCCTGGCGGAAATTCGAGCGGATCGGCAGCGGGATGATGCGCCCGGCTGGGTCGGCCATCAGGCCGCGCATGCCGGCCAGCTGCGAGATCGTTGAGAAGCCGCCTTTGGTAGCGCCCGAGCTGGCCATGGTCGAGAGGTTGCCGTCCGGGTCCATGTGCTTCTTGACCGCGTTGGCGACCTCGTCGGTGGTCTTTTGCCAGATCTCGATGATGCGCTCGTTCTGCTCCTGCTCGGTGAGCAGGCCGCGGCGGAATTGCTGTTCCACGACCTCAACCTGCTTCTGCGCCTCACCCAGCATGTCGCGGCGCTCCGGCGGGATGGAGATATCGGCTACAGCTAGCGTGGTGCCGGAGCGCATGGCATACTCAAAGCCCATGCCCTTGATGCGGTCGGCCACTTCGGTGGTCTTCTCCTGGCCGCACAACTCGTACACGTCGGCGATCAGGTCTTTCACAGCGCCCTTGTCGAGCTTCTCGTTGGTGAACTGCACTTCCGGCGGAAGGATGCGGTTGAACAACACGCGCCCTACGGTGGTCTGCACGACGCGCGTTTCCGCTGCAGGCAGGCGATCACCCTTGTCGTTGTACCAGGTGGTCGTGCGCAGGCCGACGCGGGTGTGGACTTCCACCTGGTCGAGGGCATAGGCCAGCTCGACCTCATCCATATCGGCGAAAGTACGTCCGTCGCCGCGGTGAGGCGCACTGTGCTCCATGGTCAGGTAGTAGACGCCCAGGACCATGTCCTTGGAAGGCGAAATGATCGGCTCGCCGTCGGCGGGCTTGAGCAGGTTGCGGGATGCGAGCATCAACGTGCGGGCCTCGGTCACGGCGCGCTGCGAAAGCGGCACGTGCACCGCCATCTGGTCGCCGTCGAAGTCCGCATTGAAAGCGGTCGTGACGAGCGGATGCAGTTGGATGGCCGAGCCTTCGATCAGGATCGGCTCGAAGGCCTGGATGCCGAGCCGGTGCAGCGTGGGAGCGCGGTTTAGCAGAACCGGGCGGTCTTTGATCACGTCCTCGAGAGCCTCCCAGACTTCGGGGCGGTTGCGCTCGATCAGGCGGCGCGCGCCTTTAACGTTGGCGGCATAACCGTTCTGGACGAGGCGGGCAATGACGAACGGGCGGTACAGCTCCAACGCCATGGCCTTCGGAAGGCCGCACTGGTAGAGCTTGAGCTGCGGGCCCACCACGATCACGGAACGGCCGGAGTAATCGACACGCTTGCCCAGCAGGTTGCGGCGGAAGCGGCCCTTCTTGCCCTTGAGCATGTCGCTCAGGGACTTGAGCTCGCGGCGGCCGCGGCGGCTGAGCGCCTTGCCGCGCTGCGAGTTGTCGATCAGGCTGTCCACGGCCTCCTGCAGCATGCGCTTCTCGTTGCGGATGATGACGTCCGGAGCGCCGAGCTCGAGCAGACGCTTGAGGCGGTTGTTGCGGTTGATGACGCGGCGGTAGAGGTCGTTGAGGTCAGAGGTGGCGAAGCGGCCGCCGTCGAGCTGGACCATCGGGCGCAGGTCCGGCGGGATAACCGGCAGAACCGTGAGGATCATCCACTCGGGGCGGTTGCCCGAGCGCCGGAAGGCTTCCACGACCTTCAGGCGGGTGGTGGCCTTCTTGCGCTTCTGCTTGGATTTGGTGGTGCGGACCTCTTTCCAAAGCTCCTCGGCCAGCTTATCCAGGTCGAGGCGCTTGAGGATATCGTAGAATGCCTCGGCGCCCATGTCTGCGCGGAAGACCTGTCCCCAGCGGCTCTTGAGCTCGCGGTAGCGCATCTCACTGATAAAGGTGAAGGGACGCAGCTCCATCAGCTCGTCACGCTGGCGGGAAGACTGGCTCACCGAAGCCGAGGTCTGATCCTCGAGCTGGGAGCGCAAGCCCTCCATCTGCATGTCGGCCTCGGCCTTGATCTTGCCGCCCTGCATCTTCAGGCCTTCCAGCTCCTGGGCGCGCTTGTCCTTCAGCTCGTTCTCGAGAGCCTCGAGCTTCTTCTGGACGATCTTCTGCACCTGGCTAATGTGCTTGTTGGTCACATTGTCATGCGCGTCGAGGATCTTCTCGCCGGTCAGCTCGAAGACCACGGCCTTCCTGGCGGGTCCGCCCATTTGGTCCTGGAGCGCCTTCTCCAGCTTCTGGCCCTCTTTGATGACCGGATCGAGCTGCTCGGCAATGTACTCGTCGTATCCCTGCTCCAGCTCCGTGCGCTTCTGATTGATCTCACCCATCTGCTGGTCGCGCTTGATCTTGATCTCAGCGATCTTGGAGTTGACCGTGGCAGCCTGCTCGCGCTCCGAAACGGAGATCTCGTCCTCGAGCCGCTGGAGCGCCTTCTTGCGGGCTTCCTCATCCACGTAGGTCACGATGTATTGCGCGAAGTACAGGACGCGGTCCAGGTTGCGGCGCGAGATGTCGAGCAGCATCCCGAGCTGGGAGGGGATGCGCCGTGTGTACCAGATGTGCGCGACCGGCGTGGCGAGACCGATATGCCCCATGCGCTCGCGGCGCACCGCGGCGCGTGTCACTTCCACGCCGCACTTGTCACAGATGATGCCTTTATAGCGGGGGTTTTTGTACTTTCCGCAATAACATTGCCAGTCCCGTGTGGGACCAAAGATGGCCTCGCAGAAGAGACCGTCCTTCTCCGGGCGCAAACGTCGATAGTTGATTGTTTCGGGCTTGAGGACTTCGCCGTATGACCAGGATAGGATTGTTTCCGGTGAGGCCAGGCTGATGCGCAGTGCGGTTAGACCCTTGGTTTCCACTCGTTTGCTCCTCGTCACATTCCACGGGATAATGAAGGGGGTCTCTGCATAGCGTGTAGTGAGCCTGTGCAAGAGACAAACAAAGGCAAGCGCTATGAGGCTTTTCGCTTCAAGCGCTTGCTAGGTGAATGTCATTTTTTTCGATTGACAAAAGAATTATACGCGGAAGGCCGCGAAAGTCAAGGCTTTTGCTTGAGGAGTTAGCACAGACGTTCAGCCGGGGTCAACCGGGATCGGTTTGCCAGATCGTGAAGAAAATGCGTGGATTCCCGCCTGCTGAAGAGTGCCCGGCGCTCGGCTGCCAGCCTGGAAACCGCCCGCCCCGTTGCGCCTCATTAAGAGATGATTAGACTTGCACTGCTGGAAGCGCCGGGCCGCTTCAGGAACTGCCCGGCGCGCGATTGCGATAGAGCTGCGCGTTCGGAACGGCCCGCATCTTCTCCTGGTCCAGCGACCTCTCGACGAAGCCCGCGATCTTCGGAACGTACTGAGCCGGATCGGCCAACATCCTGTTGTAGTCCACATACATGACTTCCATGTTGGGCTGGCGCGCCAGCCAGTACTTGATGACCTTGAGATGCTCGCGGAACTGTGCTTCCATCTCCTCATCGCTGATGGTGGATGTCTCATTGCGGCGTTCCAGCATCTTCCGCTGCGAGGCGAGGATCTCGGGGATCTGTCGCTCCATGAACAGGATCTTGTAATGATGCTCGGGCGGCAGATGCTCCAGCAACGCGGAGATTACCTTGACCAGCTTGCCATCCGCGTCCTTCAGCCATTCCTTCCGGCCGTCCGCTAATTGCTTGACAACCTCCAGCTCAAAATACCCGTTCGGGTTGTCCTCATCCGCGCTGCGGATCGAATCGGTCAAGACGGGCAGGCCGCCCTCCGCCAGCATTTTCATCATCATGGATGTGCCCGAGCGCGGCAGGCCCGAGACCACGATCACCGTCTGAGGGGCGGATCTCGGCTGAGAGCGGGAACCGAACACCTTTTTTAGCATCGATCGATATCCTCATCTGTGCGTTGCAGGCTCATTCTGCCCGGGACGCTATTGCACATGCCTTCATCCGTTGCGCGCGGCTTCCGACTGCATGCTCCATAGACTGTATCGCTAGATGGAGTGGTCGAAGTAGTGCTCGATCACGTCGGACCGGAGCCAATCCTGGACCTCTTTGTGCTCGTATGTATCGTCCGGGAGATTGATTGCCAGCTCGATCAGAGCAGTGCGCGCGGCCTCATATCGCCTCCAGACGTCCGCTTCAGCCAGCAGGCTGAACATTTGCACGACCAGGGCATTGAAGGCATCGGTGTCCATCCCGGGCATGCGGTGCGCCGGGTCCCTGGCCACGCCCTCGATCAGGCGGATGCCTTCCTCCCACCAGCCAATGATGTGCGCGACAAGATCGCGGAAGCGGGGGAAACCCTGCTTTTGGAGAAAGGTTTTTTGTTCGCCTTCCGTCATCGCATGGAAACGCTCTGCGTACGCGGCCCACTCTCTCTGGAGCATATCCAGGATGAGAAAGCGCGGCGCGCCGATGCCATGCTCCTTGAGATGAAAAAGGGTCACGGCGTCCAGCCAGCTGTACACGCGGCGGATCTTCATCTGCTCATCGTCCAGCGATGCAACCAGCGTTACCATTTGCTGCCGCTCGTTCTCATACCACTTCAGCAATTCGTCCTCAGGCGTACCCTGGAAGCGCGCAAGCGAGCCGGCATTGAATTCGTCGAAATCGTATGTTCGCCGGGGCCGCTCCCGATGAGCGATGGCGTCCTGGATGATAGCCCGGGCTTCCTCCCACCACACGCCCACATGGGCGAGCATCTGCGGCAACGTAAAACCTTGCTGCTGTGAGACCTTGGCCTGCTGCTCGAGGGGGAGCGCTTTGAACTTACCGGGGTAACTCCCCCATTCGTCGAGCGAGCGCAAAAAGATGGCTTGGGTGAAGTCAGGGATCATGTGGCCCTCTGAAAATAGGTATACTCAGGAAAGCTTACTCAATTTAACCACAGATAAATGCCCGTCGGTTGAATCCCATGCACGGGTAAGGATGCGTGCGGGCGATCGATCCAACTGCCGGGTGGGGAGTGCTACCATTGCGCGAGCGGAAGAAGGTCTGGCAAGGTAAACGACCGGTGGCAGTGACTATCGTGGCCTGGGGGATCGTGCTGCTATTCCTCGTCCGGCTATACCAGGTCTACCTGCCCCTGCTGCAAGCAGACTTGCTGGAGGATGGCATCCATGGCCCGCTCACGCGTGGAATGCGGCTCACACCAACCGGCGCGGCGGTCCTGATCAGCGCAGCCTACCTCATCCAGGTGCTGGTCGGGATCGTTGTGCTGATCGGCTTCCTGCGACTGCAGCGCTGGGCGTGGGTGGTATTGATGGCTTGGACCGCCGTCTCTCTCAGCATTACGCTCATCAATTACTTCTATAGCAACCCGAACTACATCGTCATGGCTTCCGATGTCATCATCGCGTTTGCACTCAGCCAATCGGACGTGCAGCGCATCTTCCGGATCAGGACAGATGCCGATAAACCCGCCCGCTGACCGGCCCACGATGCCCGTGGATAGCCCGGACCTCGAGCTGCTGCAGCGCTATGAGCCGCTAATCCGCTATACCCACGGAGAGCAGTTCTTCCCCACGGAAGTGGAGCGCTATGTGCGCGCCTGCAGCCTGTGGGCGCATGATCCCGCCGGCCGCGATGAGCTGCTGGTGAGGCAGGATTTCCTCAACCTCCGCGAGTTGGTGGAGCCGCGCCCGGCGCCATTTGGCACGCTGCATTATCTCCGCTTTATCGAGCCGCTCGGCCTATCCGAAGCCGCAGAGGCCATCGCCAAGCAGGTGCGGCTGCGCACGATCCTCAAGAACACATTCCACCCCGGTGTCGGGCGGCTGGCACGCGGCGGCTTGCTGCCCCGCGTGGTGGATGCGCTGTTCAGCATCTCCTTCTTGATGCGTGGGCGCGTGCCGGCAGCCGTTGCAGCCGCGGCGGAAGTTGACTATTTCTACATGCGGACCGGGCAGGACAAGTTCGTGTACTACGGCCGGGTGGTACGCGAGAAGGATTGGACGGTCCTGCAATATTGGTATCTCTACTGTTTCAACAGCTGGCGCTCCGGCTTCGGAGGGGTGAACGACCACGAGTCCGATTGGGAAATGGTTTCCATCTACCTCTATCAGGATGAAGCCCGGTTGATCCCGGAATGGGCGGCCTACGCCTCGCACGATTTCCACGGCGACGATCTCCGCCGCCGCTGGGATGACAGCGCAGAGCTGGACGTGCTCGATGGGCACCCGGTGGTCTACTCCGGTGCAGGCTCGCACGCCTCCTATTTTCGACCGGGTGAATATCAGTCCGAAGCGAACCTGGAGCTCCCAGCCTGGCTCGACACCCTGCGTTCCGTCTGGAACAGGTTCTGGACCGGTATACTGGGGCAGGAACCCAACGACCCGTTCCGCATCCCGTTCGTGGACTACGCCCGAGGGGATGGTGTTGCCATAGGGCCGGGTCAGGAACGAACGTGGGCGCCTGTCCTGATCGACGAAGGCACGCCGTGGGTGAGCCAGTACCGCGGCCTGTGGGGTTACTACGCGCGCGACCCGATCTCCGGCGAGAACGCCCCGGCGGGCCCGATGTACAACCGCGACGGCACACCGCGCAGCGCCTGGTATGACCCGCTCGGCTTCGTGGGACTTGACAAGGTTCCCAACCCCCGGGAGCTGGTGCCGCTGCTCGAAAAGAATTCTGCCGAGCTGTCCAACCGGCAGGGCGAGTTGGAAGAGTTGATCCCCCGCAAGGCAGAGCAAGTGCAGGAACTTGGCGCGCGGCTGAAAAGCCTCGAGAGGCAGCCCCATCTGGCCCGTGCCTACGGTGCGCTGCAAAAGAAGATCGCCGCGCTGACGGAGGAGGTCCACGCCTTGCGCCGCGAGAGCTCGGAGAGCGCCGCCATGCTGGAGAGCTTGAACCGGCGGCTTGCGAGCCTGAAAAGCGGAGTCCCGGATGACCCGCATGCCCACATCCGCTACCTGGCGGCACCCGTCCGCGTGACGCAGATGCGCTTCGGACGCGTCGCGCAGGCCTGGGCGGCCATCAGCCTGAGTGTCCTGCTGTTCGCCATTGTCGGGCTGCTGCTGCTCGCGCCGCGCTTCCTTCCGGCGGGGCTGGTCACCATCACCCTGCTCTTCATCGTGATCGAGTCTTTCCTGCGCGGCGCGTTCATCCACACCGTCGGGCAAGTGACCGTTTTGTTGGCCGTGATCGCCTCGATCATCCTGTTCTTCCATTTCTGGTTCTGGATCCTGATCGCGGCGCTGCTGGCGCTGGCAGGCTTCCTGCTGTTCCAGAGGCTGAGGGAGCTGACCGGTTGAACTGCCAGGCACGGACGTAGTGAAGGGAGACAGCCAAAATGACCGACGAGGCCTATCGTTACTCGCTGATCGATGCGGAAGACTCCATTCTCGTGGTGATCGATGTTCAGGATGCGTTCCTTGGCAAACTGCCGCACGCCGACCGCGAGAGGATCTTGAGCAGCATATGCTGGATCGTGAAGCTCGCCCAGTGGAAAGGGATCCCGCTGGTGATAACGGCAGAGGAATATGCGGAGCAGCCTCTGGCAGAGAAGTTGTTGGATACACTGCCCGCCGGCACGCCGATTCTTGACAAGCACGTGTTCGGATTGGCGCACCAGCCGGACATATTGGCAGCGGTCGAGCAGACTAGCCGCAGGACCACGGTCCTGGTTGGACTGGAGACCGATGTGTGTGTGATGCAATCGGCAGTCGGGCTGCTCGAGGCAGGCTATCGAGTGGCTGCCGTGACGGATGCCACCGGCACGCCCGCGCCGAACCACGAATTGGGCCTCAAGCGCATGCGGAGCGCCGGCGCGATCCTTGTCAACTTGAAGGGCCTGTTCTACGAATGGTTGCGCACCGTGGCAGAGGTACAGCGATTCCATAAAGAACTGCCGGAAATGCGCGGGCTGGCCGGAGTGGTTCTGTAATGTCCCAACTGGATGTCATCGGCCTCGGCGCATCGACCGTGGATGTGCTTTCGCTGGTGGCCCACCTGCCCGCTGAAGACGAGGTCTTGCGCGCCGAGGAAGTAAGCATCCAGGGCGGCGGCCCGGTGGCGACCGCCATTGTGACGCTTGGCAGGCTCGGTGCGAAGGCAGCCATGATCGATCTGATCGGGGACGATTGGAAGGGAGCGCTCGTCCGCCAGGATTTTGAACGGAACGGCGTGTCGGTGGAATATCTCCAGGTCGGAATAGGCTATACGGCTTCAACCTCCTGCATCCTGGTCAAGAAAGGCAGCGGGGAGCGCTCGATCATCTGGGCGCCGGGTACTGCGCCGGAATTCCCGGCAGTGAATGTTCCGCGCGAAGCGATCGCGTCGGCGCGAATATTGCACGTCAATGGGCGCCACTGGGGAGCCTGCATGGAGGCCGTGCGGTTTGCACGCGCGGCAGGTGTGCAGGTATCCTTCGACGGGGGCTCAGGCAGATATCGCGCCGAGCTGGAACAGCTCGTGCCGCTGACCGATTTCTGCATCGTGGCGCGCAATTTCGCGGAGAATTACACGCATGAAACCGATATCGGCAAAGCTGCAGATGCGCTGCTGCAAAGTGGGCCGCGCCTCGTCGTCATCACAGGCGGCACGGACGGGAGCTGGGTCCACACGAGGGATGGGCAAGCCTTCCATCAACCGGCTTATGGGATGCCCCAGGTGGTAGATACGACCGGATGCGGCGACAGCTATCATGGGGCGTTCCTGTTCGGTATGATCAGCGGCATGGAGTTGAAGCAGACAGCCGCCTTTGCCAGCGCGGTGGGCGCCATCAACAGCCAACACCTGGGCGGGCGCGCCGGGCTGCCAACCAGGGAGCAGGTGGATGCGTTTATTGCTCAGAGAGCGCGAGCTGCTTAGCGGTCCATTACAGGCCCTCAGCCTTGCCAAGAATTGCTAGTGCTTTTGCGGAGGAGAGCAGATGCAGAGCGATGACTACATCGAAGCCAATCGCAAAATGTGGAATGAGACGGCCGGCATCCATGCCGCGAGAACGGCAGCGCGGTATGCTGAGCGAGTCAAGGCGCCTGACTTCAGCACGTTTGATGAAGTCGAACAACGCGTCTTCAGCCGCATCGGGCTGAAGGACAAGGCGGTGATCCAGCTGGCGTGCAATAACGGCCGCGAGCTGATCTCCGTCAAGAAGGCCGGCGCGGGACGCTGCGTGGGGGTCGATCTGAGCGACAAATTCATTGCGCAGGCTGAGGAGCTGGGACGTCTATCAGGCGTCAACATCGAATTCGTTTGCTCCAACATCTATGATCTGCCCCGTGAGATGGACGGACAATTTGACGTCGTCTATATCACGATCGGCGTCTGCGGCTGGCTGCCTGATCTGGAAGGCTTGTTCGAACTCGTTTCGCGCCTGCTGAAGGCCGGCGGGCAGCTCTTCATGTACGAGATGCATCCCATCCTCGACATGTTCGATGCGGAAAAAGGCCTGGCCGTGCAGTCATCATATTTTCGAACGGACCCTTTCCGGGACGAAGAAGAGCCCGATTACCTCGATCCATCGCAGACCGTCAAATCGGTCTCGTACTGGTTTCCTCATAAGCTCTCAGATGTCATCGGCGGCTGTCTCCGGCACGGATTACAACTAACTCACTTTGAGGAGTACGATCATGACATCTCGGCGGTGTATGCAGCCTTTGAATCGTTCGAGATGAAGCCTCCGCTCAGCTATTCGCTTGTAGCCCGGAAGACAGCCTGATCAGCAAGTACCCGCATAATAGGCCAAATTGCCTCCCGTTAAAGTTTATGCGGTGGGGCAGTTTTCGATTTCAAGATGCCTCACCTTCGCGAGGAAAGGAGGCTTCCATGGCAACGACCAAACAGCACCAGGCAGCCAAAAAGAACATCAAGAAAGCACAATCACGCCGGCGCTCGATGAGCTCCCGACAACATTCGAGGGCGCAGCCCGAGGGCGGGGATCGGAAGGGGCCGGGGGCTGGCGGCGGGAATTTCTACCGCGTGGAGGTCCGGCCGAAGGAAGAGTTCGTCACCTTCCGGACCCAGGACGTCGGCGGCAAGGGCCACATTGAGCGCGTGGCCGGCAAGCGCGCCAGCGGCTCCTGGGCTACCGCGGCGTGGCTGATCGGCAAGGAGGACGCTCACATCGCCGGCCAAAAGCTGGTGGCCGACAGCCGCGATGCGAAGGAACTTCTGAAGAAGCTTGGGTCCGAGCCGGTACATCGCTCCGGCGACCGCTTCGACGCAAAAGACCGTCCTAACGTACCGGAGCGGGCAAAGCCAACCGCGGCACAGAGGCGGGCTCGCAGCACGAACATCAAGAAAGCACAGGCCGCGCGCCGGAAGAGATCGACCCCGTCCAAATCGGGCAGCCATCGATAATGGCGCCCTTGCGCGGACGCATGTGCCGCAAGAGATCTATTAATTGGAAGAGTGCTGCGCCGGCAGGTAGCGCCGCGCCCAAGAAGGCGATAACCATATGTTAGCAAGTATCTTTGGAGGTAACAAGGAAGCCGCCGCCTGCGAAGTGTGTGGCAACCGGTACGATAAGACATTCGAGGTGCGCATGGGCGGCAAAATGCACACCTTCGACTGCTTCGAGTGCGCGATTCACGCGCTGGCGCCGACCTGCGCTCACTGCGGATGCCGGATCGTCGGGCATGGCATGGAGGCGGGCGGCATCTTTTATTGCTGCGCGCATTGCGCAGAGCAGCACGGCGTGCGCGGCGTTCAGGACCGCGGCACGCCAGAAATGGAGCAGATGAGAGGATGAGCGCGAAGATCAAGGACATCATGAGCCGGGATGTGGAGATCGTCCATCCGGACGACACGCTGCAGCAGGCGGCTATGAAGATGCGTTCCCGCGACGTCGGTTTTCTACCGGTGTGCGATGGCGAACGGCTGGTCGGCGGCCTCAGCGACCGTGACATTACGATCCGGGCCACGGCGGAAGGCAAGGACCCGAAGAAGGCCAGGGTGAAGGACTTCGCACAGATGCAGGTCGCCTGGTGCTTTGCCGATCAGAGCGTGGACGACGCGGCGAAACGCATGCAAGACAAGGAAGTGCGGCGCATCATGGTCATCGACCGCGATACCAGGCGGCTCGTCGGCGTCGTGTCGCTCGGCGATGTCGCAACGAAGGACTCCAGCAAGAGATCAGGCAAGGTATTGGAGGATGTGGGACCAAAGTAGGCAGAGAGAACAGTCCGGTGGAGTTCCACCGGACTGTTGATTCACTCTTCCGTTGTAAGTTATCTGAGGGCGGCTGCTATTCCCGATAAACCATTCACCTTTCCCCTTGCACCGCATTGACGAAATCGGCAAACAGCCCGTAAGCAGTCGGCTCGGGGCCAGCCACCATATCGGGCCGCTCGGACTCGACGATCGAGTAATCGCCAAGCACATCCGTCCGGAACGCAACACCCGTTGTGGAATCTTCCATCCCATACAGTGGATCGGAAATGCAGACAAGCTCGGGCAGGACCGTTGCCTTGATGTGCGGGCCCGCCCGCTTGGCGGAGCAGACGAGCTTGTAGCGTTGTCCGGCGGCTTTTGCAGCCGTGATCATGTCCGGCGTGATCCCGCGGATCCCCTGGCGCTGCACCTCTTGCGGGGTAAAGGGCTGATCCATCAGCACGCTCACCAGCGCCGCGACTTTGATCGCCGCGTCCCAGCCATCCACATCTGCAGACGGATCAGTCTCGGCAACGCCGATATCCTGGCAGAATTTCACCGCCTGGTCGAACGTCTCGCCCTTTTCCATCCGGGTCAGAATGATGTTGGTCGTGGAGTTGAGCACACCGCGAAAAGATTGCAGATCGGCGCCCGGCATGCATTCCCGGAAGACCGAAAAGACCGGAGAGCCGCCCAGCACGGTGGCTTCAAAGTAGAACTTGCGACCCCTGGAATTCGCGAGCTCGGTGAGGCTGCGATAACCGTGGACGACCGTGCCTTTGTTCGCCGTAATGGCATGCATCCCTGCCTCCAGCGCCGAGCGGAGGTGCTCGATGCCGGGCTGGCCGGTCTCGTGGTTCACCGGAGAATTCTCGAACAGGACATCTGCGCGCGACTCTCGGATAACAGAGAGCGTATCCCTTGCATGGATCCCTGCCCCGGACAACGGTGAGATGGACCGGCCGCTCTCGAACAAAGCAAGCGCCGTCTGAATGTCGAGCCCGTCCGGATCCGCGGCAAACCCATGCCGGCCGGTGGCGATGCCCGTGAAGGAGAACGTGATGCCGTGATCCTTCTCCAGCACAGCCTCTTTGCGCACCAATAGGCGGGCCAGCGCGCGGCCCACATTGCCGAAACCCACCAGGCAGAGCTTGTAATGCATGCTCTCCTCCTATTGCATGGATACTTATATGGAAACCACACGAAGACCGCGGCGGACGCCCGGACGCATTTTGCAGCAGCGCGCCTTAGTGGGAGGAATCATATAGGGGGATATGGATACGCGCGCCGGTCTCGCGGAGGCGCAGGAAAGCGCTTCGTGCCGAGCAGGGCCTTGGCGCGTGATGCCAGGGCGGAGATCTCACGGGCGCTCAAATAGGGCTTCAGAGAAACGCGGAACTCGGAGTTGGTCGCCAGCAGCCCCGGGAATGAGTTTAGGCAGCCGAGCAGGTCCCCCGGTATGGGCTCGCCGGCAAAATCCCAGAGGACGGTGCGCAGCTTCTCTTCGTAATGAAAGCAAAGTCCATGGTCGATGGCCCACACTTTGTTGGTGCCTTTCTCGATCAGGATGTGGCTTCCTTTGCGGTCCGCATTGTTGGCAAGGATGTCAAACAGCACCACCGGGCGCAGTCTCTGCTTATCTGTGTCGCTGAAACTAAAGTAGTGGTATTCCGGATCCGACTCGATATATTGCTGCAACGAGCCAGGCCCGTAGAAAGGGCCGTCATCCCGGAGCGTCGTATAGGGGATGAAGTGAAAACCCAGCGCCTCGCTCACAAGGTAGGCCGCCACCTCCCGGCGCGAGAGCGTGTTGTCGGGGAAGTCCCACAAGGGCTGCTCGCCTCGCAGGGGCTTGTAGACCGCAGGGATTTCCCGGCCATCGTATCGCACGTGCACCAGAAACGTGTAATTGGAGCCAAACATGAATTGCCCCTTAAGCTCCAGCTCCCCCTTTTGCAGGGCTGTTTGAAGATCGAGTTGTTTCATCTCCGGATGCTTATGTCTAAGAACGTGATTTGCAGCGATACGTTAGTGCAGGTGCCCGTTCTTCTTGGGACAGAAATGCCCCTCCGGCTCCATGGGCTGACCACACTGCGGGCAGACTGGGCGGCCGCGGCTGGCGATCTCGGCGCCCCAGCGCGCCATCTTGCGGATCTGCGAGCGGGTGCACCAGAAGCGGATGACCGAGCCTGATTCCGGGTCCTCGTTCTCCCCCATCAGCTCACGGACGAATAGTACCACCCGGTCGCGTATCTGATCGTATCCCAGGCCGATCTCGCCGACGCGGAAGATCGGATCCACCGGCGGATTGATACGCATCTGCTCCTCGACGTAGTCCGCCTCCGGCTCGTCCAAACCTGCGTTCTGGCGCGCCACCTCCGCCAAGAATTGCTCGACGCCCACGGCCAGCGACTGCAGCTGGGTTTTTTCAATGATGACGGTGTACGTCTTTTCCGCCTGGAACGCCTGTATATAGAAAACGCGCTGACCGGGCTGGCCGATCGCGTCGCCGGTTATGTGATCGCAAGGATCGACGTCGATTTCGGTGCGAGGCATGCAAATCCTTCAGTAGGCAGAACCAAAAGAGAGTATACCAGAACAGCCATCACCGGGCGAAAAAAAGAACGATTATGGCGCATGGGAACGTCTAACAGCTCATAGTGCGGCCCAGCGCGGGCCGCATATTGGGCAAGTATAATCTTTCCATCTTCGCTAGAAGAGGAGCGAGCCATGTACGATCGAGAGCAGCTGGAGCAACTGCGCGCGTCGCTGGAAGAGTGGGAAAAGGGCAGCCTGCAGAAGACACTGGCGGCGATGCCGGAACGCAAGAAAACCTTTATCACAACGTCCTCCGAACCCATCAACGGCCTCTATACGCCTCTGGACATCGCAGATCTGGACTACGAGCGGGATCTGGGTCTGCCGGGCGAATACCCGTATACCCGGGGGGTGCATCCCACGCTGCACCGCGGCAAGCTGTGGACCATGCGCATGTTCGCGGGCTTCGGGACTGCCGAAGAAACCAATGCCCGCTTCAAGTACCTTTTGGATCAAGGCCAAACCGGCCTCTCCATCGCCTTCGATCTCGCCACCTTGATGGGCTACGACACCAACCAGCCGGAAGCACTGGGAGAGTTCGGCACCTGCGGTGTTGCGGTCTCCTCCTTAAAAGACATGGAGATCCTGTTGGACGGCATCCCGCTGGATAAGGTCTCAACCAGCATGACCATCAACTCACCCGCGGCGATCATCTGGGCCATGTACCTGGCCGCCGCCGAGAAGCAGGGCGTTCGCTTCGACCAGCTGCGCGGCACGATACAGAACGATATCCTGAAAGAGTTCATCGCGCAGAAAGAGTTCATCTTCCCGCCCCATCCATCCATGCGGCTGGTGGTCGATACGATGGAGTTCGGCTCGCAGAAGGTCCCCCAATGGAACACCATTTCGATCAGCGGCTACCACATCCGGGAGGCGGGGTCTACCGCCGCGCAGGAGCTGGCCTTTACGCTGGCAGACGGGCTGGAGTATGTCCGCTGGGGCGTCGAGCGAGGCATGGACGTAGACAGTTTTGCACCGCGCCTGTCCTTCTTCTTTAATGCTCACAATGACTTCTTCGAGGAAATTGCAAAATACCGCGCGGCGCGCCGCATTTGGGCCCGGCAGATGCGGGAGGGTTTCAACGCAAAAGACCCGCGCTCGTGGCTGCTCCGCTTCCATACACAGACGGCTGGCGTGTCCCTGACCGCCCAGCAGCCGGAGAACAACGTCGTGCGCGTGGCGATCCAGGCGCTCGCCGCCGTATTGGGTGGAACGCAGAGCCTCCATACGAATTCGATGGACGAAGCTCTGGCGCTGCCTTCGGAACAGGCTGTGACGATCGCGCTCCGCACCCAGCAGATCATCGCGGAGGAATCAGGGGTCGCCAATACTGTGGATCCGCTGGGCGGCAGCTTCTTTGTGGAAGCACGCACCGACCGGATGGAAGATGAAGCGCTCGATTACTTCCGCCGCATCGAGGAGCTGGGCGGCGTGATCCCGGCCATCGAGAAGGGGTTCTTCCAGGCCGAGATCGCCGACGCGGCCTACCGTTATCAACGCGAGATAGACCGGGGCACGCGCAAGATCGTGGGGGTGAACGCCTACCAGGAACAGAAGCCCGTCGCCATCCCGATATTGGAGATGGACGAGAACGGTTACAGGCGGCAGGTGGATCGGCTGGCGGAGGTGCGCCGGACGCGCGACAACGGCCGCGTGGGGCAGGCGCTGGATAAGCTGCGCCGCGCCGCACAAGGCACCGAGAACACAATGCCTTGCATCTTGGATTGTGTACGCGCCTACGCGACGCTGGGAGAGATTGTGGGGGTATTGAAGGAGGTGTTCGGGGTGTATGAGGAGGAGACGGTGATATAAGGGTCAGGTGTCAAGTGTCAGGTGGGTTTCAGAAGCGAGTGCTTCAGAGCGCCGAAGAGGGCTTTGGCCCTTTGGGCTTGACCATAGTATTCATCGAACTTCGCTTTGTCTATATACCCAATATCCAGTGAGGCGTGCAAGAGGGATTGCACCTCGACAGCAGAGCACCGCGCTATGCCAAGAAATCGGGCAAATTCGGCTTTCGATTCGCGGTCAAAGCCTTCTGCAACATTGGTCATCACCGACACTGCTGCTCGCTGCGATTGGTCGCGCAGACCATAATAGTCTCTTGAAAAAGCACCGGTGCTCGTTAGAAGGTATATGTCTGTCACGAGTTTGCGGGCCTCTTGCCAGCCGCGAATCTCCTCAAATCGCTCTATCTTGGCCATATCCGCTCCGGAGCCCTATTGGCCTAGCCTGATACCTGGCACTTGACACATGGCACTTCGCACCTGACACTTGACACCTGGCACGTGAGTACTCTTCTCACTCCTCCCGCTTCACCTGAAACGCATCGAAGTCCCGGGCTACTTTGACATTGGGGTGAACCGCCGCGGCTTCCTTTAGGACGTCCTTCTCGCGGTAACGGCGGGAGATATGCGTCAGGTACAACTGCTTCACGTTCGCCTGGACCGCCAGCTCTGCGGCCTGCTGCGCGGTGAGGTGCGAAAAGTCATGCGCCATCTCGGCCGCATCGTTCAGGTACGTGGATTCGATCACCAATGCATCTGCGTCGCGGCATGGCTCCAGCAGGTCATCCGTCCGTCCCGTGTCGCCGATGACAACCAGCTTGATGCCCTTCTGCAGCGGCCCCAGCACATCTTCCGGCGTGACGCGCTTTCCGTTGGAGAGCACCAGAGTCTTGCCCTCGACCAGCTCGCGCCGCTCGGGGCCGAACGGAACGCCCAGTTCGTCGGCCATTGCCGGAAGGAACGGCCGGCGTGCTTTCTCTTCGAAGACGTAGCCGAGACAGTCCGGCCCCCGGTGCGTGACCGGAAATGCCGACACGGTGAAATCCGCCGCATCCAGGAACGTGCCCGGTTTGACCTCGCGAAACTGCAGCGGCATGGGCGGCTGGTTCCCGCGCAACACCACTCCGTACAGCAGGTCATGAACGCGGTCGAGGGTCGCGCGTCCGCCAAAAATCTCCAGTTCTTCGATGGCTTCCCATCGCAGGAACGTGCTAAGTAAGCCGCCCAGGCCCAGGATGTGATCCAGGTGACCGTGCGTAAGCAGCACGCGGTTTAAGTGGCGAAAACCCACCCCGGACTGGAGGATCTGCCGCTGCGTGCCCTCGCCGCAATCGATCAGGAACCGGTATTCATCGTGCTTGACGATCAACGCGGAAAGACCGCGCTTGGCGGAAGGCGCGGAGGCGGACGTCCCCAGAAAGAGGATTTCAAACAATGACGAGTCCTTCTAAATTGCAATCTAATCCCGGATGAGCTGGAACAAATAAGTCCGGCCTGCTTCACGGCATGGCTTGATCCGCTATTTGTTCCTTTCTCGTCACCCGTGGTGAATACTTGATCTTGGCAGGTAGGGCATCATGATGAGGCCGCGCTATTGTACCTTAAAGGCAAACAGACCATTTGTGCTATAATCTTTTTACCCTTGTTTGCAGGCTATCCCAGCCCACCTTTCCCCATCAGGCCACATGCCCCTCTTCCGGAAGCCGTTCAAGCGGTCCAAGAACAGCCGTAAAGGATCCAGCAAGCCGCGCAGCGCCAAGAAGTCCGCTGGCGCGAAGAGCGCTGCACGGCAGGAAGCCGCGCCTGAGCCTTCCTGGTGGGCGAAGCTCTCTCCCGAACGCAGGCTGGATGTGGTCGGTACCGGCCTGGCTGCTGCCGGCATTCTGATCCTGCTGGCCTTGCTTGCCTCCTCCCGCTCCGCCCTCACAAGCGGAGTTATCGATTTCTTGAGCATGACCTTTGGTTGGGGAGTCTATATCCTCCCGCTCGGGCTCATTGCCTTCGGCTTGTGGCTGATCCTGCGCAAGATCGAGCGCATCCCCTCTTTCTCGCTGGAGCGGACGGTCGGCATTGTGCTCGCATACATTTGGCTTCTGACAGTCCTACATGCCATTGTTGCCGCGCCGGAGGCGGCCTACGCCGCGGCAGCCGACAGCGCGGGCGGCGGATACGTAGGAGCGGTCGTCGAGAGCGTGCTATGGTTCGGGCTGGGGAGCTGGGGAGCGATCATCGTCCTGGCCGCATGGCTCCTGATCGCTCTGACCATGATCCTGGACCTCACGCTGCGTGAGATGTTCGCCTGGGTCGGCCCGCTCGCCCAAAACGTTCGGGGCCGACTGGGGATGATCCGCAATCCGGTTGCAACGCCCTCTGTTGCCGGTCAGCCGGCGATCGCAGGCACGAACGGATATACGCCGCTCCTCCAGGAAACGGGCCAGCCGGACATGCCTTCGCTAACAGGGGTGGTTGCTCCCGCCGGCAGCCAGCCGACGATGACCACGACGACAAGCACGCCGGTCATCCAGTGGGTGCTGCCTCAGGTGCAGAGCATCCTGGACGCGGGCAATGCCCCTGCCGTCAATGAGGACTTCATCAACCAGAGGGCTCACCTGATCGAGGACACATTGGCATCCTTCGGCGCGCCGGCACAGGTGGTGGAGATCAGCCGGGGGCCGAGCATCACCCAGTTCGGCGTTGAGCCGCTTTTCGTCGAGACGCGCGGCGGTCGCACCCGCGTGCGCGTCAGCAAGATCGCCTCGCTGGCCGATGACCTCGCACTGGCGCTGGCCGCGCCCCGCATCCGCATCGAAGCGCCGGTTCCAGGCCACAGCTACGTCGGTATCGAGGTGCCGAATGATGAGATGGCCCTCGTGGCGCTGCGCGACATGGTGGAAAGCGAGACCTTCCAGCGCCACAAGAGCCCTCTGCGCTTCGCTCTCGGGCAGGACGTGTCCGGGCATCCGATCACGGCGGACCTGGAAGGCATGCCGCATCTCCTGATCGCCGGCACGACCGGTTCCGGCAAGTCCGTCTGCGTAAACTCGATCCTAACCTGCCTGCTGCTGAACAATACGCCCGACGAGCTGCGCATCGTGCTGGTGGATCCGAAGCGCGTCGAATTGACCGGCTATAACGGGATACCGCACCTGCTGGCGCCGGTGGTGGTGGAGATGGAACGCGTGGTGGGCGCGCTGCAATGGATGACGCGCGAGATGGATAAGCGCTACCATGACTTTGCGAAGCTCGGCGCGCGCAACATCGGTGACTATAACAACCGCATGAAGCTGCAAGGGGGGAGGAAGCTGCCGTTCCTGCTGATCGTGATCGACGAGCTGGCCGACCTGATGATGATCTCGCCCGACGAGACCGAGCGCACCATCACGCGGCTGGCGCAACTGGCGCGCGCTACCGGCATCCATATGGTCCTTGCCACCCAGCGCCCATCCGTCGATGTGGTAACCGGCCTGATCAAGGCGAACTTCCCCGCGCGCGTGGCGTTCGCGGTGGCATCCGGCGTCGATAGCCGCGTGATCCTCGACCAGCCCGGCGCGGAGCGGCTGCTGGGCCGCGGCGATATGCTGTACCAGGCGCCCGATGCGCCTGCACCGGCGCGGCTGCAGGGCGTGTTCGTCTCAGACCATGAGATCCAGAAACTGGTGGAGTTCTGGCACAGGCAGGCCGAGCAATCCAGTCCCTATGCCGCGCCCGGCGCACCGGTGGAGGCTGTGCCCGACAATATCCCCCTGAAACAGAAGCCGCTGTGGATGGACGAGGAGGAGCCAGACGGGGATCCGCTGTTGAAGGAAGCGATCGATCTCATCCGGCGGGAGGGACGCGCTTCCGTCTCCATGTTGCAGCGGCGGTTGCGGATCGGGTACACGCGCGCCGCGCGGCTTGTGGATGTGATGGAGGAACGCGGCATTGTCGGTCCGCCCGAAGCGAACAGCCAGGTCCGTCAGGTGCTGGACTACGGCCCCGCCGCGCCGCCGAAGGAAGAGTAGGGCAGGCATGCGAATCAACCGGAGATAAACGGGGATCACAGGGATAGGGGACAATTAAAAGCAATGGGCACCAGGGACTCAAAGGAAGAACGACTGCTGGAAGGTAAATGAAGTGCCTCTGTGTACTTAGCGCCCTCCGTGTTTAGGAATCTTTTTTATCTCCGTTCATCTCCGGTAAAAAAGGCTGTACGGTATAATTCGGGGCGCACCGGCCCCTGTAGCTCAATGGACAGAGCAAGGCACTCCTAAGGCCGAGATGTGGGTTCGATTCCCGCCAGGGGCGCCAACAAAGTTCTAACGGAGTTCTTAATGTCCTCTCAGGTAGTCCTCTTGCATTCTGCAGCCGCTTAAGGTATATTGAGGGGCGACGGACGCTAGGGTGCCCCCCTCACCCTGGCGTCCGTCATTTAATTTGCTCGCCAGCGCAGCAATCTAGGCCGCTTTACTTTCCACTGATCTGTTGGAGCGCTCTCCCCAGGCGGGTGATCTCGTCGGAGGTGTTGTAGTGAACGGGGCCGACCCGCACCATGCCGCCCTTGTCTTCCAGCCCCAGCCGTTCCGTCACGGCCAGCGCGTAATAGTTCCCATCCCACACGTAAAAACCCTTCTCTGCAAGCTGCTCGGCCAGCCGGCGCGGGGCGTGGCCGTCCAGCGTGAACGACACGGTCGGCACCCGTTCATCCAATCGCTTCGATTCCGTCACCCCGTGTATCGCGGCGCCGCGGGCCGATTGAACGGTCTCGATCAGGAGCCGGCTGAGTTCGTATTCATATGCGCGTACCGCCCTCATGGCCTTCTTCAGGGTTAGCCGCCTTCCGGTGAACGCGCTCAGAGCGCCTTCTTCATCGGGCTCTCCAAACTGGGCGCCCAGCCATTCAAAGTACTCGATCGCGCCGAGCACGCCGGCAATTCCTTCGTGGTTCTGCGTGCCCGTCTCGAACTTGTAAGGGAGCTCGTTCGATGCGGGCCTCACCTTATAGGCCATCAGCTCGTTCAGCAGATCGCCTCGGCCATATAAGATCCCTGCGTGCGGGCCAAAGAACTTGTAGGCCGAGCAGACGAGGAAGTCGCATCCCAGGTCCCGCACGTCGATCGGCCCGTGCGGCGCGTACTGCACGGCGTCGACATAAACCAGCGCCCCGGCTTCCTTCGCCATGCGCGTCAATTTGCGGACCGGGTTCACGGTGCCGAGCGCATTGGAGGCGTAGCCGAAAGCCACGATCTTCGGCTTGCGTTCCATGGCCCGCGCGAAGTCATCCACGTCAAGCGTGCCATCTTCCACGTCGAAGTCGACCCAGGTGACCTTGCAGCCCCGGTCATCCGCCACCAGCAGCCAGGGAGAGATGTTCGCATCGTGATCCATGCGCGTCACGACCAGCTCGTCTCCCGGCTGTAACGTGCGCGCCAGCGAGCGCGAGATGTGCAGCGTCAGCGTGGTCATGTTGTTGCCGAAAATAATCTCATCCGGCGACGCGGCATTCAGGAAATCCGCCATGGCAGCATGAGCCTCGTGCAGCACCTCATCCGATTGCCGGCTCGTTGCGAACGCGCCCTCATGGTTGGCGTTGCAGTTCAACAGGTACTGGTTGATCCGGTCGAGGCTCTGCCGGGCGATTTGCGTACCTCCCGGGTTATCAAAAAAGACGTCAGGCCGGTGGAGGGTTGGGAACTGCTGTCGGACGATGGCAGGATCAAGCGGCATGTTTTCCTCTCCGATGATGCAGATAGCGCCGGAGTCGTGAGGCGGGCACAAGCAGTTGGTATCGCTTGCTGCGGTTTGTGAGGCCGGACTTGAGGAGTTGTAACTGCCCGCCGGACTCCAGTCTATGGACCGTCGATCTTGTACTCAAATCATGAATCTCTGCCCCTGGCGATGGCGTCCTCCGGAGAGGCTTGCCTGCCGCGGTATACTGGAGATTGTACTTCACAGCAGCACTCGACGATGGAACGGAGAGAAAGCCATGTTCGAGGCAATCCTGGTGGCGGTAGATGGATCGCAGCATGGGCAGCATGCCGCTGCCGTGGCCGGTGACCTCGCCCGCGCCGTACAGGCCAGGGAGCTGCTCATCGTCGTGGCTTTTGAGGCCATTCCCGGCTACTTGGGCGAGCCCTGGTTGAGCCAGGCCATCAGCGCCCGCAAGGAGCAGGCGCAACAGATACTCGACAAGGCCAAAGAGGCAGTCGGCGGTACCTCGGCTCAGATCGATGTGGAAATGGTGGAGGGCACGATCGCCGAAGCCATTCTAAACGTGGCAAAGATCCGTAAATGCGATGTGATCGTAATGGGTTCGCGCGGCTTCGGTCGCATCGAGGGCGCGGTGCTCGGCAGCAATAGTCAGAAAGTCGTCGGTCACGCGCCCTGCCCGGTATTGATCGTGCGCTAGAGATCAAAGGGTTTCGGCGCGGCGCTCGGCCTCGGCAAACTCTTCCGGCGTGTTCAGGTTCCAGAACGCCAGGCGCTCTGCATCGTAATGCTGGAGCTCGTCCTCGGTGAACTTCCGTACCTGCACCTGCGCGAACCACGCGATCATGCGCCACTGGTCGGCCGCGATCGCAGACTCGACGGCGTGCAGGCATGTCGTGCGCCGGTAGACCGCATGCAGAGGCTCGAAACCCTGCGGCGTTTCGGCGATCACCACGTCGGCCTGATCCTGTTCGAGGAGACCGGATCCCGCTGCCAGCAGAGGCGCGCTCGCGAAGGGCATATCGCAGGCCACAACCGCCACATGGGCATGCCTGGCGGAAGCCAAGGCAGTATAGAGGCCGCCCAGAGCTCCGCGGCCGGGCTTCAGGTCTGGTATCAGCGAGAGTTCTAAGAAGGAAAAAGCGACAGGGTCGTTCGTCGTCACCAGGAGCTCGTCCGCGATGGGCCGCACGCGTTCGATCACCCGCTGGATGAGCGGGCGACCCAGGAATGGCTTGAGGGCCTTGTTTTCCCCCATGCGTGTCGATTGGCCGCCTGCCTGTACGACTACACTTAACATGCCGGGATTATAATGCCGGGCTAAAGACCGTATACCGCCGGTCTGCACAGTTCTCACTACGTTCTCTGGAGGTTGGATGTCGGGCAGTTGGTTATGGAAGGCAGGGGTGGCAGCCGGGGTCATCGTGGTGGTCGTGGCGGGGTTGGAACTATTCCGCGGTCCCCTCGGCTCCAGGCTCATGCTGCCGGTCTCTTCTTCCGTTGTTGCCGAGCCGATCGGCGAGTTGCCCAATATTCCGGAGAAGCAGGAACCTGTCTCCTACACGCTGGACGGTTGCCCGCCGGAAGGGAAGGGCGGTGATTCCCGGCTCAACCTGCTCAAGAACCGGACGGACCCGGGCGCGTACGCCGATGTGTCGTTCGATGCGCTGACGACGCTCACCTGGCCCAAGAACATCGAGCGCCTCTCCATGGATCGCTGGCCCCAACCCAGCCGCAATTACATTTCCCAGTATGCGGGAGCGCCGGTCAGCGTGGAAGGTTACGTCGTCAATGTTCGGGAGGGGCCGCCCGAACCCGCCGTCTGCAACTGGTCCAACACCAGCTACCTGGACTGGCATCTCTCGTTTACGCAGGGCCCGCGCGATGAGCGCTCCCAGGCCGTGGTGGCGGAGGTGACTCCTCGCATCCGGCTCAACCACCGCTGGACGATCGATGCGATCCATAACCTCATCATGGGCGACCACGTTCCGGTGCGGCTGAGCGGCTGGTTATACTTCGACCCGGAGCACCCCGGCGACGTAGGCCTGACGCGCGCCACGCTTTGGGAGATCAATCCGGTCATGCAGATCGAAGTGCTCGATAAGAACCGGTGGGTGCCGCTCGATTCCATTGCACGGTAGGACAAAGCCAGTGGCGATGTGAAGGCATGCAAGACAGCAAGAGGATGTTGCTCGACAATGCAGATGGGGGCCAGCCAGCCTGTCGCTCGCCGCGAGGCAGGGCCTTACACGGCAAGGCGATCATTTCAAACCACACAAGGGCAATCCAACGCTGGTTCCATTACCGTTAAAGTTTTAAGACTGGATGGGCTTCACGGCTCCAACGGCCGGGAGTTCTGGAAAGTCGGAAACACGAAGGTCAGGAAATATGAGCACGTTAGCTGAGATTCTGGATCCAATGACGGTGGAAGGCACCCTGTACGAGCGCCTGCCCGATAAGGCTGTGCGCTGCTTTGCCTGCGGTCACCGCTGTCTGATCCGAGAGGGCCGCCGCGGCATCTGCCAGGCGCGTTTCAACAAGGGCGGGGAGTTGCGCGTGCCGTGGGGCTACGTGGCTGCCCTTCAGTCCGATCCAATTGAGAAGAAACCTTTTTTCCATGTCATGCCGGGATCGAATGCGCTCACCTTCGGCATGCTCGGCTGCGACTTCCATTGCGGCTACTGTCAGAACTGGGTGACATCCCAGGCGTTGCGCGATCCTGCGTCTGATGCTTCCATCGGCAGCGTCCGCACAGTGACCCCGGCAGCCATGGTGCAGCTCGCCCGCCGGACGGACGCATCGGTCGTCGTGTCCTCCTACAACGAGCCGCTGATCACCAGCGAATGGGCGGTCGGCATCTTCAAGGAAGCGAAGGCCGCCGGGCTGATGTGTGCTTACGTATCGAATGGCAACAATACTCCCGAAGTCCTGGAATACCTGCGCCCATACCTGAGCGCCTACAAGGTGGACCTGAAGTGCATGCAGGAGAAGAACTATCACAAGCTCGGCGGAGTGCTGAAGAATACGCTCGACGGGATCCAGCGCGCCTACCACATGGGGCTGTGGGTGGAGGTCGTTACGCTCGTTGTGCCCGGCTTTAACGACTCCACCGAGGAGCTGTGGGATGCGGCCCGCTTCATTGCTGGCGTCTCGAAGGACATCCCTTGGCATGTAACGGCATTTCACAAGGACTATAAGATGACGGGGCCGGACAACACGGATGCCCGCACTCTCCTACGCGCGGCTGAGATCGGTGGAGAGGCGGGCTTGAACTATGTCTACGCGGGCAACCTGCCGCGTTCTGTTGAACAGTACGAGAATACCTATTGTTCCAATTGCAATGAATTGTTGGTGCGACGCTCAGGATACATCATCCGGGACTATCACCTGACCGGCGATGGAGCCTGCCCCCGCTGCGGCACAAAACTGCCCGGAATCTGGCCCAGGGATCCATCCGGCGTCCGGCTAAATGGCTTTGGCACGCCGTTTCCAGTATATTGACGCGTCCGATTTGCTGTATAATCATGGCACTTTGTTGATGCCATTGGATAAGAAAGGAGGTGAGAGTCGCGCCATACAGACTCCATTTGTGGTATCCCCGATAAACCGTAGCCAAATACTTTCTAGAACCATTTCTCTGTAGGAGGAGAAACAGTGAATAAGAAACTATATGTGTTGATCGCGGTCATTGTCATGACCAGCATGGCCATCGGTGCATGCACACCCGCCGCGACCCCGACCGAGGCTCCGCCGCCCGCTGCTACTCAACCGCCGGCCGCCACCGCTGCGCCGGCCGCCACCACCTGCGCGCCGGCCCAGGCAGGCTGGGATCCAACCACTGCTGATAAGGGCAGCAAGGGCATCACCATCGCCTTCGAGCAGGAGCCCGATGTTGTTGTTTCAAACTACTCTAGCATGAGCTTCGCGGGCTGGGTCTATCAAATGCTTGGCGTCGGCACCGGCAGATGGGACGATAAGAACAACCTGGTTGCCTATGCAGCCACCGAAATCCCCAGCGCCGATAACGGCGACGTCGCCCAGGACGGTAGCGTAACTTGGAAGCTCAAGCCCTGCATCTTCTGGTCCGACGGCGAGCCCATCACTTCCAAGGATATCGCCTTTACTTTCAAGTCTTACCAAGACACGGGCAACAACCCGTATAGCCGCTCCGACTGGGCCCACGTCAAAAGCATTGACACGCCCGATGATCAAACGGCTGTGATCCACTTCAATGGGCTGGATCCCGCTTGGCCCCTGCTGCTGAATATCGGCCCCAACAACGCATCCGGTGGCCTTCTCCCTGCCCATATCTTTGAAGGCAAGACCGGCCTGGAGAAGGATCCGCAGGTGCACCAGCCGACCTGGGCTGGCGGTCCATACGCCATCAAGGAATGGGTCGCTGGCGATCACATGACCCTCGTCCGCAACCCCAACTTCTTCGGCGACACGCCCAAGCTCGACTTTATCGACATCAAGTTCGTGCCCGATCCCGAGACCGGCCTGGCCGCCCTCAAGACCGGTGACGTCGAC
>DATKAF010000052.1:0-6437 GCA_035498395.1 Anaerolineales bacterium
GCAGCCGGTTCCGCCATGGATGCGCTGGAGGGTATATCCCACACCAGCGAAGCCGGAGAGAAGCCGCGCGTGAAAGCGGTCAGGTAGCGGAACGGGGTCAGCAGCGTCCCCGGATCGTGCGGAGCCAGGTTGGCGCTTTCCTCTCCGCGCACGGTCTCGCCTGTAGCTGCCAGGATTTGCCCCGTTTGAGGATCGAGGATGACAGATGCCATGGATCGCCCCTCGCCGCTCTCGGCGAGTTGAGTTTGGACGCCGTCTTGCAGGTCGTAATCCATGGTTGTGATGATATCCAGCCCGCCGCGTGTGATCCGGTCGCGTGTGAACGCAGGCGAGAGCTGGTCCAGCGCCAGCGCCGTGAAAAGCGGGTAATCGCTCCCGAACGTCCGTTGATGGGCCGGAACACCCTTGCTGCTGGTCGACAGCTCGCCGCTGAGGGCTTGTTGCGCCTCCGCCGCGCTGATCACCCGGAAGTCTTTCATCAGCCCGACGACCGTGCGGCCGCGCTGAGATGCCAGGGCTGGCGCGTCGAGCGGATTCAGGCCCGGAGCCTGCGACGCGGCAGCCAGTGCGGCTGATTCGGCAGGCGTAAGCTCCGTGGCCGGCTTGCCAAAGTAGAGTTGCGCCGCGGCATCCGCTCCATAGGCGTAGTTTCCGTAGTCCGCCGAATTGAGATACCACTCCAGCACTTGACTGCGCCCGTATTGCGCGGTGAGCTGCGCGGCGAGGATCCGCTCGCGTAGTGCCCGCCGCAACGTAGGCGGCTCGCCATACAGCAGCAGGTCGGAGACAAGCTTCTGAGCGATGGTCGGGTGAGCACCCGGATCGCCCATGCCCGCCAGTGTATAGCCGCCGTGGCTCCAGAAGCCGGGGTCGTTGATGACAACCGTTGCCTTGGCGAGAAAGTCCGGCAGGTGTTGTGGCGAAGAAGCCGAGAGTGGCAGATACCGGCGCAGTACTGGCGCCGCTGATGCAGTTCCTGCCGGTGATTGGATGTTCGCGCCTCCGGCTGTTGTGCTGGCTCCTCCCGCCGCGGGCTCGAACGTAAAGAGCAGGTGCTTCCCCGTTCTGTCGTACAGGCGCGTGGGACGCAGCAGTGTTCCGTCTAGCGGGTTGAGCAGCGCCGGCAGGATGCCGACGTTGGGGAGGCCGCGCGTGAGGTCCGCATACGCGAGCGCCCCGAGCACCAGGCCCGCGATCAGCAGGATCGATAGGATCAGCCCGACCCCGAGCCCGGCGCGCTTCACGCCGGACGTGCGCGCGCGGCGTTCGCTGATCCGGCGGTTCCGGCGGGATAACACCAGCGAGGAGCGGGAAGGCATGCTGAGGATTATGCCACGAAAAACGGCTTTCAGTCCCCCAGCAGGTCGGCCAGCCACGTTAGCGGGTTGCCCGAATGAGATGGCCGCGCCGCCAGATCACCATAGATATCGCCGGTCTGCCCGTTGATTAACACCAGGTGCGGCGGTCCGCCCGCGCCGCGCGCCTCGGGAGGCGGCGCGACTTCGGTCATCCACACCGGCAGCAGGTTGAGCCGGAACGATTCCACGGTCAGGTTCGCGGAAGATACCGAGACAATGCGCAGCGGCGCCAGCCGGATTGCCATGTCGCGCTTCAGGATCGCCAGCCCCTGGCTGCGCGCATCCAGCGAGGCCTCACCCATCGGGATATCGTACAGCTCGGCCGGCCAGTTCGCCAGATATTCGGGCTTATACGGACGGATGACCGGGAGATCGTACGTATTCATCAGCTTGATGAACGGAGCCGAGAGTTTGCGGCTGGCGGGGATGGGCAGCGGTCGCATCATCACCGGATACGTATCGGCCACACGCACCACGCGCGCCGCGCGGCGGCCCAGGGCGCTTTCCTCCTCCTCGACCTTTTCGGCGACGTAGTCGAGGGCGCCTCCCAGCTCGAATGTCCACATCGGGAGATAGAGCGCGCGCGGCGGCGGAGCCGCCGGGACCGTGGGCGGTGTCAGCTTGCCGGTCCCCAGGCGCGCCCGGTCCGCGGTGCTCTGCGATGGATCTCTCGCTGACCCGTGCACGCCCACCGATTTGGGCCGCTGGCTCTTCTTCTGCAGCCAGGCGGTCAGCATCGCAATGGCGTGCGCAACGTCGAATGCATGCGGGATGATGCCGTCGGGCGCGATCAGGTCCGCCGATTTTTCGAACGAGATCACGTGCGGCGACTCGCAGTACGGGCATGTAATGGATATCTGCCCGGGCGGCAGGATGAACTCCGCGCTGCACCCCTGGCAGCGGAACACCTGCTCCGCGAGCGGCTTATTGTGCCCGCGTGCCGTCGCCATGGCGATCAGAAAGTCTTTATCAATCTCTCCCCGGACTCGTTCCGCCAGGCCCTGTTGACCTCGCTGGCGGGCCGGTCCGGCCTCGCTTTGTGCTCCGATCCCCTCGTGCCGCCTGCAATATTCGCACACCAACGACTGCCCATCCGGGGAATAGGTCATCCGCCCGCCGCATTTGGGGCACATGAACCGCTGGCTGTCAGCCTGCTGCGCAGCAGGCTCCCCGCCCTCCTTGGCCTTGCTCGCCAAGCTGTCGGGGTCCACCACATCCTCAGGCTTGAGCTTTCCATCGAGGATCGCCAGTGCGCGGCGCGCACGCGCATGCCGCAGGTCGTTGGCAAGACAGTTCTCCAAGGCCCGGCGCTTTTCAACCGGGTCATCCGTCGTCTGGCTCATCCAGTACCAGCCCTCCGCCAGCACGTCATGGTCGCCGGACATGTAGAGGGCGCGGTCCAGATATCGCCGGGCGGCGTCGCGGTTGCCGGCCTTGAATTCAATGATGCCGGAGCGCAGCAGGTCGCGGCTGTAGTCGTCGATCATGGCAGTCCACACACGATACGGATGTTACTTTTGAGAAACGGGATCGGATTGATATCCAGATTCTACGGAAGAATATGGATGTGATCTATTGCAACTTCGGCGTAGAAATTTGGCCCCCGGGATTCCACCTACGGACGCCTGGGCCTCACCAGCGCATCCGTCATCTTCACCACGCGCATCAGCGGCTCCGCGTCGTGCACGCGCACGATGTCTGCACCGCGCACGATCCCCACCGCCACCGTGGCCGCCGTGCCTTCCACGCGCTGCTCTGGCGGCAGGTCCAGCGTGTACCCGATGAAAGACTTGCGCGACGGGCCGAGCAGCACCGGGAAGCCCAGGGTGCGGATTTCGCCGAGCCGGTTGATAAGCTCCAGGTTGTGCTCCACCTTCTTCCCGAAGCCGATGCCGGGGTCCAGGATGATATGCTCATCGCGGATGCCCGCCTCGCGTGCCAACGCCACGCTCTCCATCAGCTCGCGCTTGACATCCTCGATCACGTCGATATACTCCGCTCCGATGTAGGCGTTGCCAAGCTGTGCGCGTACCTCTACGCTCGCCGGATTGCTGCGGTTGTGCATCAGGATGACCGGGCAATCGGCCTCTGCCGCCACCTGCCGAAGCTGCGGATCGGCGCGCAGCCCCCATACGTCGTTGACCACGTGCGCGCCTGCGTCCAGCGCCTCCCGTGCGATGCTTGCCTTATACGTATCGACCGAGATCAGGTTTTGGGGAAACTCTCTGGCAAGCGCCTTGATGACCGGGATAATGCGGCGGCGCTCCTCTTCGGCCTCGATCGGCTGCGAGCCAGGCCGTGTGGACTCGCCGCCGACATCCAGGAACAGTGCGCCCGCCTCGGCGAAGCGCCCGGCGCTCTCCATCGCAACCTTCAGCGGGTCATTGCTGGCGAGAATGCCGTCACCCGAAAAGCTGTCGGGCGTGACATTGAGGATACCCATCACATAGGTCCGAAATCCCCAGTCCAGCTCCTGACCTGCTATCTTGAGTGGCTTCATCGGAGTGTCATTGCGGGGAGCGCCCTAAGCCCCAGAGCGCACGCGGCGGCGACGAAACAATCTCGTTCTTAACAATTCAAGAATCCGTGAGGCTGGGTGATTCACGATTCTCGGCTCTCGATTCACGGGATCTGGTCCAGCGGGCGGGAGAGCCACGCTTCGGCTTCGTCCATATCGGTGAACAGCTTCATCGCAGCAGCCGTCTCCGGCAGCGACTGCGCCGCGATTCTGCGGATCGCATCCGCAGCCTCCTGCGACGCCACCAAAACCGCCAGCCGGATGTCGCGCGCCCCCGGGTCGCTGTTCACTTCCACCGCCGCGCGGATCGCCTGCTCGTCGATCTGCTTCACGAGCCGCAGGTCATACAGGTTGCGCGTACGACCATCCATGCCCAGCAGGTGCTCCAGGGCGAAGTTGCGCCATTCGCGCAGCGTCGCGGGCGACATGTCGGTAAAGGTCAGGGTCATGCCGCCGTCCGCGCGTCGCGTAACGGTCATGCCAACGCCCGGCTTCGGAGTCCAGTTGAGAGGTTTGAGGCCATCCATACGAATCTCCTGGCTTCATTATATCAAGCAGGCCTGGGGCAGCGACGACAACCGCGAGCGAAGACCGGCTTACGGTTCCCGCTTCACGTTTCCTCGCCGAACCTCTTGATCTCCTTTGCGTCCACCGCCGCGAGCATCTCGCCCACCGTCCTGTGAAGGACCGGATGCATCACGTCCGTGGCGATGTCTGCCAGCGGGACCAGCACGAACGCTCTGTCCTGCAAGCGCGGATGCGGTATCACCAGCTCCGGGGTGTTCAGCAGCAGGTCATCATAGAAGAGGATATCCATGTCGATGACCCGCGGCCCCCAGTGAAAGGTCGGTGTGCGTCCCAGCTCCTTCTCAAGCTCCTTAAGCCGGGTCAGCAGCGCGTGCGGCTCCAGGTTGGTTTCCGCTTTGACAGCCATGTTGAGAAAGGTCGGCTGATCCTCGTAACCCCAGGCTGGCGTTTCGTAGATTCCCGACTCCGCCAGCACGACCATCCCCGGCATGCTCCGTAACGCATCCACCGCCGAGCGCAGGTTGGCGAGGCGGTCCCCCAGGTTGGTCCCAAGGCTCACATAGACGACAGGCATTTCCCAAACTCCGCGGTCGAAGAATCGAGTCGGGTTAGATCCGCTCGATTAGGATCGCCACGCCTCTATTGCTGATCAGGCCACAGCGAAAAGACTGCGCTTCCAATTCCTCGAGCAAGGTCTGAAGGGTGACCAGGCTGTCGCCCCTCTTTTCGATCTGGACGTCGCCCGGGTTCAAGCCCGCCAGCCTGAGCGCCGGCTCCGGCCCCGCCAGCGACCGCGCCGCGATCCGCGCGCACGGCAGCAAATTCAGGATGCTCACGCGGTCCGGAGCGGCAAGCACGAAAGCGCTGCATTCGCCGGATTCGATTCCCACGACGACCGACAACACTGCTTCCTCACTGAGGATTGATGCGGCGCAGAACGACAGTGCCCGCAGCGGCGATGAGATGCCGACGCAGGGGCAATTCAGACCCGCGGCCTGTGCGATCGCGCCAATGTCCGGCAGGGCCGAGACTTCGCCCGCCCCGAACACCGCATCCTCCACCCGCGACGGAGTCACGCCAGCCTCTTCCAGCGCCCGCCGGATGGCAGCGCCGGGCTCGGCCTTGCGGGCGCACGAGATGATAAAAACGTCTGATGACATTGTTCAGCGGCAACCCGGTGCAAACGTTACTTGAAAGCGGGCCTGCGAGCAGCTACCCTGCGAATAGGGATTGTACTACCGGCATACGGGCCGCTGCGTATGTATGAGTAGGCTACCCCGGCCGGATACGGCCCTTTCAGACCGCAAGGGAGACAAAATGAGCGTAAATACGGAGCAGACACCGGTGTCCCAAAACGACCGCATCATGGCGGCCCTCGGACATTCCACGGCGATCCTTCCAATGATGGGCGTCATCGCGCCCATCATTATTTGGGCCACCCAGAAGGACAAGTCGGAATACGTCGCCTTCCAGGCCTTGCAGGCTATCGCCTACCAGTTCATCATGATTTTGATCTGGTTTGCAGGTATGGCTCTCTACATGGGCTCCTTCTTCCTCACCTTCCTGACCATTCCCCTCAGTGGCCACATGGATACCTTTCCCGTGTTCTTCTTCGTGCCGTTCCTGGTCATGGGCGGGATGATGTTCGCGATGCTGTGCTTCGTGATATACGGGCTGGTTGCCGCTGTCATGGCCTTGCAGGGCCGGGACTTCCGCTACATAATTCTCGGAAACCAGCTGAAGAAATATCTGGCGAAGCCCAACCAGAACGCCAGCATACCTCAGGCATAATACGCGCCGGGGGTTGCGCGGAGAATGTAGATTCGGAAACTGTAATTTGCGATTGTTGTGCAGAACATCAACAGGCTGGATGGTCGGAGGCGGAGATGGACATCAGAATCCCTGAGAAGAACAAGAAGCCGGGCGTTTGCTATGTCGCTACAGACGACGGAGTGGAGCTGCCGGTTGTCGATATTACGAATCCCGCTTTCGACCCCGTATTGATCGAAGAGAAACTGCCGCAATTCACGGCG
>DATKAF010000053.1:0-16542 GCA_035498395.1 Anaerolineales bacterium
CGCAGGCAATTCCTCGGAAGGCGCAGCGGCGCCGGAGGCGGCAGGCGCACCTTCCTGATCGAGCCCTGCCAACCAAGCCGGAAGATCACCAGCTTCCGCCGCGGGTCCGGGCACTGCCTCGGCAGGGACCTGGGGAGGGGCGGGCATGGCAGCCACGGGCTGGACGGGTTCTTCTTCCTCTTTGTCCGGCTTGTGCAGCCATTCCGGGGCTTCCTGAGCCGCCGCCGGCTCTACAGGCGTGGGCGCAAATCCGCTAAAGCCCGGCGGCACCTCGACCGGGGGCCTGGCTGCGGGTACTTCCTCTCTGGACGAAGCGGCGGCAGCCGCGGGTGGGACTTGCTGCGCCGAGGATGCAGGAACCCCGGCATTCTTCTCTTCTTCCGCCTTGCTCACCCCAGCCACGGCAGCACCTGCCGCCAGGCCACGCAGCCACATGCCGGTTTCATCTTCGGCGGCCGCGGGTTTGGACGGTTCGGCGCTTTCTCCGATCTCCTTGGCCTTATCCACCCACTCGGGCGCTACGTTTGTGCGCGCGTTGGGATCGGTAACCAACTCTTCGGGCTTGGCGCCATGCTTCGCGGCCAGGCTCTCGAGCCAGGCCATCGCATCGTCCTGTTCCTGCGCGCTGGTTCCGAGCGAGCCGATGCCGGCGGCGGGTTCAGCGCTCGCTGCGCTCGCAGGCGGCGCGGCCGGTAAGGTTGGCGCAGTGGCTGGTTGGGGCGTGGTTCCGGGCAAAGTCGCCTCTGTTTTCGTGAGGGGCGTCTCAAGGTCGTTATCGAATTCCTTGATCCAGCCGGGTGTCTCCTCTGCGGGCTCGGCAGCTGCGGTCGGCTGCTCCGGACGGAGGTCCGCGAACCAGTCTGATTCGGCCGCCGGCTTCACAGGTGGGGCAGGCTCATCGAGCTCATGACCGGCAAGGTCCTTGAGCCAGTCCGGGGTCTCCTCGGGCGCTTCGGCCGCGGGAGCAGGCACCGCGGAGACGTTCGCCGGTTCCATGTCGCGCAGCCAGTCGGGCATCTCTGCCGGAGCAGCCGGAGCCGCCTCGACAGGAGCGGCCGATGCAGAGACCTGCGAAGGTTCGGCATCCGAAAGGCCGCGCAGCCAACCGGGTGTGTCATCGGAGGGCTCACTGCCGAACGTGGGCTTCTTAGGGGCAAAAGCAGTTGGTTCCGGCGGAAGCGCCGAGGCCACGGGTGACGCCGGAGGCTCAGCCGCGGGAGCAAGCGCCTTGACCCAATCGGGCAGGTCGCCTTCGACGACGCCGCTGGCGGGAGTCTCTTCCGCAGGTTCACTGGCGAACGGGGCAGCGCTTTCAGAGCCCGCGGCGGCTGCAGCCCAACCTGCATCGCGCATGAAGTCAGGCAGATCCTCTTTGGGCGGCTCGGTCGCAGCGACTCCGCCTTTGACCGCCGCTTCGTCCGCGGGTCCTGCCAACCAGACGGGCAGGTCTTTCGCGGCAGCGGTAGCCGCGACCGAGGCCGCGAGCGCGCCGGGCTTCGTCGGTGACGGCTCGGGTTCCACCGCCTTCGGCTCCTGCGGGCTTGCCAGCCATACCGGCAGGTCTTTCGCCGCAGCAGCCGCCGTCACAGCGCCTGCCAGCGAATGGCCCCCTGCTCCACCGGAATCCTCTTCCGGCTCCAATCCAAGGACAGCAGCCATCTCGGCGGTCTGCCCCGTATAGTCCAGCCGTTCCAACATCACGACCCCGTCCGCGACGGTGTCCGACCGGAACAGCGAGTCCTGCACAAAGGCCGCGTAGGGATCGAGCTCGATGACCCGCTGCCGGTATTCTTCCGCGGCTTCCGGGTGCTGCGTGCCGGGGAGTATCTCCGCCATCAGCCGGTTGGCATCCAGGCAATACGGGAATCGGGACAGCAGCTCGGTGGAAGTCTCAGTCGCCTCCGCCTTTTGCCCGCTGCGGAAGAAAGCCCGTGCCAGCAGCGCCTGCATGTCCGCCCGCTGCGGGTCGTTGGCAAGCACCAGCCGTATCTCGGAGATGGCCTGGCTGTACAGCTCGCCCTGCACATACATGTGCGCCAGTGCGCCGCGCGTCAGCCGGATCTTCGGCGGCTCGACGCCGTCGCGGCGTCCGAACAGCCTCTGGAGCTCGCCCTGGATGGCAGCATTGGATGGCTGGACCTCGAAGGCCCGCTCCATGTGCCAGATCGCATCGTCCAGCTTCCCGTTGTCATCCGCGATGATGCTCATTCCGACGTGCGAGACAAAATCGTCCGGAGCGGCGACCAGGATGCGCTGGAAGATGTCCACGGCTTGATCGTATCGCTTGGCCTCCAAATAGCCCTTGCCAAGCAGGCGATATGTCTCAAGATGCTTCGGATAGGACCTGAGGATGTGGCGGCAATGCGCGATCGCCTCATCGAGCCGCTGCTGCTCGGTCAAGCCCTCGATCTCGCGGTTGTACATGCGAAGAGAGATTTTGGCCATCTTGTCGTCCTTCCCAAGTATGCCGCAATCTTAATGAATCTGCAAGCCTCCGGCCATAACAACGGCGTTTCAACTTCATACCCCGGCCCGGGGCTCAAACCCACACCAACATTCTACTCGTAAAAAAGCGGCAGCGGAGATACTGGCGCGTCGCCAAACACGATTCCGCCCAGCACGGCTTGGCGGGCGGCATCGGCCCGCGCCCGGTCATTGGCATGGACCGCAAACAGTGGCTCGCCGCTCTCCACCCGATCTCCGACCTTGTGATGGATGATGAAACCGACCGCGTGGTCGATGGGGTCTGTCTTCTTGGCGCGCCCGGCACCCAGTGCGACGGAGGCCTCGCCCACCGTGCGCGCATCGATCTCTGCCAGCCACCCACCGCGCGCCGCCTGTACCTCTTCCACGATGCTTGCATGCGGGAGCTTCTCCGGCTGATCGACATAGGACACATCGCCGCCCTGTGCCCTCACCAGGATGCGGAACTTTTCGAAGGCGGTCCCATCTGAGAGGGCGCGCTCTGCCATGCGGCGTCCGTCGTCCAGGCCGGCCGCGCGCTTGCCCACCACGAGCATGTGCGCGCTCACGTGCAGGCAGTGCTCGCGGAAATCGGCCGGGCCGCCACCCTTCAGAGCATCGATCGCTTCTTTGACTTCCAGCGCATTGCCGACCGCGTTCCCGAGCGGCTGGTTCATGTCCGAGAGCAGACAGACCGACTTGCGCCCGGCCAGTTCACCGATCTGCGTCATCAAGCCCGCCAGCTCGCGCGCCATCTGGAGCGTTTCCATGAAGGCACCCTTGCCCACCTTTACATCCAGCACGATGGCCTGCGCCCCCGCCGCGATCTTCTTGCTCATGATGGAGGAAGCGATCAGCGGAATCGATGGGACCGTCCCTGTTACGTCACGCAGTGCGTAGAGCTTGCCGTCCGCGGGCGCCAGGTCGATGGATTGCCCGGTGAGAACGATGCCATCCTCTTTTAACTGCTGCTTGAATTCATCAGTGTTGAGGTCGACCCGGTAGCCAGGGATCGATTCCATCTTGTCGAGCGTGCCTCCGCTGAAGCCTAACCCGCGCCCGGACATCTTCCCGACCGGCAGCCCGCACGCTGCCACCGTCGGGAGCACCGTCAGCGAAGTTTTGTCGCCGACACCGCCGGACGAGTGTTTATCTACCGCGATATCCACCACGCCGGTGAGGTCGAGGATGCGTCCCGAAAGCACCATGGCGAGCGTGAGGTCGGTGGTCTCCTGCGGGGTCATGCCGTTGAGCAGCACGGCCATCGCCCAGGCGGACACCTGGTAATCGGGGATATCGCCGTTCACAAAACCCTGGACGAAGAAGTTGAGTTCCTCCTGCGTGAGCTCCCCCTTATCGCGTTTTTTGATGATGATGTCGGTGGCGCGCATGAGAATCTCCTGGCAGCCTGATTGTACATCACAGACCCATGATGAACCTGCAATAATTCAGCGGAAACAAAAACGAGCGCAGGAGTCCCTGCGCTCGCGGCCTCGCACGCAAGCGATCGCTAGGCCTTGACCAGCTTCTGACCGTCCTTCGTGTCCTGCACGGTCCAGCCGAGCGCTGCGATCTGCTCGCGCAGCCGGTCGGACTCGGCCCACTGCCTGGCGGTGCGTGCCTGCTGCCGCCGGTCCAGCAGCGCCAGCACCTCTGCTGAAGGCTGCTCGTCCTCGGGCTCGGGCGCATTGTTGATCATGTCCCATGCCTTCTGCGAGATGCCCTCCTCAAACGGTTCCGGCATGGCGGCCGTCCCGAGCTGGCTGAGAGCGAATTTCGCGCCCGCGGGGTAGATCTTCGCCTCGCAGTCGTGCACGAGCGAGACCGAGCTCACGCCGTTCACCTCGCACTGGCCGGTTTCGAAGTCGATGATGAGCCCGGTGTGCTCGTCCAGGCCGACGGTCGTATTCTCCGGCGGCAGGCCGTTGCACCACGTATCGAACCGTTCCCTGCCGACAAAACAGCGGCTCGTATCCACATCGTCGCCGCCCTCGGCGTTGTTCCAGTGCGGGATGAACGATACGGCCGCGCCGAAGTCCTTAAAGAGGCTCAAGCCGGGGATACTGTAAATATCCAGCCCGACCTTATATACCTCGTACACCGGCAGCGCCCACGCGCCGACGGCGATGGTCGCCGAGGATGCGAATGCCAGCGTCGCTCCCATGCGGTGCCGCGCCCGGATCAGGTCCCATGCGAGCGTGCCTTCCAATTGGCGGATCGCATAGGTTGGGCTGCCCGGCCCCATGAAAATGAAGTTGGCATACAGCAAGGGCTTCAGGATCGACGGATCATCGGGGCTGAACGGCGACCCGCGTTTCCGCGCCGGGATGACGTCGATCGTGGGAGTGTAGTTCTGCAAACGCGTGCGCATGAAATCGGCTACACGACCCGCGACCTGGTGTGAGTTCAGCTCGAAGCCTGCGGGAGTCTCCAGCACGGCGATGCGCAGTGGCTGCGGCAAGGCGCGCGCCAGCGCTTCGAAGATCGTGCCGCCTGCCCGCGAGGTCTCGCCCGATCCAAGGAATGCGATCTGTCCGAGTGTCATGTTGTCACCTAAATGATAAACGGGGATTGCGCGGACCTCTCACGGCCCTGCACGCCAAAAAACATCTTCACTTGGATGAGGCTTTGAGTTGATCTATTACGTCGAATAGCTCCTCATTCGAGGGGATATCCGACATGGAGGCTCCGTAGTGAGCATAACGGATCATGCCCTCCGCGTCCACGACAGTGACCAACGGCATCCGCCCGAGCTTGAAGAGATTGACCTCCTGCTTGTAGCGCTGCGCCACGGCATGACCGGGGTCGGGCAGTCCAACGAATGGGATGTGCTGGGTATTCCAATAGGCGCGGAACGCCACCACCGAATCGGGACCGACCGCCATGATATCGGCGCCGCGTGCTGTGAAGTCCGAATAATGATCGCGCCAGCGCGCCAACTGCGCGCGGCAGTACGGTCACAGAAAGCCCCGCAGGAAAGCCAGCAAAAGGGGCCGGCCGCGGTAATCGACCAGGCGGACCGGGCGACCGTTCGGATCGTTCAGCTCAAACTCCGGGGCAGGCTCACCGGGTTGTAGAAGTTGCGCCATGCTCGCTCAATTCCCGGGCCTTGGACCAGATGCGATCGAACATCCTGACTGTCAGCCTGCCCGTCTGTGTGTTCTGCCGGCTGGGATGATAGGAACAGAGGAGCCAATGGTCGCCTTGCAGCAACCATGGATACATCTCTTCGTTGCCGGGGACAAGCTTGTGGGCGGCCCCGTGTGCAAAGTTCATCCGCGGGTCGCGGATGGAGAACATACGCAGCAGCCTATCGAATGCAATGCGGCCCAGGCAGACGATGACGCGCGGCTTGAACCGCTGCAACTCCCACTCCAGATACGGCTCGCAATTGTCCAGCTCTTCGGGTGTCGGCTTGTTGGCCGGAGGGGCACAGCGACCGACCGCGGTGATGTAGATATCATGGAGCTTCAATCCGTCCTCACGCCGCAGCGCGTCCGGCTGGCTGGCAAACCCGGCACGGTAGAGCGCCGGATACAGGAAGCCGCCGGAGGCATCGCCTGTGAAAGGCCGGCCTGTGCGGTTGGAACCGTGCGCACCGGGAGCGAGGCCAACCACCAGGACCCGCGCGTCCGCGTCGCCGAACCCGGGAACGGGCTTGCCCCAGTAGTCCCAGTCGAGATAGGCCTTGCGTTTTTCGCGCGCCACCTCTTCACGCCATGCCACGAGCCTGGGACATTTTCTGCAGGCGATGACCTGCCTGTTATGCGCTTCAAGATCCATAGTTACATTCTACTTCCTTATACGTCTCAATCCTCCCCACCGGCTTTACTCGAAACTTAGTCACTTTTGCCCATTTACCACACGTTCCGAACGCATACAATTGTTAAGGATGGAACGCAGGTAAAGATCGCACCCGGGAGGGAACACCATGAAGCCGTTCCGTAAGAATCTTGCCATTGCCGTGGACGGGGGCGGCATTCGCGGCGTGGTCGTGACCAAAGCCCTCACGATGCTGGAGGAGAGCCTCGGGCAGCCCATCCACGAGCTCACGCGGCTCTACGCGGGAACGTCGACCGGGGCGATCATTTCCACAGCGCTGGCCGCGAAATTAAGCGCATCCCAAATACATGACCTCTATGTCAACCTGGGCGAGACCGTCTTCCGCAAGAGCTGGCGGACACTGCTGTTCCCGCTGGGCCGTTACCGATACTCGTACAAGCCGCTGGATGAGGCGCTCCACGATGCGCTGGGAGACATCCGGATGAAAGACCTGTGGCATGACCTGCGCCTGACCGATATGGTCATTACGACCTTCGACGTGTTGTCCAGCAAGACGCTTTTCATCAAGCCATGGAAGCTGCAATACCAGGACTGGCCGCTGCGCCATGCCGCGCTGGCCTCCAGCAGTGTGCCCACCTATTTCCCGCCGATCGACGGCCGGTATATCGACGGCGGAGTCGGCTCGTATGCGAATCCCTGCTACCTGGCCGCCTATGAACTCAACTTCTGCCTCGGCTGGAAGCCGGAGGAGACCACACTGTTGAGCTTTGGAACGGGACGCCCTCCCAGCGCCTTTAAGCCGGGTGAGCCGGAGCGCGCCCAGGCATGGACGTGGATCGAGCCGCTGGTGGATGCGGTCATCGCCTCCACCACCGACCAGCAGGTGCGGCTCGTGGAGACCTTCTTCAAGAAGCTGGACTTTCGGCGCTTCCAAGTGGACCTGCGGGACAACGTCGAGATGGACGACGTAGGCCGCATCCCGGAGCTGGTGGAATACGGACGGCAGCTGGGCGAGATGGTCCTGAGCGACCGGGTCGATTGCGCAATGCGGGTCAAACCCTCGACCCCGGGGCAGGAGGCCGGGTAAAATCCTATGCAAGGCGCTTGAGCACTTTTATCGGCATCCGGTTCGGGCTTTTATTGATAGGAGGCTGTGATGAAGCCATTTCGCAAGAATGTTGCCATTGCCATCGACGGGGGAGGGATACGCGGCGTCATTGTCACCCGGGCGCTCAGCATGTTGGAAAAGGAGCTGGGAAAGCCGCTCCATGATGTCTTCCGGTTGACCGCGGGGACATCCACCGGCTCGATCATCGCCGCCGGGCTGGCATGCGGCCTCACGGCCAGCCAGCTCTTTGACATGTACGTGCAGCTCGGGGGTGACGTGTTCCGGCGGGGCGTGCGCACCGCCTTCTGGTACCTGGTGAACCACCGCTATCAGAATCCGCCTCTGCAGAGCGCCCTGCACCAGTACTTCGGCGACAAGAGAGTTGGCGATCTGTGGAACGAGCAGCCCGCCACCGATATCGTGCTAACCACGTTCGACGTGGTCGAGAACCGCACGCGGTTCATAAAATCCTATAAGTCGGAATACACGGATTGGCCGCTGGTCAAGGCGGTTCTGGCCTCCGCTGCTGCGCCCACCTACTTCCCATCGGTGGATGGCCGCTTCATCGACGGCGGCGTCGGCTCGTACAACAACCCATGCTATTTGGCGGCCTACGAGGTGCAATACAGCCTGCCGTGGAAACCGGAAGAGACAACGCTCATCAGCGTCGGAACCGGGCGCGAACGGGGGCACATCCAGCCGGGCGCGGTCGATCGTTTCCTCCCGCCGCAGTACATCGGCCCGTTGATCGACGCCTTCTCGCATTGCGCCGCTGACCAGCAGGTGGACCTTGTCAACAAGCTCTTCACCGGTTTGGACTTCCGGCGCTACCAGGTCGACCTGCCGCAGCCGATCCCGCTCGACGACATCTCCAAGCTCCAGCAGATGATCTCGTGCGGGGACGAGCTGGGCGGCATGATCCTATCGGATCAAACGGACGCAGCCATGAGGTTCATGCCGGAGCCAGCTCCAGTCGACGCGGCCCGGCGACTGCTCGCTAGATAATCAGCATGGCGTCGCCGAACGAGTAGAAGCGATATCCATCCTGCTTGGCAGCCTCGTAAGCCCGCAGGATGGTTTCGCGTCCGGCAAAAGCGCTGACCAGCATCAGCAGCGTGGATTTCGGCAGGTGAAAATTGGTGACCATTGCATCGACGAGGCCGAAGCGAAAGCCCGGGAGGATGAAGAGGTCGGTCGGGCCGGAATAGGCGGCGATGTGCGCGCTACCAGCAAGCGATGCAGACCGCGCCGCCGATTCGAGCGTTCGCACGGAAGTCGTGCCGACCGCGACGATGCGCCCGCCTTGCTCGCGCGTGGCGTTGACGACCTCCGCCGTGTCCTGGTCGAGCTCACACCACTCGGTATGGATCTTGTGCTCTTGCGGGTCGTCCTCCGTCACGGGCGCGAAGGTGTCCAAGCCCACGTGCAGGGTCACATACGCGAGCCGAATCCCCTGCGCTGCCAGCGCCTGCATCAGTGGCGGCGTGAAGTGCAGTCCGGCGGTCGGCGCGGCGGCAGAACCGGGCTCGTGTGCATAAACCGTCTGGTAACGCTCGGGATCAGCCAGTTTCTCGTGAATATATGGGGGCAGCGGGACATTCCCGATCTTTGGGAAATACGGCTCGATCGGCGTCTCAAAACGGACCAGTCGCTCGGAGCCGTTCAGCTCCTCGACGATCTCAGCCTTCGGCCCCGCCTCCACCTGGATCACGCGCCCGGGAGATAACCCTTTGCCCCCCACCAGCGCCTCCCAGCTCGTCGCATCGCGGCGGCGCAAGAGCAGCAGCTCGACACGCCCGCCTGTTGGCTTTCGCGCGTAGAGGCGGGCCGGGATCACGCGCGTCTGGTTGAGCACCAGCGCGTCGCCCGGTCTCAGATAGTCGCCGATGTCGCGGAAGATGCGGTGCTCTATCCCGCCTGAGTCACGATGCAGGACCAACAGGCGCGACGAATCACGCGGTTCGACCGGCGTCTGGGCAATGAAGGATTCGGGCAGTTCGTAGTCGAAATCGGAGGTCTTCAAGACGTACCGGGGCCATTCTCAGTACAACAGCGGGATCAATCTCCACGTCCTGGAACTGTAGTCCGCATATCCAGGCAGCGCATGCAGCAGCATCTCTTCTTCATTCTGGATGCGGTAATGATAGGCCGAGAGAATGGCGCACAACACGATCAGGATGACGATCCAATTGCCCGTCGAAGCCGAGACGCCGATCCACATCAGGATCATGCCCAGATAGCCGGGGTGGCGGATGAAGCGATAGGGCCCGGCCTGGACGATCATCTGGCCCTCGAGCACCTTGAGCGTGCGCGTGTAGTAGCCTCCAAGCACGTGGTTGGCCCACGTCCGCATGAGCAGGCCCCCCAGCGCCAGCAGGACGCCCAGCCAGGGCACCCACGACGGCAGCAGGCCGATGCCGAGGGCGTTGAGGACCCATGCGGCGAGCAGCGCCATTATGGAAACAAAGTACGCGTACCCAAGGTAGCGGGTGGTCTTGCGGTCGAACTGCCCTTCTGCGCGGCTCTTGGCCTGGTCGCCGCGGCGCAGGCGGGTCTCCAGGTAGAAGAATACGACCAGGAGGAAATAGCCGAGAAGGGTCGGGATCGACATCGGCGACTACTTCCGGAACAGGCGGATCACGATGTTCAGCACGACCGTCAGGATGATGGAGAGGAGGATGCAGGTGGTAAGGGGAAAGTAGAAAGCGCCGTTCTCGCCCTTGATGAAGATATCGCCCGGCAGGTGGCCCAGTGGCAGGCCCAGCCTCGACCCGAGATAGAAGCCAAGCCCAATGAGGATCATGACCAGGCCGCCGATGATCAAGTAACGTCCGAAGCTCTCCATCTACGCCCTCAGCCTGCTTCTATTTATAAGAGCCGCTCCTGACCTTCCTGCTCGTATGGCAGCCCCATGTGTTCATAGGCCGCCTTCGTTGCAATACGTCCTTGCGGCGTGCGATCGAGGAAGCCGAGCTGCAGCAAGTACGGCTCGACCACATCCATAATGGTGTCCTGCTCCTCGCTGATGGAGGCCGCGATGGTATTCAGCCCCACGGGCCCACCGCCGTACTTCTCGATGATGGTCCTCAGGACGCGGCGGTCCACATCGTCCAACCCGAGCGGGTCCACCTGGAGCAGGTCGAGCGCCTCCTTCGCCACGGGAGCGGTCACCCTGCCATCCGCGCGCACCTGGGCATAGTCGCGGACGCGGCGCAAGAGCCGCAGCGCCACGCGCGGCGTGCCGCGCGCACGACGGCCGATCTCTTCCACGCCGCTCTCGTCCACGTCCACCTTCAGCAAGCGCGCAGCCCTCAGGACGATGGCATTCATGGCGGCAGGGTCATAATAGTCAAGCCGGTACACCGCGCCGAAGCGCGCGCGCAGCGGAGCCGTCACCAGCGCCAGACGCGTCGTCGCGCCGACGATCGTGAAGCGGGGCAACTTGAGCCGGATCGAGCGCGCCGATGGTCCCTTGCCGATCACGATATCCAGCGCAAAGTCCTCCATGGCCGGGTACAGTACTTCCTCGACCGCATGGCCCAGGCGATGCACCTCATCGATAAAAAGCACATCGTTCGCGCGCAGGTTGGTGAGGATGGCGGCCAGATCACCGGCTCGTTCGATGGCCGGCCCGGATGTCACCTTGATATTGACCCCCATTTCGTTCGCGACTACATGCGCCAGAGTGGTCTTGCCGAGTCCCGGTGGCCCATAGAAGAGGACATGGTCCAAGGCTTCGCCGCGCTGCTTCGCCGCTTCGATCAGGATGGCTAGGTTTTCCTTGACCTGTTCCTGCCCGATCAGGTCGCGCAGCTTTTGCGGACGGAGGGCATTATCCTGTCGGTCGTCCGGCTTCGCCTCAGGATCGAGTTGTCGTTGACGTGACTCTGCCATTCAGGCATTATAACGCACGGAAAAATGAGGAGTGATCTGACCGATTCTGCCCTCTCATCAATCGTTGCTCCTGCATTCATCCCCACACCGACGACAAACCCGGCGTTTCTTGATATGGTAAAGTCTGATGGATCATTGAAACGAGACAGGAGGCGTCCATGATTGGTCAACCCAGCAGAAGGCCGTGGAGGCATCTGCTCATCTTGCTCCTCGCGACCGTGCTGTGCGCGGCGGCAGCGTGCGGCCCTGCACAGAACCCGCTGGACGCTACAAGCTGGCGGCTCGTCAGCATCCAGAATGAGAACGGGGACGTGGTGGACAGTGTGCCGGGGAGCGTCGTCACGCTCGGGTTTCAGACGGATAACGCAGCGGGCATGGCAGGCTGCAACAACTACTCCGGAAGCTACTCGGTGAGCGGAGATGGACTGAAGTTCGGCCCGTTGAACACGACCCGCCAGGCCTGCCCCGACGTGAACGTGATGAAGCAGGAAAGCACGTACCTGGCCGCGCTCGAAAAGGTGGAACGATTCAAGATGGAGTCGGATCGGCTGGAACTGCTGGACGGAGGCCGACACACATTGCTAGTCTTTGGGCCGCCGTAGCGCCCGCCTTCTACATAGTAGCTGACACCCTCCCCGCCGAACATCGATGCGCTGGCCCATCAGAAATGAAGCCCGCCGGGCACAGGTCGTCCCGGTGACCATCCCGATCCGGGACCTGCACCCGTCGCTGGATGGTTTCAAGATCGTGCAGATGACGGACTTTCATCTCTATCCGTACACGCAGCCCGAGCTGATCCAGCAGGCTGTGGAACTGTGCAACGAGAGGCACCCGGACCTGGCGGTGCTGACCGGGGACTACGTCTGGCTGCGAGCAGAGGCAATCGATGAGCTGGCCCAAATCCTCTCGGGGATACAGGCCAAACACGGTATGTTCGCCGTGGTCGGCAATCACGACATCTGGGCAGGCGTCGAGACCATTCTGTCAGGCTTGAGACGCCATGGCATCCCGGTGCTCATTAATGAGGGGGTATTGATCGCGGAAGGTGGAGGCTCTCTTTACCTTGCAGGTTTGGACGATGGGCAGAGCGGTAATGCCGACCTGGGCAAGGCGCTCCAAAACGCTCCGGATGGCGTACCGGTGATCCTGCTGCTGCACGAACCGGATCTGGCCGACCAGACGTCCCTGGACAGGAGGATCATCCTGCAGCTTTCCGGGCACACGCACGGCGGGCAGGTACGCGTGGCGCGACTCGGGCCGATGATATTGCCGTACCTGGGCCGCAAGTACGACCTCGGCCTCTATCGGATCAATGAGATGTGGCTATACACGTCCGGCGGCATCGGCACGATCAGCGTCCCATTCCGATACCACTGCCCGCCGGAGGTCTCGGAGATCACCCTGAGGAGGGAGTAAGCCAGTCCCGTTCCGGGGACAATGAAGGAGCGGGTCAGCGCCAGTCGGAGATCTGATCGTTGCCGGGAGAATTGGTAAGCTTGTAGACTTGGGCCTGTCCGGGCTGGGTGAGGTAGACGTCTTGATTCCCGGCACGATTGCTGGTGAACCCCAGCCACGAGTTATCAGGCGACCAGGATGACCCAAAATCGTTCGCCGGGTTATTCGTCAGATCGACGAGGCCCAGACCGTCCAACCCCATTGAATAGATCTCCTGATTCCCATTGCGGTCGCTCGTGAAGGCGAGCTTCTTGCCATCCAGAGAGGCCTTCGCCAGTTGATCGTTGGCGGGATTATTGGTCAGGTTGACCGGGTTCGTGCCATCGGTCTTCATCTTGTAGATCTCGTTGTTGCCGTCCCGGTTGGAGGTAAACAGGATCGTTTCACCGCCCGCATCGCCTGTGGTGCTGCGGACCCAAAACGGCTGGGTGTCGCTGGCAGGGTTGTTCGTCAGGTCCTGGACCTTCATGCTCCTCAGGTCCAGCGAATAGATCTCGTAGTTGCCGTTGCGGTTGCTGGCGAACACAATTCCATTTCCATAGATCGACCATGCAGGATCGCGGTCGTCCGCAGGGTTGTTGGTCAGGTTCGCCAGACTCGTGCCGTCGGCGTTCATCATGTAGATCTCACCGTTACCGTCGCGGTTCGTCGTGAAGACGATACGCGCCAGGCTGGGATCCCAGGCAGGCTGCGTGTCCGCGGCAGGATTGTTCGTCATCCGAGTTATGTGCCCGGCGCTATCCCCGGCATATACCTCCGGGTTCCCATCGCGGTCGGATACGAACAGCACCATGCCCGGAAATTGCGGCAAGCCCGTGGTGGGGACAACGGGAGGCTGGGTTGGCTGAACAGGCGGCTGGGTCGGCTGCACAGGAGGTGGTTGCGTGGGGATGGCTGTGGGCGGCACCGGCGTAATCGTGGGCAGCGAGGCAATGGCAGTGGATGTCAGGGACGGATTATTTGCGTCACAGACATTCATGTCCCTGCCATCGATAATGCCGTCGCGATCAGAGTCCGGATTCAGCGGATCGGGACAGGGCTTGTGTTCGGCGCCATCCATCAGGCCGTCACCGTCGGTATCCGGGTTCATCGGATTGGTGCCCTGAGCGATCTCCGCGCCATCCGGAAGCCCGTCTCCATCGGTATCGGGACTGAGCGGGTTCGTTCCCAGCCGCGCCTCGTCTCCATCCTTAAGGCCATCGGCATCCGTATCGGGATTGAGCGGGTTCGTTCCCGTCTTGAGCGCCTCCTGCCCATCCATCAGCCCGTCAACATCGGTGTCGGGGACGTTGGGGTCCGTCCCCATTTGCGCTTCGACCTGGTTCACCAGCCCATCGCCATCGCTGTCGGATTGGCCTTCGATGGCCGCGGCGGTCTGGTTGGCGACGATGGTCGCGCTGGCTGCAGCGGTCTGATTGGCGGCAACCGTCTGAGGCGCGACGAGGGTCTCGTTAACAACGGCTGTCTGCGTGCCGAACTTTGCATCGAGCCGGCCGCCCAGCAGGGCCGAGCTCACCGAACAGACGAAGTAGGAGCCGATCAGCAAGGCAATCGCCAGCAGCCAGATCGGGATGTTCCCATGGCCGTTCACCTTGCCGGGGAGCGGGGGCGACTCTTTTTGACCGGCGGAAACGGTGACCTGATAGGCATATGCTACGCCGCCCGAGAACAGCGGCCGCTTGCGTGCATGAGCCGTGAAACGGAAAGCAGCCACGCCGCCCGACGCGATGGGGATCACAGTAGGCTTTGCGGCTGGCTGGCTGATCGGTGCACCAGGCCCCTGCCCCGGGCCAGCAGGCCCTCCCGCCGATGGGGCGGCGAGCTCCGGCTGCAGGAATTCGAACGCCAACTGGTCTTGCTGGCTGATGCAGGCGATCTGGAATGCCTGGTGCGTGTTGCCCTCATTCTTGACGATGACCCGAACCGGCTTGCCCTCATCCACTTCGCCGGGCTCCAACTCGGCACTGAACTGCGTAAAAGCCGCAACGGTCAATGCGCAATCGACTTCCACGATCTGATCCGGAGCAGCCTGACTCGCCACAAAGATGCGGAACTTCTGGCGGCCCGCCGCGCTGGACGGCGAAACAGGAGGGCGGACCACGACCGAAACCTCTTTACTTTCCCCGGCCTTCAGCGAAGTCACCGGGGTGGTCGTGGAAACCCAGTTCACCGGAATGCCCTTGATACCAAGGCGAAAGGCGTCGGGCTCCATCCCGCGGTTGAGAATCGTGAGCGGTATGGTCAGGCTGCCGCCCGGCGCAACCGAGAACTGCACGGAACCAAGCATGACGCCAATACGGCCGCGCGATTCAAACGCAGCGACAGCCAGCGTAACCTGCGTTTCCGCCTTGATGATGCGATCCCTCTGGCTGGCGGCCGAGATCTTGAGGGCGACATAACCGGTGCGGATCTCCGGCGCAGGAGGGATCTGGAGGATCAGGTCCAGGCTCTTCTCGCCGCCGCCCGGCAGAGCAATGACGGGGGATGGCAAGGAAACCCAAGTTGACGGCACACCTTGCACAGTGAGCTCGACAGGCTCGGTCTCCGGCGAGAGATTACTGATGACCAGAGGAATGGTCACCTTCGCTCCGGGCGCAGCTGAGATCTGAGTCGATTCCGTCCGCAGGAGGATATTGCTCCGGGCTTTCTCTTCCGGCAGCACCCGCAGGAGGATGCGGAACTCCCTGCCCTTATCCGGCATGCTCTGCCGGAATACATACAGGCGGGCCGCATGCGACCCAACGACTCCATCCGCATCCGCGGGCGGATAAACAGTCATGGTCAGTTTTTCCTGACCCCCTGGTTCGATCCAGATCGCAGGCGCCCCCTCATAAGTCACCCAGCCAGGCGGCACATCCAGCAGACTGACGACGAAATAGTCACCCAAGGAACCCGGATTGCCCAGCAGCACAGGGATATCCGTGCCAGTTCCGGCAACCAGCTTGTATTCCGAGGAGCCCAGGCTGACTCGGAGGGACTCAGGTCCGTTGGCCCTTGCGTCTTCGCTCATGGCGGATCAACCTTTCTGAATGGCATGCCCGGTCCCGCCCTGGTGCGCCACGGGATCCATGCGCTCTAGTACCAATACAAAGATAGCATCAAGCGCGGCGGCTGCAATCCTTCGATTATTGATTTTGCGGTCAACAGATCATGCTGGTAGGACCACGCCTCTCCACAGATGTTGAGCCGGGTCCCCAGACAAGAAAGAGACTGGTCGGTTTCACCGACCAGTCTCAGGGCTTTCATTTGGATCGATCCGACTGACAGCTTACTGAGCGTTCACAATGATCCAGAAGGTGCAGAGGCTCGTCTGCCCTCGCATCAGCGCCCAGGCCTCGCCATATTGTCCGGGATTGGGAGGAGTAATTAATCCGCCCGTGACCGTGTAGGTCTGTCCGGGATCCACACTGTGTGTGATGTCGAAGACATCGCCACCCTGGTGCAGGCGCTGCCCGGCAATGGCTCCCTGGTAGACGAGGTCCACGTCCGTGCTATTCCAAGACTCGCCGCTGGTGTTCTTCAATACCCAGGTCACGCCAAACCCAGTACTGGTTGGGAATGTCGCTCCATCCGGAGGATCCTGACCGACGAGCTGACAAGATGTCGCAGGCGGCGGAGTGGGCTCCGCAGGCATGTCGGCCGGAGGCGGAGGCGCAGCCACAACGGGCACGCTCTCCGTATTTGACGTATATACCCAACCGGCCGATACCCAGACCTGACCGGAGGCGACCTTGTCGGTGGGCGCTTTCACCACCCACCAGCCACCATCCTGGCTCTTACCAACGACCTCGCCGGTCTGACCAGGAGCCGCAACACCAACGATGTAGTAGTTCGTCCCC
>DATKAF010000054.1:0-8558 GCA_035498395.1 Anaerolineales bacterium
CGCCGTCGTGGAAAGCGCCCGCCAGCTAATGCAGTCCAGCGGCGCGGACAAAAATGAGATCGCCTGCCTGGGGATCTCCGGTCATAGCCTGGGCGCTGTGCCGGTCGATAAGGACGGCAGCCTGCTCCGGGAATCGACGCCGATCTGGTCGGATATCCGTGCACAGGCCGAGGTCGAGGAATTCTTCAAGAAGGTCAATCCCGACGAGTGGTACATGACGACCGGCAACGGCTTCCCTGCCGCCTGCTACACGGTCTTCAAGGTGATGTGGTATCGAGACCACGAGCCGGATATGTTCCGCAAGGTCTTCCGGATCCTCGGAACGAAGGACTACATCAACTACAAGCTGACCGGCGTGATGAAGACCGATTTCTCTTACGCCTCCGGCACAGGCATCTATGACCTGAAGGGCTGGCAATACAAGGAGGAGTTCATCAAGGCCGGCGGCATTCCGGCGAACCTGTGGCCTGAGATCGTACCATCGACGTGCATCCTGGGTGAGATCAAACCCGATGTGGCCGACGCCATCGGACTTGGCAGAGGCGTGAAGGTCGTCTGCGGCGGCGTCGATAACTCCTGCATGGCGCTGGGCGCGGGCAACATCCGCGATGGCCGCGTCTATACCTCGCTGGGCTCGGCGGCGTGGATCGCGGTCTCCTCCGAGCAGCCGGTGCTGGACGCGCAGTACAAGCCATTTGTGTTCACGCACGTGATGCCGAACATGTTCACGTCGGCAGTGAGCATCTTCTCGGCGGGCACCACCTTTACGTGGGTCAAAGATGTCATCTGCGATGAGCTGATCGCCAAAGCCGAGGCCTCGCACGAGGACGTGTACGCTTTGATGAACGAGATCGCCGCGCAGGCCCCGGTGGGATCGAACAAGCTGTTGTTCAATCCCAGCCTGGCCGGAGGCACGTCGCAGGACCCCAGCGTCCATATACGCGGCGCGTACATCGGGTTGGACCTCAAGCACGGCAAACCCGAGATGATCCGGGCCGCGATGGAAGGCATCGCCATGAACCTGCGCCTGCGGCTGGACCTGCTGCGCAAGTACACGCGGCTGGAGGACGAGATCCTGTTCGTGGGCGGCGGGGCGAAGAGCCGCTTTTACCTCGGCATTTTCGCCGACGCGTTCAACACGCGCATCAAGAAGAGCAACATCGATCAGGATGCCGGCGCGCTCGGCGCGGCGGGCATTGCAGCAGTGGGATGCGGCCTGTGGAAGGGCTTTGACAAGATCGACGAGATCCATAAGACCGTGGAAGTCGTGGAGCCGGACAAGGAGAATAGCTGCAAGTACGAGAAGCTGCTGCCGGTTTTTGCGCTTGCGACCGATCACATGGCAAGAATCAGCGATGCGCTGCGGCTGGTCGAGCTCTAGGAACGCCCTTTCTCAATGAACATCGTCTCGTGTTTTCCATTTGTACTGAACCTTTCTGCGCATTGACAGCGCAAGTGAAGCTTTTTATAATTTACTTGTAATTACAGGATTACAGCAAGCGGTTGCTTTTGCAGTAGTGTTAGGGTTCATTTAATACTCGCACCGTTTGCAGCAGTTTACCTGTGGGGCAAGTCCTATTCCTTAGCGGTTCTCCCCTTTCGCAACTTATTGTATGTAGTTCAGTCATCGATACGCTCTCTGCGCCTGTCTGGATCGAAGCATTTTTCACGATGACGCTCGTCAAAGGAGGCCTACCGCCCCGTACACCTGTGCAAGCCATTCCGAACATCATTTCCGAAAGGGATAAAACATGAAAATCGGTCTGTTCACAGCTACGTTCCTGGATACACCCATTGAAGACGTCTTCAAGATGGCTGCGGGCCTGGGCTACCAGGCCGTCGAGATGCCGGCCTTCTGCAACAACCCCCACCTCGATATTGTGGAAGTCCTGAAAGGCAGCAACGCTGCAGCGCTGAAGAAGATGGTGAAGGACCATGGGCTGATCATCTCGGCTCTCGCCAATCATCCGGAAGGCCAGCTCGTGCTCGGCCCGTATGGCAAGGATACGGACGCGATCTTTGCCGGCAGCAAGGAAGACAAGATCAAGTTCGGCACCGACCGGATGATAAAGACCGCGCAGGCGGCGAACGCGCTGGAAGTCCCGGTGGTGACCGGCTTCCTCGGCTGCGAGAACTTCGGCCGCTTCTTCCCATGGCCGTATTCCAAGGGCTGGTCGGACATGGAAGGCGAATTCGTCGAGCGCTGGAGCCCGATCCTCGACAAGTTCGGCGAATACGGCGTCAAGTTCGCACACGAGCCGCACCCGAACGAGATCGTGTACAACGTCGAGACCGCGGTGCGCGCGGTGGAGCTCATGGGAGGGCGCAAGGAGTTCGGCTTTAACTTCGATCCGGCGAACCTGATCTACCTCGGCATCGACGTCGAGAACTTCATCGACACGCTGGCGGGAAAGATCTATCACGTGCATGCCAAGGACGGCGAGCTCGTGGCGCACAACATCCGTCGCTCGGGAATGATCCCGCAGGGCGATTGGCAGCGCCTGGGCCGCGGCTTCCGCTTCCGGATCCCGGGCTGGGGCTCGGTACCGTGGAAGAAGGTCATCACGGAGCTCTCGCTCATCGGCTATGACTACGTGATGTCGTACGAGCATGAGGATGTGACCATGAGCCGCCAGGACGGCATTACCAAGACCATCGCCTACCTGAAGCCGCTCCTGATCGAGAAGCCCTACGAGGGCCGGCACGACGTCCTGTTCAACTAGGACCTCATCCACGAACGAGGAGTTGATCCCATGGCGAAAACAATGAAAGCGGCGGTCGAGGAACGAATCGAGTGCATCAAGGTGCAGGAAGTGCCGATCCCGCAGATCAGCGACGACGAGGTCCTGATCCGCGTCAAGTACACGGGCATTTGCGGCACCGACTGGAGCATCTACAAGGGCTGGTATTCGGCGGACAAGCTGCCGATGATCCCCGGCCATGAGTTTTCCGGCGTCATCGCGCAGGTCGGCAAGCACGCGGGCAAGCTGAAGGAAGGCGATCGCGTCACGGCAGACATCAACATGAGCTGCGGAAGCTGCTTCTACTGCCGCCACGGCGAGAAGTTGCTGTGCGATAGCTTCACCCAGCTGGGCATTCATACGCACGGCACATATGCCGAATATGTGAAAGCCCCGGCGGTCAACGTGCACAAGCTGCCCGACAACATGAGCTTCGAGGAGGGCGCGTTCATCGAGCCCGTGTCCTGCGTCATCCACGCCGCGAAGGCGATGGACGCGAAGCTGGGAAGCAGCATGGCAGTGATCGGCTGCGGTCTGGGCGTGCTGCACGCCCGCATGGCGGTGCTGCGCGCGTGCGCGCCGGTGATCGTCTTCGGCGATAACCGCAAGCGCCTGCAGGCCGCCAAGGACATGGGTGCCGACTACGTGTTCCACGTCGACGACATCAAGGACCCGGTCGAGACCGTGATGGACATCACCGGCGGGCGCGGCGTGGACTACGCCATCGAAGCCGTGGGCAAGGTGGAGACCTACGAGCAGGCCTTCGCCATGCTGCGCCGCGGCGGGCAGCTCTCCGCCTTCGGCATCACCGGCGAGAACGACGAAATGAGAATACGCCCGTTCGAGTTCGTGCTGGGCGAGAAGAAGGTCACCGGCTCGTGCGCGGGCGTGGGCCAGGACTGGCCCGATGCGATCACGCTCATCTCCAACGGCCGCATCAACCCCAAGCCGCTGTTCTCGATGAAGGTCGGGCTGGAGGACCTGGAGTGGGCGCTGCACGAGCTGCGCAAGGACCCTAACCTCTTCAAGGTCTTCGTCTCGCCGGACCAGACGCAACGAGAAATGCTGTAAAGTCCACAGTGCAGGCAGCCCATCCAATAATGGGCTGCCTGAGGCATTATCGGAGCCAATCCATTGAAGATCAACAAGATTGATCACGTTTCGATCAACCTGCTGGACGTAGAGAAATCGCTGGATTTCTACGGGCGCATCCTGGGCCTGAGACAGCAGCAGACCGTGGACTGCGGCGAGTTCGACATTATCTACTTCGCCCTGCCGGACGGCGCGCGGCTGGAGCTGTTCGACTACCACGGCACGAACCGCAGCATCCCACGCGAGGAGAGCGAAGCAGGCCTGCGGCACATCGCCTTCCAGGTGGAGGATGTCGCAGCTCATGAGAAGTTGCTGCGAGCCGAAGGCGTGACGATCACGCTGCCGACGTGCGAGCTTCCGAACCTGGGAGCACGCGTGCTGCTGTTCCTCGACCCGAACGGCGTAACTTTGGAGTTTTGCGAGAAGATCTAACCGGTTCATACAGGAAGTGTGCGGACGATACGACAAGAACTGATAGCTGTCCCAAGGAGGTAGAACACCATGGATAAAAGAGACATATTGCTTTCGCCTATCCAGATCGGCACGCGGACCTGCGAGAACCGATTCTTCATCCAGCCGATGGAGTGCACTGACGCCGACGCCAACGGCGACCCATCCGACCTGACCTACGCGCGGTACGAGAACCTGTTCCGGGGTGAGGCGGGGCTGGTGAGCCTGGAAGCGATCACGATCACGGATAAGAACCGCTCGCGGCTGAACCAGCTGTTCATCATGCCGCAGAACCAGCCGGCGCTGACGCGCTTCGTGGGCCACCTTAAGAAGCTCAACCCGCAAGCGCTGTTCATCTTCCAGCTGACGCACTCCGGCGAGCTAAGCAACCCGGAGTTCTCCAAGCGCCTGTCGGTCAGGCCGCTGCCCGGTTTCCAGGCCGACGTGTTCACGGAAGAAGAGTTCGACAAGATCATGGACGACTTCGTCCTGGCGGCCAGGATCACGTACGATTCGGGGGCTGACGGCATCGACATGAAGTTCTGCCACGGCTATCTCGGATCGCAGATCCTGCGCCCGTACAACACGCGCAAGTGGAAGTACGGCGGCCCATGGGAGAACCGGCGGCAGTTCGCCTTCGACCTGTATGAGCGCATCCGCAAGGTGATCCCGGACAAGAACTTCCTGATCGGCTCGAAGATCTCGGTGTGGGAAGGCTTCCCCGGTGGCTTCGGCACGGCGGGACCGGACACGCCGGTCATCGACCTGACCGAGCCCATCGACTTGGTCAAAGGGCTCGAGGAGCGCGGCGCGCAGTACTTCATCCAGTCGGCAGGCAGCCCCTCGATCACCATCAGCCTGACGCAGGCCGACAAGTACCACCCATACTTCGCATACCTGCACCAGTACTTTGCGAAGGTGCTGAAGGAGAACGCCAGGAAGGAGACCGTGATCATCGGCTCCAACTACTCGGTGTTTAACAAGGGCAATCACAAGCTGGAGGCCGTGACCAAGGAAGACAGCTCGCTGCTGACCTACGGGGCCGCGAACATCGAGAAGGGCTACGTCGATATGATCGGCCTCGGGCGACAGTCGCTGGCGGACCCGCTGCTGCCGCTCAAGTTTCGGGAGGGGCGGGAGAAGGAAATCAAATACTGCACGACCTGCGACAACTGCCTGGAGCTGCTGATTCGGCAACGGCCAATCGGCTGTTGCACCTATAATAAGTACTACACGAAGGTGCTGGTCGATACGCGCAAAGAACTTGGCCGTTTGAAGGTCAACCACACGTAGCGCGCGATCCAGCCCATCCGGGAGACCTCCATGAAACTCGGTTTCTTTACAGCGGCATTGCCCGACAGCACGCTCGAACAGGCAGCCCAGTGGGGAGCGGAAAGCGGATTCCAGGCGATCGAGATCGCCTGCTGGCCGCACGAGAAGGCAGCCCGCCGGTACGCAGGCGTCACGCACGTCAACGTCGCCGAGCTGGACAAGATCAAGGCCAGGTACATCCGCAAGATGCTGGATGATCACGGCCTGACCATCTCGTCGCTCGGATACTATCCGAACCCACTGCACCCGGAGCCGGAGCACCGCGAGATCGTGATCGAGCACTTGAAGAAGGTCATCGAGGGGGCGGCGCTGCTCGAAGTGCCGGTGGTCGGCACGTTCACCGGCAAGGACAGGACCAAGACCGTCCCGGCGAACCTGGAGGAGTATGCGAAGGTCTGGCCGCCGATCGTGAAGTTCGCAAAGGACCACGGGGTGAAGATCGCCATCGAGAACTGCCCGATGATCTTCTCGTTCGACGAATGGCCGGGCGGCGACAACCTGGCGAACACGCCCGCCACGTGGCGCAAGATGTGGGAGATCATCCCGGACGACAACTTCGGCTTGAACCTTGACCCCTCGCACCTGGTCTGGCAAATGATCGACTACGAGCGGGTGGTGCGGGACTTTGCGAGCCGCATCTTTCATGTGCATGCCAAGGATATGCACATCGACCCAGAAGGCCTGTACAACAACGGGGTGCTCTCGCTCGGGATGGGCTGGCAGGTGCCGCGACTGCCCGGACTGGGCGACGTGGACTGGCGGAAGTTCATCGCGGCGCTGACGGCTGTCCACTATGACTACGTGATCAGCATCGAACACGAGGACCGCTCGTTCGAAGGCAACGAGGAAGTGGTCAAACGCGGTTTCTATCTATCGCGGGACGTGCTGAAGCCGTATATCCACTAAAGTCTATAGTCGTTTGCCACTGGTCGATTAGGGTCGAGTGTCCTTCTCGACCCGTATGAAGTCCCCGGCGCTATTCCGGGGGTCGAGACCAAGGCGCAGCAATCTCCGCCCCTCGCCGACTAGCGAGGGGCGAATGATTCAAGGAGATCGGGGAATGGCGCATGGTATCCAGCAACAAGGGATGGTCGCCAGAGCCCATCCTAGTAGGGGGCACGGCCGAGATCACCTACTCCGCGGGCTACACTCCCTGGGGCGACATGCTGGAAAGCCATGGCTCTGGCAACTTCAGCATTGGTTATTACGGAGGGTTGCTGGATGCCGCGACAGGCTGAAGTAATCCAAGCGCCCGGCAACATAAGCGGCGCGGGCGTTCCGGTCAGTGCGCGGTCCTAGCCCTTGTCCTTCCAGGGCTTGCTCATCAGCCAGTCCTGAACGCCGAGGCCCGTGTCGCTGGCTTTCGGCTGAAGGCGCTTATACGTGCCATCCGACTGAAGGATGCGCGCCTGGGAGTGGTCCTTGAAATAGGATTGGAGCACGTGGTCGCGCAAATAGCGCAACATGCCGGCATCCTGGACGGGAAAGACCACCTCGACGCGATGGTTGAGATTGCGCGGCATAATATCCGCGCTGCCGAGGTAGATCTCTTCCTTGCCGCCGTTGCAGAAGTAGTAGATGCGGCTGTGCTCTAGGTAGCGGCCCAACACACTCAGAACGCGGATGTTCTCGCTGATGCCCTTGATGCCGGGCTTGAGGCAACAGATGCCGCGCACGAGCAGATCGACCTTGACGCCAGCCTGCGAAGCCTCGTAGAAAAGCTCGATCATGCGCGGGTCGACCAGGGCATTGGTCTTGAAGACCAGGCGGGCGGGCACGCCCTTGCGGGCATGCTCGATCTCGCGCTTGGTGAGCGCTTCCAGCTGCTTGCGCAGGTTGATGGGAGCGACCAGCAGCTTGCGATAGTTCGCCTGGGAAGAGTAGCCGGTCAGGAAGTTGAAGAGATCGGTGGCATCGGCGCCGATGGCCTCGTCGCAGGTGAACATGCCGATGTCTTCATAAGCGGTGGCGGTCTGCTCATTGTAGTTGCCGGTGGCGAGATGGACGTAGCGGCGGATGCCGTCGCCCTCGCGGCGGACGACCATGCAGACCTTGCAGTGGGTCTTGAGACCGACGACGCCGTAGACCACATGGACGCCCGCCTGCTCCAGCGTCTGGGCCCAGCCGATATTGCTCTCTTCATCGAAACGGGCCTTGAGCTCGACCAGCACGGCGACCTGCTTGCCATGCTCGGTGGCCTCCAGCAGCGCCTGCACGACCGGCGCATTGGAGCCGACGCGGTAGAGGGTCTGCTTGATGGCGAGCACCTGCGGATCGCGAGCGGCGGCGTTGATGAAGTCGATCACCGGGCCAAAGCTGTCGTAGGGATGGTGGACCAGCAGGTCTTTCTCCCGGATGGCGGCGAAGATGTCTTCCGCCAGCTCGACCTCGCGGAAGGCGCGCAGCGGACGCGGGATATAGGGCGGATACTTCAGGTCGTGCCGCTCCACATCCTTGTAGAGCTGCCACAGGCTTGCCAGCCCCAGCGGCTTGGCCTGGATGAACAGGTCGGTGGGGCCGACCTCGAGGTTCTCGATGAGCAGGCTGCGGACACCGGCAGGCATGGAGTCGTACACGGCGACCTGGACGACGGAGCCAAACCGGCGGCGGCGCATGCTCTGCTGCATGGTCTCCAGCAGGTCTTCGGCCTCGATCTCCTGGATCTCCACATCGGCGTCGCGGATAACGCGGAAGGGATGGACCTCGACGACCTCCATGCCGGGGAAGAGCATCTCCACATTGGCGGCGATGGCCTGCTCCAGCCAGACGAAGTAATGATGGCGGGCGATGGTCCCATCCTTGCGAGTGCCGCCCGAGGAGCGCTTCAGGGCGATCAGGCGGGGGAGGGTGTCGGGGACCTTGAGGCGGGCAAAGCGTTCATTGCCCTTGGCATCCCGCAGGACGATGGCGAGGTTGAGGCTGAGATTCGATATGTGCGGGAAG
>DATKAF010000055.1:0-6740 GCA_035498395.1 Anaerolineales bacterium
CAGTATGCCGAGCGGCTGGTCTACCCCGAAGATCTGCCTGTCGTGGGTGCGGCCATCGAGAAGGCTCTCGCCTCGACTGACAAGCACTATAGCACCGAGCTGGTGCACCGGGTCGCCTACGCAGACGGAGGGATGGGATACATCTCGGTCAGTGTACATATCGACCGTGACGACGAAGGGCACATCCTCCGCTACTACGGCGCCAACCAGGATATCACCGAGCGAAAGCTCGCCGAGGAAGCGATCAAAGCAGAGCAGGAGCGCGCGGAGCACGCAGCCGCGCTGCTCTCCGAAGCGCTCGACATCGCCAAGCTGGCAAACTGGGAATACGATGTAGAGAAGGATATCTTCACCTTCAACGATCACTTCTACAAGATCTTCCATACCACCGCCGAACGCGAAGGCGGGTACCAGATGTCCTCGGCTCAGTATGCCGAGCGGCTGGTTTACCCGGAAGATCTGCCGGTGGTGGGTGCGGCCATTGAAAAGGCGCTGTCCTCCACGGACAAGCACTACAGCACTCAACTCGAGCACCGGGTCGCCTACGCGGACGGAGGCATGGGATACATCTCGGTCAGCGTGCATATCGACCGCGACGACGAAGGGCACATTCTGCGCTACTACGGCGCCAACCAGGATATCACCGAGCGAAAACTGGCCGAAGCGGCACTGGCCAAGCGCGCCACCGAATTGGAGCTGGCTGCCCGGGTGAGCACGGCAGCTGCGACCATGATGGATGCCGATCGGCTGATGCAGGAAGTGGTCGAACTGACCAAACAGAGCTTCGGACTGTACCATGCCCACATCTATCTGCTCGATGAAGCCGGTGACACGCTGAAGCTCGCCTCAGGGGCCGGCGATGTCGGCAAGACGATGGTTGCGGAAGGGCGGTCGATCCCGCTTCATCAGGAGCAATCGCTCGTTGCACGTGCAGCCCGCAGCCGTGAAGGCGTCATCGTGAACGATGTGAGAAGTGATCCGAGCTTCATGCCGCACCCGTCGCTGCCAGAGACGCAATCTGAACTGGCCGTGCCCATGATCGTGGGCGACAGGGTGATGGGTGTATTCGACGTCCAATCCAACGAAACCGACCACTTCAGCCTTGAAGACGTCCGCATCCAGACCACTCTTGCGGCTCAGATCGCCGTTGCGGTGCAGAATGCCCGCACCTTCACACTTGCGCAGCGCCAGGCCGAGCGAGAAACGGCCTTGAATGTCATCGGCCAGAAGATCCAAAGCGCCACATCGGTCGAGGCGGTCCTGCAGATCGCTGCGCGCGAATTGGGCCGTGCCTTGCACGCACCGCTTACCATCGCTCAGTTGGGCACAAAGGAACGGGCGCACGCTGCCACCGATTGACCCGAACGACTGAAATGGGAACCGTGTGTACGTCCGAACTTCTCAGGCATCGATCCGGAAGGCTCTGAACCATGGTCACTGAGGCAACTGAAAGATATCGTCAACGGTTGAGCGCGCTCTTCGCTGAGCTTAATCGACTGGCTGCATCCCCCATGGACAGCACGCCCGCCGTCCATAACGAGCTGGAAGCGCTACGCGCCCGCCTGCTCAAACTGGAGACGGAAATCCGGGAAAGCGAGAAGGCTGAGCCTGCGCAGCAGGAACTGGCAGCCGCCGAACCCAAGGGAGAGCCGGGCCGCGCCCGTCCTGCGCTGATCTACGAGAGCGACCGCGTGGGCTTTGCCTACAAAGAGGGGAAAGTGGAGCCGGTCCGGGATCCCGGCTCCCTCCGATCTGGTGTGGACGGGGACATCCAGGCCGCGCTGACTGCCGGAGACCAAGCTATTGGCGAGTTACGGGTACAGCAGGAACCGGGCCGGCCTCTGACGCCGGAAGACATGAACCTGACCAACGCCGTCGCCCAGCAAGCGTCGCTGCAGATCCAAAACCTGCGGCTCCTGGCTGCCACCGAGCGGGCACGCGTCGAGGCCGAAGCATCCACCCGCCGGTTCATTCATGAAGGCTGGGAATCGTACCTGGATGCCATCCACCAGAGTGAACGTATTGGCTACGCCTATGACGAGGCAGACGTTCAACCCTACACGGAAGGGCTTCCCGCCAATTCCGGCTTCCACGAACCGCTGCATGTAATGGAAGAGCAAGTGGGCCAGATCTACATAAAGACGGAGCCGTCCCACCCGCTTTCAGGCGACGATCGGGAAGTCGTGGCGGCGGTCGCGCGCCAGATCGCACAGCAGGTGGAGAACATCCGGCTGCTGGCAGATGCATCCCGAGCCCGCGCAGAGGCGGAAGAGGCCACTCGAAGATTGAGCCGTGAGAGTTGGGACGCGTACGTCACCGGGGCGGACGAGACAGCCTTCGGCTTCCTCTACGACTCCAATCGGGTCGTGCCTTTGGATGAGGCGCCGGTGGCACAACAGGTCAATATCGTGCAGCCACTAACGGTGCGCGGAGAAGCAGTCGGTCAGTTGGCCCTGGCGGGCTGGAGCGATGTTCCGGCTGAAGCCAGCGACCTCATTGCGGCCGTTGCGACGCAGGCCAGTACGCATATCGAAACGCTCCGGCTCTCTCAACAGAACGAGAAGCGCGCGCACGAGATGGAGGCGGTCACAGAGCTCAGCACGACGACCTCCAAAGTGCTCGACCCGGACAGCCTGCTGCAAACCATCGTGGATCTTACGAAGCAGCGCTTCGGTGTATACCACGCCAGCATTTATCTCGCCAATGATTCCTGGAAGACGCTGCTGCTGGCAGCCGGCGCGGGCGAGGTGGGCTGTCAGATGGTCGCAGAGCAGCATTCGGTGCCCTTCGACTCGGAGCAATCCCTGGTAGCGCGTTCCGCTCGTGAGCGGAGGGCGATCATTACCAATGATGTACAGAACGAGCCGGGCTTCGTCGTGAATCCGTCGCTGCCGCACACGCGGGGCGAGATGGCCGTGCCAATGATCGTCGGCGATCAACTTCTCGGCGTGTTCAGCGTTCAATCGGAACGGGCCAGCGGCTTTACCCAGGGAGATGCCGGCATCTACACTACGCTGGCATCCCAGGTGGGGGTTGCCCTTCAGAACGCCCGGTTATACGTAGAGCAGGCGGCAACCGTGGCCCAATTGCGCGAGCTGGACCGCCTGAAATCGTCCTTCCTGGCGAACATGAGCCATGAGCTTCGGACGCCGCTCAACTCCATCCTCGGCTTCGCGGACGTGATGCTTGCGGAGCTGGACGGGCCTTTGACCGAGAACATGGGCACCGATCTGCAGCTTGTCCAGAAGAACGGGCAGCACTTGCTGCACCTGATCAATGACGTGCTCGACATGGCGAAGATCGAAGCGGGCCGGATGAACCTGTCGCCCGAACAGTTCGTGGTGAAGGATGTGCTGGAGGAGGTACTGAGCATTACCTCCACTCTTGCAGATGAAAAGAAGCTCGATGTGCGCGTCGATGCCGACTCAGACGCGGATGTCAGCCTGCTGGCGGATCGGACGCGCGTGCAGCAGGTCATGATCAACCTGGTGAACAACGCCATCAAGTTCACGGATAACCAGGGAAAGATCCGAATCCATGCGCGGCGGCAGGGTGAAGGGGCAGCGCTGATCACGGTGAAGGACACCGGAATGGGCATCCCGCCCGATAAGCTGGATACCATCTTCCAGGAATTTGCCCAGATCGACACCTCCACAACCCGCAAAACGGGCGGCACAGGCCTTGGCCTGCCCATCAGCCGGCGGCTGGTGGAGATGCACGGAGGCCGGCTGTGGGCCGAAAGCAAAGGCATTCCGGGCGAGGGATCGACGTTCTTTGTTGAGCTGCCGCTCGAAGCGCAGATCGCCGAGCTTGTTGAGAAGCGAGTGAAGTAGCATGGCCTGGCCGAAATACCTCGAATGTGTTTCCTGCGGCGCGCAGCAGCCCTATGAGGCCTTCGTGGCCGCGTGCTGCCACCGATGCGGCTCACGCTGGCTGGAAGCGCGTTATGACTACGCTGCTTTCAAGCGGGAAATCCTGCGCGGTCTGCCCGGGCGACCAAGTACTTTGTGGCGCTATCAGGATGTGCTGCCTGTCGCCAATCCGGGTTCGCTGGACCTGCAACCTGTGGGAGGTACGCCGCTGTGGGCACCGCAGCATTTCGCACGCGGGGCCGGACGGCCATCCCTCTACGTCAAAGACGAGCGGTATGCACCGACAAGCTCGTTCAAGGATCGCCAGGCTGCGGTCGCGGTGGCAGCCATGCTGGAAGGGGGAGTACGCGAGGCGGTGATCGCCTCCACCGGCAATGCGGCTGTGGCGTACGCGGCTGCCTGCGCGCGAGCGGGCATCAAGCTGTGGGTCTTCATGACGAGCCTGGTTCCGTCCGAGAAGCTGCGCGAGGCCGCCCTCTTCGGGGCCGAGGTGATCCGCGTCAGCGGCAACTACGATCAGACCAAGCAGATCGCGGCCGAGTTCGCCCAGAGGCGCCACCTCGTGCTGGACCATGGCGCGGGCTCGATTCCGTCGCGCGATTCGATGAAGACTATCGCCTATGAGATCGTCGAACAACTAGGCTGGCGCGGCCCAGACTGGTATGTTCAGTCAGTCAGCGGGGGACTTGGCCCCCTTGGTGTGTTCCAGGGCTTCAAAGAGCTGCATGCGATGGGCCTGATTGACCGCGTCCCCAAGCTGGCAATCATCCAGGCAGAAGGATGCGCGCCGATGGTCAAAGCCTACAAGGCCGGCCGCGACACAGCGGAGCCCGTGATCCCGGATACCCGCATCACCGTGCTCTCGACAGGAGACCCGGGCAAGACCTACACGTATTTATGGACCCTGACCGACGAATTTGGCGGCGTCATGGAGGAGGTCTCCGACGCGGCTGCCTTTTCGGCCATGCGCTCGCTCGCCAAGGCCGAAGGAACGGCAGTCGAGCCGGCCACGGCCGTGGCGTTCGCCGGATTGGAGAAGCTCATCAACCAGGGGGTATTGGCCGCCTCCGAGACCGTTGTTTTGAACTGCACCGGGCATACGTTCCCGGTCGAGAAGCACGTACTCGGCGAGCATTTCACTGTAGACATTAACCTGGGGGAGTCTCCGGCTCCTGCGCCGCGCGAGGGCCTGCAGGCCGCGCTGGAGAACCTGGACGAGCGGACGACATCGGTCCTGCTGATCGACGATAACCACGACGATGCCTTGCTGATGCGCCGGCTCCTGGAAGCCCGCAAATCCTACCGGCTGTTCGTTGCCCGGGACGGATGGGAGGGCCTGGCGCAGGCCCGCCAAACCCGGCCCGACCTGATCGTGACGGACCTGATGATGCCGGGCATCGACGGCTTTGGCCTAGTGGAGGAATTACGCCTTGATCCGCGGACGCGGGACATACCCATTGTGGTGGTCAGCGCGAAAGATATTACTGCCGAGGAGCGGAAGCGGCTGAACGGCCATATCGAGGCGCTTTACCAGAAGGGGGCACTGCAGCCCCGCAAGTTTGTCGATCAAGTAATACACGTGATCGAGGAGAAGGCTCGAGAGTAGATGGTGCGCCACACCGGCTGTGGGGCGGCTCGAGAGAAAATCGAAGAACAGAGGTAGTGAATGATGCCGAAGAACATCCTGTACATCGAAGATAATCCCGACAATATGCTGCTGGTGAAACGTGTGCTGGTTTCGCGAGGCTACAGGCTGCTCGAAGCCAAAGATGGGATGGAAGGCCTTTCGATGGCAACAAACGAGAAGGTGGACGTAGTCCTCTTGGATATCAATCTGCCAGACATTGACGGTTACGAGGTCGCCCGGCGCTTGCGCTCCAGCGGCAAGCCTGAGCTTAGCTATGTCCCGATCATTGCGATCACAGCGAATGCTCTGAAAGGCGATGCCGAAAAGGCACTCCAGGCCGGCTGCGATGTCTATATGTCGAAACCCATCAACATCCGGGAGCTGTGGGCCAGGGTGGAGGGCTTTGCACCGTCGGAGACCTAACGTGCACGGAGCCGTCTGAGGCCGGTGACCGGTAGCAGACGACTTGCCTGCTCCGTCCTTGGGGAGCCATACCGACCAGCACGCTGTTACAATGGGTGGACTTTTAGAAACCCGCCTTATGCAATTATCAAAGCCAGAGGACATATTATGACTATCGCCGGCAAGGCAGAAGACAGCGCAACATCGTTCCTTGCCAGGCTGGAGTGCGCCGGATGCGGGGCCATCTATCAGGCTGACGATGTCCACACGTTCTGCCGGGAGTGCCAGTCGCCGTTGCTGGCCCGCTACGATCTGGAGGCGGTGCGTTCACGCGTCGACCGTGACGCGCTGCGGCGGAGGCCGCGCGGCATGTGGCGGTGGCGCGAGCTGCTGCCTGTGCGAGAGGCGCGGCACATCATCTCGCTGGGGGAAGGGGATACGCCCTTGCTGCACCTGCCGCGCATCGGCGATGGACTGGGCCTGATCCATGTATTCGTGAAGGACGAGAGCATGAATCCCACCGGGTCCTTCAAGGCACGGGGGCTTGCTGCGGCAGTGTCGCGCGCAAAGGAACTGGGCATCCAGAAAGTCATTATCCCCACCGCCGGCAACGCAGGCGGTGCGATGGCCGCGTATGCGGCCCGCGCCGGGATGCAGGCACTGATCTACATGCCGAAAGACACGCCGCGTGCCAACGTGGCGGAGAGCCGCATGGCGGGCGCGGAGGTCGTGCTCGTAGACGGCATCATCAGTGACGCGGCCGGCATGGTGGGCGAGAAGGCGCGGGCCGAGGGCTGGTTCGATGTTTCCACGTTCAAGGAGCCGTACCGAACCGAGGG
>DATKAF010000056.1:0-10135 GCA_035498395.1 Anaerolineales bacterium
GCCGGGGAAGGCATCTCGCTGTGGAATGAGGATGACGAGTTCTTCTACGATGTGCTGCACCGCCAGAATGGGCAGAACGTTCAGCTCAAAGTCCGCTCCATGGTAGGGCTGATCCCTCTGTTCGCGGTAACAACCATGGAGCCATCTCTCCTCGACCAACTGCCTGAATTCCGGAAGCGCCTGGAGTGGTTCCTCGAGCACCGGCCCAAGTTGGCGAGTCTCGTTTCGCGCTGGAAGGAGCCGGGCATGGAGGAGCGCAGGCTGCTCGCCATTCTCCGGGGACACCGGATGAAGCGCGTCCTGCACCGCATGCTGGATGAAGCCGAGTTCCTCTCCCCGTACGGCGTCCGGGCGCTCTCCAAGTTCCACGAGCAGCAGCCGTACGTCCTGCGTGTGGACGCGTCTGCATATGAGGTGAAATATGTGCCCGGTGAGTCCGATAGCGGGCTGTTTGGCGGCAACTCGAATTGGCGCGGGCCGGTCTGGTTCCCGGTCAACTATCTGATCATCGAGGCGCTGCGGGAATTCCACCACTACTACAGCGATGACTTCCTGGTCGAATCGCCGTCCGGCTCGGGAGATCTCGTCAGCCTGCAGCAGGTTGCCGAGGATCTATCGGACCGGCTGATCGACATCTTCCGGCGCGATGCAGATGGCCGCAGGGCGGTGTTCGGCGCCAATGAGGTTTTTCAGAACGATCCACACTGGCGCGACTACATCCCGTTCTACGAATACTTCCATGGGGATACCGGCGCCGGGCTGGGCGCAAGCCACCAGACCGGTTGGACCGGCCTGGTGGCGAAGTTGATCCAGGAGAGAGCTGATTCGCGGCATGGCGTGCCCTCGTCTGGTCGCTCATGACTTCTCCGTTGCACGATGCCAGGCCGCAAACTGGAGCAGGCGGGAGATCTTCTTCACATTTGCGCCGCAGCAAGCTGCATCCTGGCGAGCGTGAACCTCGTAAGAGTAATTGTGACCTCACGGAGCAACACCCATCAGCGTTCTGAGGAGCCAACAATGACTGCACAGACAGACTTGCCGAGCACACCGCTATCCCACCCCAGGGTCGTGCATCACAGCGCCTCCGACGCCGTGTACGGCATCGGCCTCATCGGCGCGATGGTGTACTACATCGGCCACGCAACCGATCTCCAGAGCGGAGCCATTGGCTTCTTCAAGGCGCTGTTTTGGCCGGCCTTCATGATCTACAAGCTCCTGGAATTCCTGAAGATGTAAGGGCTGCAATAACCGGAAGTTCGGAATCTTCCGATCCCGGACTTCGCTGCAGCTATTCGCGCCGCCAGCCGCACTGCGAGAGCCGGCAGGCTCTATCCTTTCGGCTCTTCATCGGCAAACAGGCCGCGGTACTGGCCATAGCCCTCTTTCTCGAGATCCTCGGCGCCGATGAACCGCAGCGCGGCGGAGTTCATGCAATAGCGCAATCCCGTGGGCGCCGGCCCGTCATTGAAGACATGTCCCAGGTGCGAATTCGCAAGCTTCGAACGCACCTCGGTGCGCGGCAGCAGCAGCTTGAAGTCGGTGCGCGTGGTGACGTTTTTGGGTTCTAGTGGCTGGGTGAAGCTCGGCCACCCCGTGCCCGAATCATACTTGTCGATGGAGCTAAAGAGCGGCTCGCCGGATACAACATCCACGTAGATCCCCGCACTGTGGTTGTTCCAATACTGGTTGCGATACGGCGGCTCGGTGCCTTCATGCTGCGTAACCTCGTACTGGTCACGCGTGAGCCTGGCGCGCAGTTCCTGGTCAGAGGGTTTCGTAAATTCGGCCATAAGGTTCTCCTTCCACATGAATCTAAAGCGGTTGAACGGTCTTAAAAGCGTGCCGCTTCTATGCCATGCTCTTGGATCGCGACCGGGCCGGTTGGCGCTCGGCAAGCGCGGCCACCAGTTCGCGGCAAAAAGCCGGGATATCGGCGACCACACGGCCCCAGACGAGGTTGCCTTCACGGACGGCCGGTTCATCTGTCCACACGGCCCCGGCATTGATCAGGTCATCCTTTATGCCGAGCGAACCGGTGGCGCGGCGGCCTCTCACAATTCCTGCCGAGATCGCCACCAGGCCGCCATGACAGATAATACCGAGCGGTTTACCTGCGGCATCGACCTTCTTCACTAATCCGGTCACGGCCGCGTGACGGCGAAGCTTGTCCGGCGCCCAGCCGCCGGCGATCACCAACCCGCTGAGTTCCTCCTCACGCAGGTCGTCGATGAGCGTGTCCGGAAGGATCGAAAGCCCGTTCTTCCCGCGAACCGGTTTCCGCTCCAGCCCGGCGGTCAGTACCTGAGCGCCTTCCTCTTGCAGCCGCATGAACGGCACGAAGTACTCCAGGTCTTCGACCCCTTCTGCAACCAGGATGGCGATCTTCTGTCCTTCAAGCAACACGAGCCACCTCCGTCTGAGTGATGTCAATACAGACGATATGAGAGGGAAAAAACGCACATCCCGCATCAGTCTTCTAACGCAATACCCCAGGTGGATGCCTGGGGTATCTTCAGATGCGGGCGGATGACAGCACGCGGCCTGCCGTCCGTGACGCCTACTCGTCCAGGGGCGGGTGCTTCATGGATTCCGGGATGGGGACGCCAAGCAGGCTGCACAGGGTCGGCGCGATCCGCAGCTGGGAGATGACCTGCCCGGTGTCTCCTTTGCCGGGCCGATCTGGATACATCAGATACAGCGGCACTTCCCGCACGTCGGCTGTCGTGCCGCCATGGTGTCCGTCGACGTTCATGCCATGGTCGCCGGTCACCAGGATAGTGTAGCCATCGCTGAGCCACTCGGTGAGGTACGGCGCCAGCCAGGCGTCCTGCCGGGTTGCGTGCGTCCGGTATTGTGGAGAATCCGCTCCAAAAGTTTGGCCTGCGTAGTCCATTCCCATCGGGTGCAGGAGCAGGTAGTGCGGCCTGAAACGGCGCGCCAGCATGCCGGCCGTGGCAAAGAGGTCCACGTCGGGGAACTCGTCCTCGGTATAGAAGCGCCCGTGTTGGATCAGCAACGAGTCGTCGTCGACCTCCCGGTCCTGGATCCTGTCGTACGGAGCATGGTTATACAGCTCTGAGAACCACCAGTAGGCGGCCGCTGCCGTGATCTTGCCGGCCTGTACTGCACATTGGAACACATTGGGTTTGGTTGAGCGGCGCACGATGGCATTGGAGACGATGCCGTGTTCGCTCGAGGGCAAGCCGGTCTGTGATGTCTCGTACATCGGCCGGGAGATGCTGGGCAGCTCGCCCACCACCTTGTAGAGAGTCGCCAGTCGCGCCTCGACCAGGTGGCCCAGGAAACCCATACCGGCAACCGCCGTGTCATAGCGTAGACCATCGGATAGTATGAAAATGACTTTTCCCATATGTGCAGCAGAGCACGCTTCTCAGTGGAGGAAACCAGCCAGCACCGATGTGATCCGGGCTAGGGAGCGATGAACCTCGCCAACACCCAATAGATTCCGGCTGCCATGAGAGCCGCAACCGGCACGGTGAACAACCAGGCCATCACAATTTCCTGGGCCACTCCCCAGCGGACCTTGTTGGCCCGCTCCCCCGTTCCCACGCCCATGATGGACGAGCTCACAACCTGCGTCGTACTCACCGGACCGCCGCTGAGCGAAGCCGCCAGGATAACACCAGCAGATGCAAATTGAGAACAGAACCCATCTACAGGGCGAATCTTGAAAATTTTGGCACCCAAGGTCCGGATTAGGCGCCAACCTCCAACAGCAGTGCCCAGTGCAATCATGCTGGCGCACGCAACGATGACCCACTGCGGTACGGCAAATGTCTTGAGAACACCGCCGGTTACCAAAGCCAAGGTGATGATACCCATGGTCTTCTGAGAGTCGTTTGTACCGTGGCTGAGCGCCAAGGCTAGCCCCGTAAAGAGCTGGCTGCGGCGGAAGACCGAATTAATGCGCGGTGTAGCGCTCCAGCTCAGCAGAAGGGTGAGCCTGAGAAGAAGGAAGCCAACGGCGAACCCGATGAGGGGCGACGTGAACAAAGGAATAAACACTTTCAGTACGCCGTTCGGCTTGATGGCCTGCAATCCAGCACCGATTGCCACGGCGCCGATAATGCCGCCGATGAGGGCATGCGAAGAACTGCTTGGAAACCCTAAGTACCAGGTCAGCAGGTTCCAGAGGATGGCGCTGGACAGCGCGGCAAGAATGACGGTAACGGTGATCGCGTGCGCATACACCACTTCATTACCAATGGTCTCGGCTACGGCCACGCCAAAGATCAGCGGACCGACAAAATTAGCCAGCGCCGTGACCCCCAGCGCAACCCGCGGCGAATATGCGCGGGATGAGATCATCGTTGCCACGACATTACTGGAATCGTGAATACCGTTGAGAAAGTCGAAGGCCAGTGCGAGGACAATGACCGCGATGAGTTCAGGAGTCATGGAGAGACTCCCGGCTATGCCAGCTTAACTACAATATCTGCAATGACGTTCGCTGCTTCATCCCCGCGGTCGGCAGCGTTGCTCAGGTGGCGGTAGACTTCGCGCATCTTGAGCATCTTCACGACATGCTTGATATCTTCTGCGCCGCTAAACAGGTCGGCCAGGGCTTCGCGGTACACGTCCTCCACGCGGTTCTCGAGCGCCTTGGCGCGCTGGGCGTGATCGTTGGAGACAGCCGGGTGGTCCTGCAATTGGGCTACCGCCATGGCCAGCTCCTGGGCCGCGTCTCGCAATAGCGAGGCCATCCGCACCATGTAGGGCGTGGGCGGGACCTTGAGGATCTCCATCTCGGTCACGGTGCTGTAGGCATAGTCCAGCACGTCGTCGATCGTGCGGGAAAGGGCGAAGATATCCTCCCGGTCGAAGGGCGTCACGAAGGTCTTGTTGAGCTCGTCGATCAGGATACGGCGGGCCTCATCGGCTTCCTTCTCCTTCGATTTGAGCAAGGCAGAGGCCGCCTCATCGCGCGTGTCCAGGTACATTTTGAGCGCCTCGAGGCCCTCCAGGGTCAGCGCGGCCTGATCGTGCACCAGCTTGATAAAGACATTTTCTCGTTTCTGAAAACGACGGAACATTGGGACCCCTCCAAGGGTGGAGTAGCGTTCTTATGATTACGTGTCGATGAACAACCCTAACATCTGAAAGCGGTCCGAACGCCAGGGCGCATTCAGGGTATTTACCATCCCGCACGGCAGCTCCCGTCAGCCTGAGTAGGACCCGGTCAGCGATGAAAGGATATCCGCACTTCTGCACGCAAAGAAACAAAGCGACGGGCCTGGCCCGTCTTTGAGCGAGACGATAGACTGGATGCAGCCGATTTGGGGTTTGAAGCAGGCGCCTCCTGTCGCAAACCCCAAACCGGTTGGGCTCACGATGCGACCCGCCCTTCCGGATCGAACGCGGGCAATAGACCACCGTTACTTCAAGATCAGCACAGCCTCCTTGGAGCAGCTGATCTGCTCTTTGGCGCCGATCTTCGGCAGCTCGAGGAACGGGTTGTTGAACGTATCCAGGAAGAACTTGTTGCTGCCGGCCAACACCTGGATGCGCACGATCGAGCCTAGGAACGTGATGTTTTCGATGGTGCAGTCGAAGATGTTGGCTTTCTCCTCCACCGAGGCGAAGGTGATGCGCTCGGGGCGGATCGCTAGCGTGACCTCATCGCCCTTACCCTTCCCATCCAGTCCTTCCGCCGCTTCCAATTGCACACCATCCATGCGGAGCAGTTTCTTCGCCGGGTCGACCACCTCGGCCTTCACCGTGTTCAGTGTACCGACGAAATTGGCAACGAAGGCTGTCTCGGGGAAATTGTAGATCTGGAACGGCGTCCCGACCTGCTCCATCTTGCCGCCGGACATCACCACGATGCGGTCGGAGATCGACAGAGCTTCTTCCTGGTCATGGGTCACGTAGATGGCGGTGATGCCGAGCTTTTTCTGGATGGAGCGGATCTCCTGGCGGAGGCTTACGCGGATCTTGGCATCCAGTGCGGACAGGGGCTCATCCAATAGGAGGACTTGAGGCCGGTTCGCCAGCGCACGGGCCAAGGCCACGCGCTGCTGTTGGCCGCCGGAAAGTTGGCTCGGGAAGCTGTTGCCCTTGGTTTCCAGGTGGATCAGGGCCAACATTTCCTCCACTCGCTGCTTGATGGCTTCCTTCGACTCCTTGTGGATCTGCATGCCAAAGCCGATGTTCTGCGCCACCGTCATGTTCGGGAAGAGCGCGTACGCCTGGAAGACCATCCCGACGTTTCGCTGGTTGGGCGCCTTGTCCGTGATGTCGGCGTCGTCCAGCATCACGCGGCCTGTCGTCGGGATCTCGAAGCCGGCGATCATGCGCAGCGTCGTGGTTTTGCCGCAGCCAGACGGCCCGAGGAAGGAAACGAACTCGCCCTTGTTGACCTCCAGGTTGAAATCCTGGACCACAGTGGTTCCGGCATATACCTTGGAAATATCAGTGAGTGCAAGATGCGTCATATCAGACCCTCGACGTGCTTAATGTCCACCCGCAATGGTTGCGCCCTGCCCGCGGCCTCGCCCAAAGGCATCGATGATGCCCATGGAGGCCCAGGTCAGCCCGAAGCTGATGATCGCCAGCGCCGCCGGCTCGTATGCCTTGTTTTGACCCTGCACCGCCATATACGGACCGAAGGCGGGCTTAGCCAGGTATTGGGCCAGGATGTACTCGCCGATCACAATGGCAAAACTCAGGAAAGCGCCGTTCAGGATGGCGACCCGAATGTTCGGCAGTATGATACGGAAGAGGATCGTGGGCCAATTTGCACCGAGGCTTTGGGCCGCCTCGGTCAGTGTTCGCACGTCGATGGCGCGCAGGCCGGTATCGATCGCACGATACATGTATGGCATGGAGAGAACCGTATAGGCAGCGACGAGCAAGAACGGGCTATTCACGATCAACAGAGGCGGATGACTGTATGTGCGCACGAGGCCAAACACGTAGACGATGGCCGGCACGACGAATGGCAGCAATGTGATGAACTCAACGGCCGTGCGGGCCTGCGGCACCCGCAGGCGCACCCAGTACGCTGTGGGAACAAACAACAGGATGCCAAAGATGATCGTCAGCGTGGCCCACAACACTGAATACGAGAAGCTGCGAACAAAGGCCGGATCGCGCAAGACGTTCTCATAGGCCTGGAAACTGAGAACGCCTAGCCGCGCCTTCAAAGAAAACAGGAATGTTGCCAGAAGCGGCAGGAAGAAGTACACGATGCCAATGGCAAAGATCACCCACGCCCAGATGTGACCGCGCTTTTTCATCGCAACCACCTCTCGGTCCGTCGCTGGAGGATCGTGTAACCCGTAATCGCCAGGGCCATCACGATCACCATCCCAAATGCCATGGAGTAACCCAGGCCGGGATCGTTGAGGATGTCACCACGCAATTGGGCGCCGATGACAATGGTCACCAGTGTAATCTGTCCACCCGTCAATGCAAAGGCAGTCGCATAGGCGCCGAAAGCATTGCCGAAAAGCAGGATCATGGTACCCAGCAGCGACGGCAATAGAATGGGTAGTGCCACGTACCGCCAATATTGGAAAGAAGTAGCGCCTAGGTTCTCGGACGCCTCCAGCCACTCACGACGCAGGCCGTCAATGGCCGGTGTGATGATCAACACCATCAAGGGAAACTGGAAGAACATATATACAATGCTCAATCCCCAGAAGGTATATAGCGTGAAGCCATGATCGTAGGGATTCAGCCCAATGTCTTTCAGCCAGCCGGTCAACACGCCCGCTGGACTGAGCAGGGCAAGAAAGGCGAAGGCGAGCGGCACGCCGGCGAAGTTAGAGGCCACACCGGAGAAGGTCATCAGGCTGCCCCGCATAAAACTGGGCAGCCCGCCACGGACAGCGGAGTACGCGAGGAAGAAGCCGAAGATACCGCCGCCCAGGGCGGTGACGACGCTGATCTTGATACTGACCCAATACGCAGTCTTGATGAAGGGTGTGTTCAGCCCTATGATGTTCTTGAGCGTCAAGGCCTGTGTGTGCGAGTCCTGGAAGGTCCTGATCACAATAGTGGAAGCCGGATAAATCAGGAACAGGAACGCAAACAGGAAGAAGGGCATGACCCCCAACCATGCCCAGGACATTTTGTGATAGGCGGGACGCGCTTTGAGCGCGTCCCGCTTTACAGCTTCTAGCTGGGTCACAGCGGACCTATTGTACGTTCGCTCCGACAGTTGTGTCCCAACCCTTGGTAATCAGGTCCTTGGCAGCAGAGACCTGATCGGGGGTGGGGGCGACTGCCGAGGCATAGGCGCTGGACGCAGGGAGCTTGGCCTTCAGGTCGGCAGGAATGGCACCACGGGCTTCCATATCGGCCTGGTTGACGCCATGGGCATAGCCCTTCATCCAAGCCAGCTGGCCCTGGTCAGAGTGGAGTAGTTCCATCCACAGCTTGGCGCAGTTGGGGTGCGGGGCGTAGGCACTGATCGCCTGGACATACATGCTCGCAATCGTGGGATTCGGATATACGACCGTGATGGCCGGGTTGCCAGCGAAGGTGTCCTTATCGCCGAAGGCCAGATAGTCCCAGGCCAACGCGATCGGGGTGGCACCCTGAGCATTCGTACCGGACTTTGCGATCACGGGCACGAAATTACCGGCATCGTTCAGCTTCTTGAAGAAGTCGAGGCCGGGCTGAGCGTTGTCGAGCGTGCCGCCGTTGCCGAGGGCCGCAGCATACACAGACTGTATAGCCTGGTTCGAGCTGCGCGGATCGCCGGAAAGAGCGACCTGGTTCTTGTACTCGGGCTTCAGCAGGTCAGACCAATTGGCGGGTGGGTTCTTCACGACCGCGTCGTTGACTTCCATCGCCATCACGCCATAGTAACCGCCGGTCCAATAACCATCGGGATCCTTGGAGGCAATACCAAGCACCTTATCCGGAATCTTGTCCCAGGTCGTGACCTTGTACGGCTGGTAGTCGCCGGCATCCTTGCCGGTCTTGCCGTAGGCATAGCCGACATCGACGATGTCAGGAGCCTGCGGACCCTTGTTGCCCTTGTTGGCCTCAATAGCTGCCAGTTCGTCAGCGGAGCCGGCGTTCTCGTCCAGAGAGTTGATCTTCACGCCCGAGGTTTTCTCGAACAGATCGAAGATATCGCCATAGTTGGCCCATGAGCGCGGCGTGGCGATCAGGGTCAGCATGCCTTCCTGTTTGCAGGCGGCGACAAGGTCCTTGTATTGCATAGCCAGGTCGGTGCCACCCGCAGCGCCGCCACCGCTGGGCGCGGCGGTTGGGGTTGCAGCAGTACCGCAAGCCGATAGTACGAAGGCCCCTACGAGGAGTAGTCCAAGCAACTGGGTAACGAGCTTATTGGTGCGCATATCTCTCCTTAACTCCTTACAAAGTGTGTTTGTGGAGACTTAGCAACAACCTCGCATCATCAGGTCTTTTCGGGTCACCTCCGATCATGCCATCGCGGTTCTGCCACCCGGTAAATCCTTGTATGTTTTACAGCCGGGAGCCCCGGATGCATTCTCCTGGACATTAAAATCCTCTAATGATTGTAGCATTACCGATACCCGCAGTCAACTCGGCCCTGTTAAGAACGGGTAAAGGCTTACGCTTGAGGGCGGGGGCCACCGGATGCACCTGCCTTCTCAGGCAGGTGCATCACAGCTCCAAAAGCTACTCGACCGGTATTTCCTTGTAGATCTTTTCCACATCGATGCCCTGGCGGCGGCGGTAGGCGCTGAAGCCGAAGTAGATGGCGGCTGCCACCACATAGTTCAGCAGCATGAACACCATCGAGCTCACGTTGGACCAGCCGATTGCATACGTGCCCACGGCGGGCAGCGACTCGGGCAGCACGTGCGGGTCCCAGAACCACTCCACCAGCAACCAGTCCAGGAAGGCCAGGAAGACCAACCCTGCCAGCGTGACCACCGGCATGCCGGCCCCGCTCGTCATCTTCCGGAAGATATAGTAGGCCAGCCACGCGAGCACCGCGGCGTTCGCCAGCGTCAACACACCCAACACGATGAGCACGAACCAGGTCAGCGCATCCGGGTTCAACGCCCCGATGCCGCCCAGGATCGTCACAGCGTAGTTGAAGGAGGAGTAGATCAAGTAGATGGCCGCACCCGCGAATGCCAGCGCGACGATCCAGCCCAGCCAGGATGGA
>DATKAF010000057.1:0-6470 GCA_035498395.1 Anaerolineales bacterium
ACACCTGGATCCAGACGCTGACCAAGGTGCTGACCCTGGCGGTCGATATGGCCGCGGTCATGGTGCTGATTCCCCGCATCATCGCCATCTTCATGGAAGGCCTGACCCCGCTCTCTGAGGCAGCCCGCGAGTTCATGACCAAGCGCTTCCAGGGACGCGAGTTCTACATCGGCCTCGATTCGGCCATCCTGATCGGCCACCCGATCACCATCACCGCCGGCATCCTGCTCATCCCGCTCACGCTCATCCTGGCTGCGATCCTGCCGGGCAACTCGACCCTGCCCGCAGCCGACCTGGCTGCCACCGCGTTCTTCGTCGCCATGGTCCCGCCGCTGACCAAGGGCAACCTGTTCCGCTCGATCGTCTACGGCGTGATCATCATGACCGTCGTGCTCTACATCTCCAGCTCCTTCGCCCCGATGCTGACCCAGATCGCCAAAGACATCGGCTACAAGATCCCCGAAGGCGCCGTGATGATCACCGGCCTCTCCGGCGGCAACTGGATCGCCTGGATCCTCACCAACGCCAGCCGCATCTTCGTCATCGGCGGCGGATAATCACTGTCGTCTCAACTTTCCGCCATCTGGAGAAGGGGCGATGCCCCTTCTCCAGATGCATCTGTTCCCTCACACCTGGACATCGCCATGCCTGAGTACGATTGGAATCTTCTGGAACAACTTTGCGCCATCCATGCGGTCTCCGGCCGCGAAGACCGCATGACCGCTTTCGTGCGCGACATGATCCGTCCGCTGGTCGACCAGGTCAGCGTTGACAACCTGGGCAACGTCGTGGGCATCCTCAACGGCGCCGAATTCCCGGAGTACCGCCTGATGCTGCAAGCCCACATGGACGAGCTGGGGCTCATCGTCCGCAACATCACCCCCGACGGTTTCCTGCTGATCGAGCGCGTGGGCGGTGTGCCCGAGAAGACGCTGATGGGCCAGCGCATGGACATCCTGACCGACGACGGGCAGCTCGTCCCCGGTTACGTAGGGGCCAAGTCGCATCACATCACGGGCGCCGACGAGAAGTACAAGGTTCCCTCCGTGCATGAGATGTTCATCGATGTGGGGCTGACCAGCCGGGCAGCCGTCGCGCAGGTGGGCATCCAGGTCGGCGACCCGGTGACCTATACGCCGAACTTCCACCGCTTTGGCGATGGAATGATCTGCTCCAAGGCGCTCGACAACCGCGTGAGCGTGTTCGCCCTGCTGGAGATCCTGAAGGATCTTTCCAGGAACCGGCCGCGCTGCACGCTGGTCTTCTCTTTTTCGGTGCTGGAAGAGTTCAGCATACGCGGGTCGCTGCCCACCGTGACCGCGACCAAACCGAATGCCATTATTTCTCTGGATATCACGATTGCCACCGACACGCCCATCGACAAGCCGTTACAGCCGGTCGCCATGCGACAGGGGCCGGCGGTCAAGTTGATGGACTTCCACGGCCGCGGCACACTAGGTGGTCTGTTCTCCTCTCCAAAGTTGCGCCGCTTCCTGGAGGGCCTGGCCCGCCAGGAGGGCATTTCTTTGCAGCGCGAAGTGATCGTCGGCGTCATCACCGATCCCGCCTTTCAACTCTACCTGGACGATAAGGGCTATGTCATCGCCGGGCTGTCCATCCCGCATCGCTACAGCCATGCCGCCATCCAGATGTGCCATGAAAGCGACATCATTCAGACCATCCAACTGCTCAAAGCCGCGGCGTGCGCGTTCACGCCCGACGTCGACCTGACCCGGGGCTAGAGGCTCCGAGGCGAGCTCTGAAAGAGGCCTTATGAAATGGATCAAGGAATTATTCGATACGGAGAAGCCCGTGATCGGCATGTGCCACTTGCATGCCTTCCCGGGCGACCCGGGCTATGATGCCTCCTGCGGCATGGACTGGATCTACGAACAAGGCCGCGCCGATCTGCTGGCCTTGCAGGACGGCGGCGTCGATGCCGCCATGTTTTCCAACGAGTTCAGCCTGCCCTACCTGACCAAAGTGGAGACGATCACGGTGGCCTGCATGGCGGCCATCATTGCCGCCCTCAAACCGGACATCCGCATCCCCTACGGCGTCAATGTGCTCTGGGACCCGGCTGCCTCCATCGACCTGGCGATGGCAACTGGTGCGCAATTTGTGCGCGAGATCTTCACCGGCGTGTACGGCAGCGATTTCGGGCTGTGGAATACCAACGCGGGCGAAGTGATACGCCACCAGCACGCGGTCGGCGCGCAGCACGTGCGGCTGTTCTTCAACATCGTCCCGGAGGCCGCCGCCTACCTCGGAAACCGTCAGGTGGCGGATATCGCCCGCTCCACCGTGTTCAATGCCCAGCCGGATGCGCTCTGCATCTCCGGGCTGACCGCCGGAGCCGAGACCTCCGTGCAGACGCTGCAACTGGTGAAGGCGGCCGTCCCCGATACGCCGGTCTTCGCCAATACGGGTGTGCGCGTGAACAATGTGGCGGACCAGCTCGCCATCGCGGACGGTGCCGTGATCGGTACAGCCTTCAAGACGGAGGGCAATACGTGGAATCCCATCGAAGTCGCCCGCGTCAAGGCGATCATGGCCAAAGTGAAGGAACGACGAAAGGCCGCTTAGGCATGCACATCTCACCCTCTCTCGCGTCCGCCCCCTTGCTCCAACTCGAACGCACGCTGAAGGAGCTGGAGGCGGCGCGGGCCGACTTCCTGCACTTCGACATTGAGGATGGCTCGTTCGTTCCGGTGATGACATTGGGCACCAAGCTTATCAGCGATCTCCGGCCGCGCACCGAGTTGCCGTTCGACGTGCACCTGATGATGGTCAACCCGGAGTGGCTCATCTCTGACCTGGCGAGCATCGGCGTGGACCGCATCTCGGTCCACTACGAGGCATGCCGTTACCCCCGCCGGGTACTGCACCGCATCTCCGACTTGGGCATCGCGGCCGGGCTGGCGTTGAACCCCGCTACTCCGCTTCCGGATCTGGCATATCTCTCCCCGCACCTTTCGTTCATCCTGATCCTGAGCAGCGAGCCGGAGGTCGCCGACTCTCCCTTCCTGCCGCAGACGCTCGACAAGGTCCGCTATGGCAAATCGGCCCTGGGCGGCAGCCGCCTGGAGTGGGTCGTGGACGGCGGCGTGCGGGCCGAAAACGTTGCCGAGGTGGTCCGCGCGGGCGCCGATACGGTCGTTGTCGGCCGCGGCGTGTTCAACGATAAGAGCATCGCAGAGAATATGCAAGCGCTGCGCGCGGCTGCCGGATAGTGCCGGATGCAGTACACCCTGCTCGATCTTCTGAAGCCGGAGCATGTTCGCGCCGACCTCCCGGCAGCGGATGCAGCCTCCGTCATCCGGCTGCTCAACGATGCGCTGGTTCGCACCGGGAACACCACCGCCGAATTTGCAGAGGATGCGTGCGCGCGGGAACTCACGTTTCCAACCGGGCTGCCCACGGCGCCGATCCCGGTCGCCATCCCGCATGCAGATCCGCCGCATGTGAACGCCTCCGCGGTCTCCATCGGCACACTTCGATCCCCTGTGATCTTCGGCCAGATGGGCACCGATGGCTCGGTTCAACTGGAGGTGCGGGCTGTGTTCTTGCTTGCCATCAAGGAGCAGGAGAAGCAGGTCGAGATGATCCAGCAGCTCATGAAGGTCATCCAGAACGCCGCACTGCTGGAAGCGGTGATGAAGGCCTACGATCCGGATGCGATCGTGAGCCTGATTCGCCGAACCGTGGGGGGATGAGCCGGCTAGAGGCCGGCGAGCACGCTTTCCATGTAACGTTCGATCTCGGCTGCCGTGCCAAGCTCCAGCGCGTTCGCTGCGATCCGACGGGCATCGTCGTCGTTCAATTTCCGGATCAGTTGTTTGGCTTCGGGGATGGCGCGCGCGTTCATGCTGAACTCGTCCAGCCCGAGACCGAGCAGGATGGGGATCGCTTTCGGCATCCCGGCCAGCTCGCCGCACATGCCGACCCACTTCTTCTTCGCATGGGCCAGGTCGATGGTCTGCTTGATGAGCCGCAGCACCGACGGGTGTAGCGGCTGATACAGGCCGGAGACCGTGGCATTGCCGCGGTCCACCGCCAGAGTGTACTGCGTCAGGTCGTTCGTACCCAGGCTGAAGAAGTCTGCGGCCTCCGAAAGCACATCCACCAGCATGGCGGCGGCGGGGGTCTCCACCATGATGCCGACCGGCGCGTCCGCGGCATAGGGCAGGCCTTCCGCTTGCAACTGAGCCTTCACCCTCTCGACGGTTCGACGGGCGCGGCGGAGCTCGTCGAGATCGCTCACCATTGGGAACATGATGCGCGCCTGGTAGCCCGCCGCGGCGCGCAGGATGGCTCGCAGCTGCGTCTGGAATAGCTCGGGCCGGTCCAGGCTGATGCGGATGGCCCGCCAGCCCAGGAACGGATTCATTTCCTGCGGAAATGGCAGATAGGAAGGAGGCTTGTCGCCGCCGATGTCAAGCGTGCGGACGATGACCGGGCGCTGGCCGAGCGCGCGGAAGATCTCGCAATAGATGCCGTACTGCTTCTCTTCCGTGGGAGCCAGTTTCTCATCCAGGTACAGGAATTCCGTGCGGAGCAGGCCTACGCCCTCTGCGCCGTACGCCAGCGCCTCCCGCGCCGAGGCCGCATCGCCGATGTTGGCGGCCACTTCCACGCGCCGGCCGCTGGCGGTGTAGGCATCTTCCATGGCGAGCGCCCTGGCCTGCGCGGCGCGCGATTCATGGTCGCGCCCTGCCTGCTGATAACGCCCGATGGTTTCCTGCTCCGGGGACACGATCAGCCTCCCCTGCTCCCCGTCGAGGATGAGCTGTGTGCCTGTCGAGACGCTGGCCTGCAACGACTCGCCGAGCGCCACGATGGCCGGGATGCCCAGCGTCCGCGCCAGGATCGCGCTGTGTGCCGTCAGCCCGCCGCGGGCAGTGCAGAAGCCCAGGGTCAGTTCGGGGGCGAGGCTGGCCGTATCGGACGGTGTGAGATCATCGGCAATGATGATCGAAGGCTCCGCGATATTTCCCAGGCTCGTATCCGGCAAGCCCAGTAGGATGCGCAGCACACGCCTGCCGACGTCCCGGACGTCCACGGCGCGCGCCGCGAACAGCTCGTTATCCATGCCCGCCAGCATGCCCGCCACTTCATCCGTCGCTGCCGAGACCGCATGTTCGATCGGCTGTCCTGCCTCCACAAGGGCACGCACCTTTTTGGCGAGCATGGGATCATGCAGCATCATCTGGTGCGCTTCGAAAATGGCGGCGTCCTTCTCCCCGGCGCGCTTTTGCAACGAGTCTTGCAGCGCCTGCAGCTCGCCGTCCGCCTGGCTCACTGCCTCAGTGAAGCGGCGGAGTTCTTCCTCCGTGGAAGCGGCCGCTCGTTCCGGGAGCTTCAGCTCAGGCAGGCGATAGCAGTAAGCCGGGCCGATCGCAATACCGGCGCTGGCGCCGATCCCCTGAAGACGCGTTTCTTCTGTCATGGCGCCGGGCCGCCTCACTGAAGCACCATCTGAATACTCTTGGCGTTGATCATCATTACCTCACAGCAGATCGGACCGGTAAGCCTGCCCGCTCAGGACTCCCCGGCCAATTCGAGAACTTTGCGGGCGGTGATGCCGTCGGTTACCAGTACGTTGACGTAACCGCCTCGCAGCGCGCCCAGGATGGGTTCGGCCTTCAGCGGCCCTCCCGCCACGCCGATGCGGATCGGGATATCGGCCAGGTCCTGCAGCGCGATCGTGATCGTGCGCTTGCAGAAATCTCCACATACCTCATGGCCGTTGTTGTCGAAGTATAGGCCGCAGACATCGCCGACCGCCCCGGCCTTCTGAAGCTCCTCGATCTGCTCCCGTTCGACATACCCTGCCAGGTAGTAGCTGGCGTATGAGGGCGAGGTGCTGCCGATCCCGACCATGGCCACCTGTGCCTGCTTCCCCATCCACAGCGTCTCCTTGATGCTCGGCATTTCTTTCAGCGCCTGCGCGATCTCGGCACTCGGGCACAGGAACGGCGCATTGAGCAGGTAGGCTTCGCCGCCTAACTTCTGGGCGAGCCGCAAGACGAGGGTATGCGCGTCGTACTGTACGCTGCTGGCGCCGAGGCCTCCCACGAGCTGGACGATCTTTGGCTTGATCGGTCGGTCGATCTCGACGGCTTCCGCCCCCGCGCTCACCGAAGTGCCCCATGAAAGCCCCAGCGTCGAGCCCGGCGCCAGGTGGCGCTTCAGCACTTGCGCACCCGCCGCCCCCAGGTAGCTCAGGACCAGATCGCCGGATGTCTTCGGCAGCGCCACGACGCACGCGGTTCGCAGGTCAAACCGCTCTACCAGCGCTGTCTCCAAGTCGTGCTCGGTGCGCAACATGCGATGCACGCGCGCCTCGACGATGCCTTTCTGCCGCGCCTCTTTGAGCATGCGCGACACCATCGAGCGCGTCAGGCCGATCGCCCGCGCGATCTCGGCCTGATCCTTGTCCTCAAGGTAGTACATCTCGGCTACATCCG
>DATKAF010000058.1:0-13890 GCA_035498395.1 Anaerolineales bacterium
GACAAGCAATACGGTTTTCATGGGTCCTCCACGCGTGCGTTGTATCGGCGATGCAGTCTATTTAACGACGATATCGACCCAGACGATAGAGCCAAACCAGACGCCGGAGGCGTTCTTCATCTGCCAGCGGCCCTTGTACTCGCCTGCGCCGACCGGAGCCTGGAATTGAACATTGAAGGCCTGCCCGGCTCCCGGCTTGGTCTTATCCGAGTCCTGGCTGATGCGGATATTCTCTCCCTGCAACTGATCGCCATCTTTGAATGCGAAGGAGTATCCAACATCCCAGGTGCAGGTCCCGCTGTTCAGGAAGCTCCAGCCCTTGTCGAACTTCTTTCCGCCCTCGATACGGGTCCCGTCATCGGGAGGCGTCTCGCCGAGGTAGGTGGCGTTGTCGCAACCGACCGGGAAACTGACGGAGTTCGTTCCGGCTGGAAGCAGGGTCGCGGTGATGGAGACGCCGGGGGTGGTGCTCGTCAGCGTACCAAAGCCCAGAGGCGTGCCGAACGGGATCACCCCGGTGCCAACGGCAAACGTCGCCAGGGGTGTGATGGTCGCCAGCGCTGTGGGGCTGGCCTGTGCGGTGGGCGGAACCGCCTGCGCGGTCTGCGTTTGCTGGCTGCCCAGGTCTGCGACCATGGTCTCGGCCGCGGACGTGTAGATCGCATTGGCGTCGACCGTAGGTTCCGGGGCTTTGCCGATGTTGCAGGATGTCAGGACCGCAGCCAGCAGGATGGCTGCGGTTGCCCAGACAATTTTATTCAAGCGCATGATCTAACCTCCGTCCGGTAGGAAAAGCGTGCGGAGAAACAAGGGATTCTTGTCACATAATCATTATAACGCAGCTTACCTAGGGCGAAGACGTCGGCGTCGGTGTAGCCGTAGCGGTAGCCGTATCTGTGAGCGTAGGGGTAAAGGTTGCGGTTGGCGTGCTGGTCGGGGCAGAGGTGCCGGTTGCCGTGGGGGTGGCCGTATGGGTCGGGACCTTCGTCGGCGTGTGCGTGGGCGTGGGAGCGCTGCCCAGCCGGGTGATGCGCGGCGCCAGCCACAGGGCGTAATCCTGGTCGAAATCGCCGTTGGTGCCCGCTACCAGGATGAACTTGACATTGTTCCCGGCCAGGCTGCTCAGGTCGATATCGAGTGGCAAATACTTGCCCTCGTAGGCTTCGTACCACGTGCCAAGGCTGTGGACCGCATTACCGTCGATCTGGTACTGAAGCTGGAACGCTACATTGCAGGAGTATGCCTTGTACTGGCAATTGATAAGGGCATGGAAATGGTCGCCGTTCTTGATCTTGATGGCCGGATACGTGCCCCAGATGAGGCCGTTATAGGCATTTTTCGGGGTCGTGAGCAGCCCGGTTTCGTCTTCCGTCACGCCGTTCTCCATGACCGGGTTTGCCAGCCGTAGGACGTAGCCCTTAGAGTCGCCGTCCGACCCGGGGCAGGGCAGGTCGCGGTTATTGTTCTGCCAGTCGGCGGCGCAGGCATGGTCGGCGAAGTTGTAAAGGTCATAGCTTGGGCCGTTGACGCGAATATCCACCCAGAAAGACGTTTGTGCCTGGGCGCCGATGCCGAATTGGTTTCCCGAAGGGTCGCGGAGCTTCCAGTAGCCCTGGTACTCGCCGGTGCTGCCGGGAGCCGTCATGTCGACGGACAGGTTAATGGACTGGCCGGGGTAAACGGTTGCGGGCAGGCGGACGGGCGAGGAGGCGCTCATACGGTCGCCGCCGACGAAGACCAGCGAGTAGGAAGGCGTCCACGAGCAGCTCCCGACGTTCTGAAGCCGCCACGTCTTGGTGAAGTCAGTCCCGGCCCCGATGAGGGAGCCGTCCTCGATCGATACGTCTTCAATGAAAGCGGCAGCGTTGCAGAAAGAAACGGGCGCCGGGGCGCCGGTGTGCGTCGGGGTTGACAGTGACAGGGTTGGGAAGGCGGTATTGGTGGCGGAAGCGACCGGCGTGTTCGTGGCAGTCGGATTCGAGGCCTCCTTGGTCTGTGCGGCGGCCGTGTAGAGCACGTTCAGGGTGGCAAACGGATCCGGGGTGCTCGGAGCCGGCACGCCCATATTGCAGGCCAGGCCGATCAGGAGCAGAATAATGGGGATGACAATAAGCTTGAGGTTGGACTTCATCGCATCCTCCTAAGAAGCGAAGACTGCGCGGGCTCATTATGATTCCCGTGGAGCAGATTACTAGGGAAGAGACGTGCAAAGCGGGCGGAAGGTTCCAGACGGCGGCTTGTTCCTTCCGGCACAATCACTTCACCGGCAGCCGCCGCTACCTTATGGCGAGAAAAGGCCCATCGCAACGCGATGGGCCCCGTTCGTTTTCCGATGCCGGATCGGTGACGCTACTGCCAGCACTGGGTGAGCATGGGAGCCTGGCCGTATTCCTTGTAGCCGGGTGACTCGATGATGATCTGCATCCAGCGCGGGTTTCGGGATGCCCCGATACCCCAGTGCCATTCGTGTGTTACGTTCTTGGTTTCGGCGGTCGTGAAGGTCAGCTTGTTGTTCATGTCGTTGTTACCGTCGCTTTGCATCCAATCATAGATGGCCGTGACGGGGCCGTTCGACGTGATATGGGCGGTAACCGTATCGAACTGGTTGGCGGTGGTGCAGCGATAGCTGACGTCGTACGTGACGCTGGTAATGCCGTAGGCGGTCTCGGTCTTGCTATTGGCGGGCGTGCCGCTGCCGACCACGATATCGACCCAGAAGGCATTTCCGCTGCCGCTATCGCCGAAGACCATGCCCCACGGCGACTTGATCTTCCAGTATCCGCGATATTGGCCGCCATCGGCCGGCGCGGTAAAGACCACCGGCACATCGACCGTATCGCCGGGGGCGGCCGGGCGAGGAAGCTTATAGTAGCTGGAGCCGCCCAGCAGGTCGCCCGAGACGTAGACCCACTGCCACGAGGAGTCCCAGGCGCAAGTGCCGGTATTCTTGATGCGCCAGGTCTTGGTGAACGTCGAGCCGGGGTTGGTGATCGTGCCGTCCGGGACGGTCTCGCTCACGAAGGATGCGCTGGCGGTGCACAGCGAGCTGCCCGTTGCAGGGGCGGTGGGAGGCGCCTTTGTATTGACGGCTGCGGGAGTGTCGAGCGGGGGCGGGGTTTCGGTGGCCGCGGCAGGCTGTGTCGGAGTGACCTGTGCTGCAAGAGTGTTCTGTGCCTGGACGGTCTGGGCCACCGCCGTGGAAATCGTCGATTGGTTTGACGCAGAGCCGCATGCGCTCAGGAGCAGCGCAAGGATGGAAAGAACTGCGATCGTGCTGTACTGACGGGGTACGGTCATTCGTATTCCTTTCAAACCCAAATCAAGCCCAAAAATTATAACCGCTTTGAAGGGGCGAAAATTGGGGCCAGTCCAGGGCCAAACACAGCGGCAGGGTCATTTGACCCTGCCGCCAATGTTTCGTTCTGAGTTCTGACGATCCCGCGCTACGGGCTGGTGCAGGGCGTGACATTCGTATGGCCGAAGTCCTGGTGGTTTGGATCGTCGATGTACATGCCGACCCAGTTCGTGCCGGTCGCCGCCGAACCGAGCGTCCACTTGTACTGGAGGTCCTTGGTGCCTGCGGCGGTGAAATGCAGCGTATCGGGCGAGACCGTCGCGCCGTCGGACCTCGTCCAGTGATAGTCCACGTCGCCGGTGCCGTTGGTCGTGATGTGGGCCGTCACCAATGGACAGCCATGATTGCCGCCTTCATCGAACGTCGAAACCGTGTAGGTCACGTGCGTCACGGCAAACCCGCCTCCGGTAGAATTGACCTGGATTTGCACGTAGAATTTTGTGAAGACCGACCCGGCCGCGTTGCGGAGGCCGTAGTAACCGGTGTACGTGCCGTCCGCGCTGGGCGCTGTTAGGTTCACCGAGACATCCAGCGTCTGCCCGGGGTTTGTGTTGCCGGACAGCGCCTGCACCGAAGGGCCGCTCATGGCAGTGCCGCTGACGAATACCACAGCATAGGAGGGTGTCCATGAGCACGTGCCAGCGTTCTTGAGGCGCCAGGTCTTTGTAAACGTATCGTCGGCCCCGATCACCGTGCCATCCGGGATGGTTACATCGGTGACGAACTGGGCAACATCGCAGGTGGATGTAGCGGTGGAAGCGGGCGGGAGGGTGTTGGCAGGGGGCGCGGTGGTATTGGTGGCGGCAGGTGGAAGGGTTGGGAACGGCGCCGGTGTGTACGTGGCAGTTGCAGGCGCCACGGCAGTCAATTGCGCCGCGACGGTCAGGGCCGCGGCCGTCTGCACACTGGGTTGGTTCTCGACGAAAAAGGGAAGATTGCAGCCGGCCAAGAGGCCGCCGACGGACAGGACGACCATGATGAGGTACGGGATTTTGCGCATTGCTCCTCCGGTTTTGCTGGTATCCGGATTGTAATGCATGGCGGCGCAGACCAAAATGGTCAAATGGTCACGTAGGAGCGATGCAACCGGTGCAGCAGCCTCGGGATACCAGTATGGAGGGGAGCCATAGAGAAGAAAAAAGGCCGGATGATCCCGGCCCTTTTTGCAAAATTGCAGCCACCACGCGCCTATTGATCACGCAGCCGAGGCGGGCTCCTTGACGCCGGCCATGAGGAGACCCAGGACCTCCTTGTTCGTCTCCCTGGCGTTCATGATCTGCATGATCTGTCCGCGATACATCACGGCGATCCGGTCGGCGAGCGACAGGATCTCATCCAGCTCTGCCGAGATGAGCAGCACTCCAACGCCGCGGTCGCGCATCGCCACGATCTCTTTGTGGATGTATTCGATGGAACCGACGTCCAGGCCGCGCGTCGGCTGCGAGGCGAGCAACAGTTTTACGGGGCGGCTCAGCTCGCGTGCCACGATGACCTTCTGCTGGTTTCCACCGGAGAGCTTCCCGGCTGGAACGTACGGTGAGGGCGTCCGCACATCGTACTCTTCGATCAGCTTGCGGGCGTTCTCATCCACGGCGGCGGGCTGGACGATGGCGTGCCGCGCGAAGGGCGGCAGGTAGTAGCTGCACAGCACCATGTTGTCGGCGACGGTCTCGGAAAGCACCAGCCCATGCCGCTGCCGGTCCTCGGGGATATGGCCCAGGCCGGCTTCTGTGATGGGACGCGGAGGCCTGCCGGTCACGTCCTTGCCCGCCAGCATCACCTTGCCCGATTTCAGCGGGCGCAGGCCGGAAAGCGCCTCGGCCAGCTCCGTCTGGCCATTGCCCTGCACGCCAGCCACGCCGAGGATCTCACCGGCGTGCACGTCGAAGGAGATACCGCGCACCGCTTCCAGCCCGCGGTCATCCTCGACGTGCAGGTCTTCCACCCGGAGCACCTCGGCGGCCGGCTTCGCTTCCGCTTTGCGGACGGTCAGGATCACATCGCGGCCCACCATCATGGAGGCCAGCTTGGCCTCATCTGTCTCGTGTGGAGTGGTCGAGCCGACCACACGCCCGGCCCTCATGACCGTGATCCGGTCTGCGACGGCGAGCACTTCCTTGAGCTTGTGCGTAATGAAGATGATCGAGACGCCCCGCCTGGTCAGCTCACGCATGATGCGGAACAGGCCCTCGACCTCCTGCGGTGTCAGCACGGCGGTCGGCTCGTCGAGGATTATGATCTGAGCCTCGCGGTACAGCGTCTTGATGATCTCGACGCGCTGCTGGGTCCCCACCGAGAGCTCACCGACCTTGGCGAACGGATCCACATCCAGCCCATAGTTGTGAGATAGCTCCCGGACCTTTGCCGCGACCGTCTGCCTGTCCAGCAGCCCGGTCTTGACGGTTTCGTCGCCCAGCATGATGTTCTCTGCCACCGAGAACACGGGGATCAGCATGAAATGCTGATGGACCATCCCGATCCCGAGGTCGATGGAGTCCTTGGAGGAGTGGATAGTAGCGGGCGCCCCGTTGACCAGGATCTCCCCCGAATCGGGGAGGTACAGGCCGTACAGGACGTTCATCAATGTGGTCTTGCCCGCGCCGTTCTCTCCGAGCAAGGCGTGGATCTCGCCCTTGCGCAGGTCGAAGTTGACATGGTCGTTGGCAAGGACGCCCGGGAATTGCTTGGTGATGTCTTTGGCTTCAAGAACGATCGGATTATCGGCCATGGCTGCGTCCTTACTTCTCGTATGGCTTTCCATCGGCTGCCGGAGGCGTGGTTCTGCCGATGACGCCGGTGAGGATGATCATGGTCAGGAGATACGGTGAGAGGCCCACCACATAGGAGTTCTGGAGGGCTGCCAGTTGGGGCGGGATGAGGGCCCGGAAGAACTGCAGATTGATCTGCATGGCCTGCGCCGCGCCGAAGACCAGGGCGGCTGCCCATGCGCCAAAGGGCGTCCAGTTGCCGAAGATCATAGCGGCCAGGGCGATGAAGCCGCGTCCGTTGCTCATGAGCGGCTCGAACGACGAAATGGATTCCAGCGTGAGATAGCCGCCGGCCAGCCCTGCCATGCAGCCGCCGATGATGACGTTCATGTACCGCATCCGGATGACGTTGATGCCGACCGTGTCCGCCGCGCGCGGGTGCTCGCCGACGGCCCGCGTGCGCAGGCCCCAGCGAGTATAGAACAGGACGAGATGCGTCACAAACACAAGGATGATGGCGGCCACGGTGATCGGCTGCTGCTCGAACATGCGGCCGAAGACGGGAATGCTGGACAGGATGGGCACGTGAATGCTGGGCAGCACGCCCGGTGAGTGGGGGACCTGCCCGCCGAACACGCTGCCGGCCCCGAAGAACATCTGCCGGTTGAGGAAACCTGTAATGCCCGCTGCCAGGATGTTGATGACCGTCCCGCCGATGATCTGATCGACCTTGAAGGTGATCGAGAGCACGGCATGCAGGAGCGAGAATACGGCGCCCGTCAGGATCGCCGCGATCACACCGGCCAGCAGGCTCGGCATGGCCGGGAAGTGGAACACCGTGTTCATGTAGATCGCGCCCAGCCAGCCAAAGAATGCCCCAGCGAGCATCATGCCTTCGATCCCGATGTTCACCACGCCGGCCCGTTCGCAGTAGATGCCGGAGAGTGCGCCGAGGGTCAATGGAGTTGCCACCGCGATGGTGGTCGCCAGCATGCTGACGATGATCACCAGCGGAGGGTTCTGAGAAAGCCCGATCGACACGACCGTGCCGATCATGATGGCGATGACGAGAGCAATGATCGTGAAGCGCCGCCAGTCCATGCTGCCTCCTAACCGCCCCAACCGCGGGTGAGGACGACGCGATCCTGGGGAGCCCGGATGCGGTAGATGTAGCGGACGATGGCGTCCGCGGCGACGAACAGAAGGATGAGCGCCTGGATGACCGAGATAATATCCACCGGGATCTGCGTGACGAACTGCATGCGCGTCGCGCCGTTACGCATCGCCCCGAACAGGATCGCGGCCAGCACCACTCCGAACGGGTTGGATTTGCCCAGCAGGGCGATGGCGATGGCGTCGAAGCCATACCCGATGGAGAACCCCAGCTCGTGCCGGTAGTTCAGCGCGGTGACCTCGATCGCACCGGCCAGCCCCGCCAGCGCGCCGGAGATCGCCATGGTGACGATGATCATGCGCTTGACGTTGATCCCCGCATACTTCGCAGCATCGGGGTTGGCGCCGACCGTGCGGATCTCGCGGCCGAGGGTCGTCTTCTGCAGGATCCACCAGACGAAGACGGCTACCAGCAGCGCCAGCACGAAGCCCCAGTGCACGCGCAAATGCGGGAAGATCGGCGGGATGCGTGCGCTCAGTGCGATGGGAGGCGTGCGGGCGACCACGTTCAGCGGATCCGGGTCCTTCATCGGTCCGTTGAGCAGGAACGACGTGATGTTGAGCGCAATGTAGTTCATCATGATCGTGTTGATGACCTCGTGCGCGCCCGTGTACGCCTTCAGAGCGCCCGGGATGGCGGCCCAGATCGCCCCGGCGAGTATGCCCATACCAACCGCCAACGGAATGTGAATGAAGGGCGAGAGCTGGATCCCCAGCCACACCGGCAGAGCGTAACCGATGAGGGCTGCGGCGACCGCGCCCAATGCCAATTGACCTTCGGCGCCGATGTTGAACAAGCCGCCCTTGAACGCAAAGGCGACCGCCAACCCGGCAAAGATGTAGGGCGTGGACCACACCGCGGTCTCGCTCAACGCCCTGGGGCTGCCGAACGCCCCCTGGACAAGTGCTTTGTAGGCAGCGATGGCATTCCCACCTACTGCCCAGATAATTAGACCGCCTACGATGAGTGCCGTGATAATTGCCAGCACGGGCACCAGCAGGGCATCCAGGACGCCTCGCAGTCTGTTCGTCGTGCCTTTCTCTTCAGCGCTCTGCATAGCACCCACTCCCGGTTTACGCGACAGATCACTGTGTATCAAAAAGGGGAAAGAGAGTGCTCTCTTTCCCCTTTTTCTAATTCAGGCCTTCCTGTGCAGACTTAGGATCAGGGTTTGACCGGAGGTACATTGGTCTTGATGGAGCCGTCCTGGATACCCTTGAGCAGCGCCTGCATCTCGGTGTCCACATTGGCCGGGACCTGGCTCGCCAGATCGTGATACGGGGCGTAGCCGGAAGGACCAATGAACAGACCGCCGGTCGGGAACTGCCCGGCCTTCGTCTTGCCGATCACATCGGCTACCACGTCTGTCTCCGGCTTCATGGCGCTGGAGAGCATCTGCGAAGCAGCCTCGGGCAGGGTGTAGTACTGGTCGGTATCGACGCCGATGCCGAAGACCTTGCGCTGTGCGGCTGCATCGACGGCGCCGTTGCCGGTTTTACCGCCGCAGCCGAAGACCGCATCCGCACCCTTGTCGATCATGGAGTTGGCCGTGTCGGCGCCCCAGGTCGGGTCGGTGAAGGTCTTGTCGAAGCCGACGTCGCTGTGATAGGTCACATTGACATCGGTCTTGGTGCCGTTCTTCTGATCCTCATAGGCCGCGCCGGCCTTGTAGCCTTCACCATAGCGCCACACGGGCGGGACTGCATCGGTGCCGCACACCGCGCCGATCTTGTGGCTCTTGGACATCATGGCAGCCAGGGCGCCGACCAGGAAGCCGGACTGGTCCTCGTTGTAAACGATGGCGACCAGATTGGCAAGCGGCCAATCCGGATGGTTGGCATCCTTCGAGAGGAACTGGTCACCGCCGACGAAGAAGATGTTCGGATATTGCTTGGCAGCGTTGTAGGTCGCGTCGGTCAGAGCGAAGCCCCAGGTCACGATCTCATCGTAGCCCGCATCCGCGAACGTGGCGATGTTCTTGTCGTAGTCCTTGGAGTCTGTAGTCTCGATGTACTGGACCCAATCCGCGTTGCCGTCGGTCTTGGCCTTCTGCACGCCTTCCCAGGCGGTCTGGTTGAAGGACTTGTCATCGATCTTGCCGACGTCGGTCACGAAGCCGACGCAGAAGACGTCGGGCTTGGTGCAATCCGGCGCAGTCCCTCCGGAGGCGGGCGCAGCAGTGGGAGCCTCGGTCGCGGCCGGGGCGGCGGTGGCGGCAGGGGCCTGTGTCGCGGCCGGGGGAGGAGCTTCGGTCGCCGTTGCCGGCGTGCCGCATGCAGTCAAGAGCATGGAGGCCAGCAGGACCAGGGCCATAAGCGCGTAAAGCTTTTTCATTATTCTTCTCCTGTTGAATTTGAGAAAGCTGAAGTCATGAATGCGTGCATGAACCGCGTGATCTCGGACTCTCGCACCTCCTGGTAGCAGCCTGTTCGTCCACGTATTGAATGCACCCCATGGTGTCCCGGCAAGTATACAGCGGGCAAGTTAATTGTGCAAGCCTGTGCAATTCAAACGGATGGGAGATGGCGAAAATCGGGATTCTCGATCAATCAAGACGGCAGGCTCATGGAAGCCGGCAATCTCAGGGCGCCTTATACGGCACGTCGATGCTGATCATCCCGGCTGCCAGGCGGACCCGGATCTTATCGAGCTCCTGCTTGACAGCCTCCGGTATTTGCGAGTCGAGGTCATGCCAGGGTGCCAGACCGACTTCGCCCATGTATTCGCCGGGCGGAAACGCACCGTCATGAGTCTTGCGCAGCAGATCCAGCACGCCCACGCGCGTTTCATTGACCGCGCTGGTGAGCAGCATGGGGCGGACATTCGCCAGCTCGCCGTACAGGTCGGTTTCCGTGCCGATCGCGTAGGTGCCCTGCGCGGCGGCGGTTTCCAGCGCAGCCCGCGCGGTGTTGCCGCCTGCCGCGAACACGACATCGGCGCCGCTCTGAACCTCGGCGAGCGCGGCTGCATGGCCCCACTCGGGGTCATTGAACAGCCGGTTGTTCGGTCCATCCCGGTAGGTCGCGGTTGCATTTATGTCCGGGCGGGCGTAGCGCGCGCCCGCGACGAAACCGTCACAATACCGGCGCATAGCATCGACGAACTTCGCATCGCAGATGGCCGCCACGCGGTCTGTCTGCGAGAACAGGGCAGCCAGCGCGCCTGCCAGGAACCCGCTTTGCTCCTCGTGAAAGGCCAGACTGACGAGGTTCGGCAGGAGTTTATCCTGGGGCTGCTCGACGCCGATGAATGCCGACTTCGGGTATTTGGAAGCTGCCGCCGCTGTGGCATCGGCCATCGACGATCCGATGGTCACAACCACATCGTAGCCCTGATCTGCAAAGGCCGCGATGTTGGCGGCGCGATCGCGCACGTCGACAGTCTCAATGACGTCCACCCGCTGCGCCATGCCAGCCGCCAGGGCGTCTTGCAGCGCCAGCCAGGCCTCATGGTTGATGCCGGTATCCACGCCGCCGAAGTCCGTCACAAGCCCGACGCAGAAGACGGGCGCGCGGCCGCAATCCTTGGGCTGCGGCTGCGCAGAACAGCCTGCGAGGACGACGGTGATCCCGAGGAACAGTCGCCGGATCATGGTATTGCGTGGCATGTGCATGTGGAGGGAGAACTTACTTGTTTGGATGATTCCAGCAGGCGCCGGTATTCGGAGCCATCTGGATGGAGAGGAGCGTGCAGGGCTTCATCCCGGATCCTCTCCCGCCTCGCGGCCGGCGTTCCAGCCATGCTCCTGCAGGAACTTTCGATCGGCCTTGCTCAACTCTGCCCTCTCCAGCAGGTCCGGCCTGCGCTGGAGCGTTCTCAGCAGGGACTGCTCGCGGCGCCACTTCCCGATCTTACCGTGGTCGCCGGAGAGCAGGACCTCCGGCACCCGCTCCCCACGGAATTCGACGGGCCGCGTGTAGTGCGGGTACTCCAGCAGGCCAGAGGCATGCGAGTCGTCGGTCGCGCCGTCCGGGTCGCCGAGGACGCCGGGGATCAAACGCGAAACCGCATCGATGAGGATGAGCGCGGGCAGCTCTCCGCCCGTCAGTACATAGTCGCCGATGGAGATCTCATCGGTCACAAGGCGTCGGATCCGCTCGTCCACGCCCTCATAACGCCCGCACAGCAGCGCGATCCGTTCCTGTTCTGCCAGCTCGGATGCGATCGCCTGGTTGAAGACCCGCCCCTGCGGCGTCATCAGGATGATCGGAAATCCCGGAGGCCCATCGGGCTCAAGCCGTAGAACCGATTCCAACGCCTCGGTTACCGGCTCGGGCTTCATCACCATGCCACCCCCGCCTCCGTAGGGGATGTCGTCCGTTGTGTGATGCCTGTCACGTGTGTGGTCGCGGATGTTGTGCACGCTTACGTCGATGAGCCCGCGCTGGCGCGCACGCAGCAGGATGCTGCTCTCGAGGTACGGCCCAAATACCTCCGGCAGGAGGGTGAATACGTCAAACCGCATACGACCATTCTAGCATAGGAGCATAGCAGGCCTCAGCGAGTCGCCCCGCATCTTCCTTTCCACGGGAGTCGGCTCTCACCATGACCTCCACACGCGGGTGCGGCCGTCCGCTGCACAGGCGCCTGATAAGTTTCACCTTAAAAGCCTCGCTTGACGCTCATTTGTTCGGGATGGTAAGATAGTTCCCGGTATTTCCGTTGGAGGAGATGCCCCGGCGCGGCACAGTGGGGGTTGCCAGACGGCTGCTCGCCATCCGGAGGTCTTTTTCCAGCACTTTCAGGATGCATCAATGTATTTGAAAGGCAGCAAGTGGAGCATGAACAAGCGGCGCCAGCCAATTCACTGGTTCCGCATTATTGTGTTGGTGCTGTTCATCGCTGCCGGCTTGTATTTGGACCGCTATATCATCCCGGCGACCCCCTCGCCGTTCGTGTCCACGCCGACCGCCACGCGCCCGCCGGAGTCCTATCTCACGGAGGCGCAGTCGCTGTTCCAGGCCGGAAAGCTGAACCAGTCCATCCAGGCTTATGGACAGGCCATTGCCGCCCAACCGAACGATCCGTCCCCGTATATCTCGCTGGCGGAAGTCCAGGTCTTTGCCGGCAACTATAAGGACGCGCAGGCCAGCGCCGAGAATGCCCTGCTCCTCAGCCCGAACAATTCCATGGCTCACGCCATGCGCGCCTGGGCGCTTGACTTCGAGGGGAATACGCTCGAGGCCGAGTCCTCCATTAAGAAGGCGCTGGAGGTCGATGACCGCAACGCCGTCGCCCATGCCTTCTATGCGGAGATCCTGGTGGACGAGGGGGCGGAGAGCATTCCCAAGGCCATCGACGAGTCACAGATTGCCGTGACCCTCGCGCCCGATACGCTGATCACGCACCGGGCGCGCGGCTACGTGCTTGCCAATACCGGCAACTTCGAGGAGGCCGTGCGCGAGTACCAGGCTGCCATTGCCACCAACCCGAACATCCCCGACCTGCACATCCAGCTTGGAACGAACTACATGCAGCTCGGCATCTATGACCAGGCGGTGGAGGAGTTCGGCAAGGCGAATGCCCTCAACCCGGCCGATCCCATGCCCGATTACATGACCAGCCGGACCTATTACGTTGTGGGCGAGCCCGTGAAGGCCCGCCAGTATGCCGAGACCGCCGTCCGGGACGACCCGACCAATGCGCGGTATCACGGCAACCTCGGCGTCATGGACTACAAGAACGCCCTGTTCAGCGATGCCGTAAAGGAGCTGGAGCTGGCCGTCAAAGGCGGACTGACCGGCGATGGCCACAAGGTGGAGGCGCTGGAACTGGTGCCCGGCTCCCCGCGCATCGCCGAGATCTATTTCACCTATGCACTGGCGCTCGCCAAGGTGGGGCGCTGCGGGGATACCTTGCAGATCGCCCAGTTGGTGCAGGCGCGCATCCCTACAGATGACGTCTCCGTAACCAATGTCAACCAGGCGATCGGTCTGTGCCAGCAAGGGCTCGATCAGGCTGCCGGCACGCACCTGCCGTCGGCGGGCACGCCTGCCGCCGCGCCCGAGACGCCAACGCCCGAGCCCGTGCTGCTCCCAACGAGTACCGCCACACCATGAACGTGCCTCCGCGACGCCCGCTGTTCAACCGGCGGTCCGAATCGAACCTCTACCGCATGTTCTTCTGGCTGCTGATGGTGCTCGGCGGCGTCTGGCTCATCCTTCAGATCCGGGGCGGGCAGATCAAATCTCCGTTTGAGGCGCCGCCTGCGCCCACGCGCACGTCAGCTTCCTATGCGTTGGAAGGAGACGCGCAGTTCACCGCGGGCAGCATCGACAAGGCGATCGCAGCCTACCAGGAGGCGGTGCGCGTCGATCCGAACAACGCCGAGGCCTGGTCCGAGCTGGCGCGCATCCAGACCTATTCGTCTTCGCTTCTGACCACGGATGCCGAGCGCGTGTCCCGGTTGAAGGAGTCCCTCCAGTCTGCAACGAAGGCCACACAACTAGCTCCCGATGACAGCACTGCCCATGCCGTGCTGGCCTTTGCTCTCGACTGGAATGCCGATGCTTCGCTGTTCAAGGACGACGTTGTCCAGCAGAACCTGACTCAGGCCGACCAGGAGGCTTTGCACGCGCTGCAACTCGATCCGACGAACACCCTGGCGGCCGCCTATTACTCCGAGATACTGGTCGACGAGCAGAAGTGGACGC
>DATKAF010000059.1:0-10695 GCA_035498395.1 Anaerolineales bacterium
CTATATTCATGCTGGGCGACGACGCATTGAACAAGCAGTATCGTGCGATCCTGTCATTCAACACGGCGACCTTGCCTGACACTGCCATCATCCAGTCGGCGACCATCAAGATCATGGAGGGCGGCACACCGAAAGGAGCGAATCCGTTCGCTGCGCTGGGCAGCCTGCGCGTCGACATTCGCAAGCCGTATTTCGGCACGACGGCTGCGCTCCAATTGCCGGACTTCAATACAGAGCCATCGGCTGCCGCGGTCGGTACGTTCGGCAAATCGCCGTCCGCCGGATGGTACAGCGCGGCGCTGAATGCAGCCGGCCTGACCAATATCAACAAAACCGGCAGCACGCAACTTCGCCTATACTTCTCGCTCGACGACAACAATAATCACGCGGCGGATTACAAGCAGTTCTTCAGCGGCAACGCCATAGCTGCCAACCGGCCGGTCCTGTCCATTGTCTATAGCCTGCCCTAGCCGCAGCCCCGATAACCACACTGCACAGGCCGCCCCGACACCGGGGCGGCCTGTCTGTTGCAGCCAACCGCCGCTTCACTAGCGCGAGAAAGGCCGCCCAAAAACTCGGATGATATAATTTTCACGATGGCACCGGTGCAGGAAGGCAATCTCCTCAATAACCGTTACCAACTGCTCGAACGCTACGGCGCGGGCGGCATGGCGGTGGTGTTCCGCGGCCGCGATACCCTGCTCGACCGCTATGTTGCCATCAAGGTGGTGCGCGACGAGGAGGGTCGCAACGCCAACTTCGACCTGCAGTTCCAGCGCGAGGCGCGCGCCGCCGCCAACCTCAGCCACCCGAACATCGTCACGGTCTACGATTACGGCATCGATAACGGCCAGCCGTTCATCGTGATGGAGCTCGTGCCGGGCACGAACTTGAAGGCGCTGCTGCGCAAGCGCGGCCGCTTCACCGTTGAAGAGGGCATCCCGCTGATGGTGCAGGCCTGCGCCGGGCTGGGGTATGCGCACCGCGCCGGCCTCGTCCATTGTGACGTCAAGCCGCACAACATGCTCGTCACGCCGGACAGCCGGCTCAAGGTCACCGACTTCGGTATCGCCCGTGCCATGGCGACCCTCAACCCGGGCGAACGAATGGATGTGGTCTGGGGCTCGCCGCAGTACTACTCGCCCGAGCAGGCTGCCGGTCATGTACCCAGCCCCGCCTCGGACGTGTACTCGCTCGGCGTGGTCATGTATGAAATGCTGACCGGCACGCTGCCGTTCACCGGCTCTAGCGCCGAAGAGCTGGCCCGGCTTCACCTGGAGGCAAGCCCGGTCTCGCCCAGCGAGTATGTGCCCGATATCCCTCCGGCGCTCGAAGATATCATCCTGAAGGTGCTTGCCAAGGAGCCGTCGGCGCGCTATCGCACCGCCGACCAGCTCGGGCGCGTCCTGATGAACTTCGGCACGCAGCGCGTCATGCCGACGGTCGCTCACCCCGTGACGGCCCCGCCGCCTCCCCCTCCGCCGCGGCCGCAGACACCGCCGGATTTCGTCTGGGAAGATGTGCCCCTGCCAGGCTCGGGCGAGCCCCAGATCGACTGGGTGTCCGTGGGCCTCGGCCTCCTGGCGCTCATCGCCGTGGGCGGCCTGATCCCCTTCTGGATGTGGGTTTACTTCGTATACAATCCCCCCATCAAGTAGTTAATACGCGTGAGCGGACTCTCGGAACATGACTGACAACAAATTCATCATCGCCCCCTCCATTGTTTCGGCCGATTACCTGCGCCTGGCCGACGATATTGCTGCGTGTGAGGCCGCAGGCGCCGATTGGCTGCACGTCGACGTAATGGACGGTCACTTCGTCCCGAACATCACCATGGGTCCGTTCCTGGTGGAGGCCTACAAGCGCGCCAGCAAGCTTCCGCTGGATGTCCACCTGATGATCGAGCAGCCGGAGCGCTACCTGGAAGCCTACGCTAAAGCTGGAGCCTCGCATCTGACCGTCCATGTGGAGACCTGCCCGCACCTGTACAAGACACTGCAACAGATCAAATCGCTGGGCTGCGTGGCGGGTGTGACCCTCAACCCCGGCACGCCCGTCTCTTCACTGGAGGCCGTGCTGCACCTGGCGGACCTGGTGCTCATCATGAGCGTCAACCCGGGCTTTTCGAACCAGGCCTTTCTTCCGGATTCTGTCGAGCGCGTTGCTCGCGTGCGCAAGATGCTGGATGACTCACACTCCCCGGCATATTTGCAGGTGGACGGCGGCGTGAACGCCGACAACATCGTCCGCCTGAAGGATGCGGGCGCGAACGCGTTCGTGTCGGCCAATGCCATCTTCCGCCACCCGGATGGCATCGCGCGGGGCCTCGCCGCGCTGCGGGAGGCGGTCAACCAGCCTTTGAGCGACCGGGCTTACCGCCTGTAGGATCGTCTGGAGAATCAAAAAAGAGATGTGGACGGTGAGTGCCGTCCACATCTCTTTTCAGTCGGATCAGGATGTCGGAACTTTACGCAGTCGCCTTGGAGAGCGCCTTGATGCACTTGGTGCACAGTACCTGCTTCACCAGGCGGCCGTTCTTCATAATGCTTACCTTTTGCAGGTTCGGCTTGAAGGTCCGGTTCGTGGCGCGCTGGGAGAATGAGCGGTTATGCCCGAACGTGGTTGTCTTTCCGCAATTTGCACACTTAGCCATCGTACAAGATCCTTTCAGATGATGCCGGAAGAGTTCTGCCGCCTTTTTGGCGGGCAGGGCATTGTACCATAGAAGCAAGGCCGGTTCAAGCAGGCCAGCATGCGGCTATCCGATAACCGCGCCGCCAGGGCGGTGTTAAGCATTAAGCGAAGGTGGCAGCATGGCAGGACCTTTTACAGAGGTCTTTCCGGTCGTTATTCGCCTGAAATCTGGTAGGATTAAGCCGCCGCAACCGGAAGCATGGGCCCGGCTGGGATGAGCGCGGGGAGGCCAGCGGGTGGATCGCCTCTTGCAGGCAGCGGTGACTCGGATCTGAGGCGGAAGGGAAGCAAAATGGGCGAAGACTTGACCGCTTTGGGCGGTATCCACATCTCTCCGGCGGCGGTCGCTGCGATCGCCTACCACGCAACGCTGCAATCGTATGGTGTGGTGGGGCTGGCGCCAAAGAACCTGGCGGAGGGCCTGGCGCTGACGATTACGCGCGAGCCGGCCAAGGGCATCTCGGTGCGCTACGACGGGGAGCATATCGACATCGACGTCTACATCATTGTCGAGTACGGCACGCGCATCCTGTCGGTGGCGGATAGCGTTGCCAACACGGTCCGCTATCACGTCGAGACGGCGCTGGGCATGACTGTCCACGTTATCAACGTGCACGTAGCGGGCCTGCGTGTCAGCGACTCGGCGTAGGATGCAGGCAATGAGCGTGGACTCCAACCGCCTGGACAAGTTGCGCGGCAGGCCGTATGACGGCCAGGCACTCAAGCACCTCGTCGAGGCGGGTCTGACCTGGCTGAAGACGAACCAACAGACCGTCAATTCCCTGAATGTATTCCCCGTGCCCGATGGCGATACGGGCACGAACATGACGCTGACGATGACCTCCGCCTGGAACGAGATCAAGGATTCCGGCGAGCGGCACGCCGGCCGGATGGCCGGCCTGGTCGCCAAGGGCGCGCTCATGGGCGCGCGCGGCAACTCGGGCGTGATCCTATCGCAGCTCTGGCGGGGTTTTGCACGCGGCCTGCAGGACCACGAGGTCATCGACGCCCCCGGGCTGGCAAGGGCCTTTGCCGACGCCCGCGATACGGCCTACAAAGGTGTCGTCAAGCCGGTGGAGGGCACGATCCTCACCGTCGGGAAAGATACCGCGGCCGCGGCCGAGGCGGCCCTGGCTGAGACCATGGACCCCATCACGATCTTGGAGCGGTGCGTAGCCGCGGCGGATGCATCCGTCAGCCGCACGCCGGAGCTTTTGCCGGTCCTCAAGCAGGCGGGGGTCGTGGATTCCGGAGGGAAAGGCCTATTCTATATCCTGGAGGGCTCTTTGCGACATATCTACGGCCAGCCGTTGGACGCGCCGCTTGCCACCGTTCAGCCGCTGTCCGCGCTGAAGTTCGATAATGCCATGGAGGCCGTCGAGGAGGGACAGGACTTCGAGGTCGTCGTGGATTTCTATCCCAACAGCCAGTTCGACCTGCGCACCTTCTACGACCGGCTGGAGCAGATGGGCACCTCGATCCAGGTGGGCGAGGGCGAGGGCATGTACCGCATGCACATCCACGTGCCGACCGATAAGCGTTATGAGCCGGTGGATTACATCATGGGCATCGGCACCATCACCAAGGTTGCGATGGAAAACCTGGTGGCCCAGATGGAGGAACTGGAGTCGAAGGGCAAGGGGGCGAGGCTGGAGCTTGCAAAAGTCCAGCCCGGCCAGATCGGCGTGGTGGTCGTTTCGCCGGGGCCCGGCCTGAGCCGCATCTTTGCCAGCCTCGGCGTGGCTGCCATCGTGGAGGGCGGGCAGACCATGAATCCCTCCACGCAGGAGATCCTCACGGCCCTCGATAATCTTTCCACCGACCACGTTATCATCCTGCCGAATAATAAGAATATCGTCATGACCGCCAACCAGGCCAAGGATGTGACCGTCAAGAAGGTGGCAGTTGTGCCGAGCAAATCCATCCCGCAGGGGCTGGCAGCCATGCTCGTCCACGACCCCGACGGTGATCTCGACGCCGTGGCAGAGCGCATGACCAAGGCGCTTGGGACTGTGCACGCGGGCGAGATCACGGTCGCCACGCGCACGGTGGAGATCGATGGCGTCGATGTGAAAGAAGGCGAGGCGATCGCTCTCCTGGATGGCAAGCTGGTCGCTTCGGCGCCTTCCGTGGAGCAGGCCCTGCTGGAACTGCTGCAAAAGGCGAACGCCGACGAGCACGAGCTGGTCACGCTGATCTACGGCGAGGATGTCAGTCAGAACGAGGCGAACCACATGAGCGACGCGGTGCGCCAGGTGCATCCCCGCCTCGAGATCGAGCTGCAGAACGGCGGACAGCCCCATTACCAGTACATCGTCTCCATCGAGTAAGAACCGTTATTCGTGATCCGATCTTCGAGGATCGATGGGCTGCCGGCCCGGCGCGCCTGCCTGCGACCGGCGTAACGGCCCACGCCCCTCCGCCTGCAGACTATGACGCTCGGCATCGTTACCGATTCGACCTGCGACCTGCCGGCCTCCCTCATCGAGGAGCACGGCCTGGAGGTCGTGCCCTGTGTCGTCATCATCGACGGCAGGGAATACATCGATGGCCTCGGTATCTCGCGCGAGGAGTTCTATACCCGCCTGCCGGGCTTCCAGCAGGCCGCAACCACTTCCGCGCCCTCCCTCGGGGAATTCGCAGCACGCTACCAGAAACTGCTCGATGATGGGCATGAGCATATTCTCTCGATCCACGCCGCGGGCCCCCTCACCTCCATGGTCAGCACGGCCCAGCAGGCTGCCGCGGAATTCGGCGGGCGCGTCACGGTGGTCGACAGCGGCTCATTGTCGTTGGGGCTCGGCTTCCAGGTGCTGGCTGCCGCGCAGGCCGCGGAGCACGGGTTGGAAGCCGCCCAGGCGGCTGCCGCCTCGACGCGCGGCCGGCTTCACGTCTTTGCGGCCTTGGATACGCTGGAATACGTCCGGCGCAGCGGGCGCGTACCGGCGGCGCTGACGCTGCTGGGGAGCCTTCTTAGCATCAAGCCGCTCATCGAGCTGATCGATGGCGAGGTCAAGATCCTGTCCGCGGCCCGGACGGCGAAACAGGCGAACGAGCGCCTGTTCTCGTTGATGCGCGATGAAGGATTGCTGGAACAGCTCGCCATCCTGCACACCAATGCCGATAAACGAGCGCACGGTTTCCTTCAGAACGCCATGATGGAAATGAGCGGCTCGATCCCTCGTGACATCCTGCTGGTCAATGTAACGCCGGTGATCGGCACCCACATCGGGCCGAATGGGCTGGGTTACGCGGCCATCCGTGCACAGACTTCGGGGGGTTCCGGGAAGACTTCGATAACACAAGGGCTGCTTTGAACCCCCGAAGTCTTGATAGGCTGCCTCATCGCCAAATGCAGACTTCGGGGGTTTACAGAAAGACTCCCACAACAAGGATACCTCTCTGAAACATCCGAAGTCTTGATAAGTCCACATGTTACAATAATTACATGCAACCTTCATTGGAAAGGCTCCGGAAGATCTTCGGTCAGGAGCGCGTTCGGGGATTTGACAACAAATCGATCATCGGCGGTCTGGCCAAAATGTTGGACTACTGGGAGGGGGAAGCGCGTGCGGATGGCATAAACGAGGACGTCATCCAGGCCGTCGTGCAGCGCCTGCGCTCGTACGAGGGCCTGACTCCCGAGTCGCGCGGAGATGCCTTGAAAGGTCTGTGGAAGCGCATCTCCGAGACGTATCCCGAAGCCTCTCAAAGGCCGCCAAACGGCGGCAAGCCCGCCAATCGCCCCGTCGCCAGCCCGACGGTCCGACTGCCGCGCTCCGCGAGCGAGACGGCGCCCACGGTGCCTCTATCGGATGATGCGGTCGCTCCGCAGCCGCGGCGGCCCGAGCCTCAACGTAGCGTCCCTCCGCCCCGGTCAGAAGCCCCCCGGCCGCGCCAGCCCGCGCCGTCGCGTGCCGAGGCTGCTCCCGGCGGCAAGCACAGCCAGACGCCCGCGGCCCTGAACGCGCCCCTGACCGTGCTGCAGGGTGTCGGCCCGAAGAACGCCTCCACGCTGGAAGGCCTGGGCCTGCGCACGCTCGGCGATATGCTCTACTACTTCCCGCGCCGCTACGAGGACTACAGCCAGCTCAAGCCCATCAAGAGCATCTGGTACGGCGAGCAGGTGACCGTTATTGGGACGATCCAATCGGTGACCAGCCGGCCCATTCGCGGCGGCGCGATGACGATAATCGAAGCCATCATCGGCGATGGCACGGGCAACCTGCGCCTGTCGTGGTTCAACCAGCCTTGGATGGCGAACCGGCTGCGCGAGGGGCAGCAGATATCCGTCTCCGGCACTGTGGACCAATACCTCGGCCGGCTCGTGATGAGCAAGTTCGAGTGGGAGCCGGTGGATATCGAGCACTTGCACACCAACCGCATCGTCCCGATCTATGCGCTGACGGCCCGCATCACCCAGAAGTGGCTGCGCGAGCGCATGAAGGACGTGGTCACGTACTGGGCGCCGGCTGTTGTGGATTCACTGCCGGAGAAGGTGCTGAAGTCATCCGGCCTCATACCGCTCGGGCAAGCCCTGTTGCATGTCCATTTTCCCGATTCGCAGGCCAGGCTGAAGGAGGCGCGCGAGCGCCTTGCCTTCGACGAGATATTCTTCCTGCAAATGGGCGTGCTGCGCCAGAAGCGCGATTGGAAAGCCGTCGAGGCCCGGCGCTTCCCGGTCTCGGACGAATGGCTGAACGCGCAGGTGGCGCGGCTCCCGTTCCAGCTCACCGCGGCGCAGACCAAGGCGGCAGCGGATATCCGCCTCGATCTCGATTCGGGGAAGCCGATGAACCGGCTGCTCCAAGGCGATGTCGGCTCGGGCAAGACTGTTGTGGCTGCGCTGGCCGCTGCGATGATCGTATCGAACGGCGCGCAAGCTGCCATCATGGCCCCCACAGGGATCCTGGCCGGGCAGCATTACCGCAACTTCCTTGACCTGCTTGCCGGGGAGGGCGGGGTCGTTCAGCCGGAGGAGGTCCGGCTGCTGGTTAGCGATACGCCCGAATCGGAGAAGGAAGCGATCCGCAGCGGGCTCGCGGACGGCAGCATCAAGACCGTGATCGGAACGCATGCGTTGCTCGAAGGGCCGGTGCAGTTCAAGGACCTGCAATTATCGGTGATTGACGAGCAGCATCGCTTCGGCGTGGAGCAGCGCGCGGAATTGCGCTCGAAGGGTGCCAACCCGCACCTGCTGGTCATGACCGCAACGCCGATCCCGCGCTCGCTGGCGCTCACCATCTACGGCGATCTCGATCTTTCCGTGATGGACGAGATGCCAGTTGGGCGGCAGCCGGTCGATACGCATGTCCTTCGCCCGCAGGAACGCGAACGCGCCTATACGCTCGTGCGCGGCCAGATCCAGGCGGGGCGGCAGGCCTTCATCATCTATCCGCTGATCGAAGAGAGCGAGAAGATGGAGGAGCTGCGCGCCGCGGTCGACGACTATGAGGTGCTCTCAAAGGAGATCTTCCCGGACCTAAAGCTCGGCCTCCTGCACGGGCGCATGAAGCCCGATGAAAAAGACGAGACCATGCTGAAGTTCCGCGATGGCGAGTACAACATCCTCGTTTCCACCACGGTGGTGGAGGTCGGCGTCGACGTGCCGAACGCGACCGTGATGCTGATCGAGGGCGCCGACCGCTTCGGCCTGGCCCAATTGCACCAGTTGCGCGGCCGTGTGGGCCGCGGCTCGGAGCAATCCTACTGCCTGCTCATCCCTACCCACGAAGACAAGGCGGAGAACGACCGGTTGCAGGCCATGGCCGAATCCAACGACGGCTTCGTGCTGGCCGAGCGCGATCTCCAGCAGCGCGGCCCCGGCGAGTTCCTCGGCACCCGGCAGTCGGGCTACGGCTCGGCCCTGCGCATGGCAAGCCTGACCGACATCAAGCTGATCGAGAAAGCCCGCTCCGAAGCGGAACAGCTCTTCGCGGATGACCCGGATCTCACCAAGCCAGAGGATACGCTGCTGGCAGAGGCCTTGCAGCGCTTCTGGGGCGAGGCCCAGGGGGATGTGAGCTAGTTTGATAGTCAAATAGTCAGGTAGTCGAACAGTAGCCAGGCGGACAGTCATAGCGAAGTACGGGATAGCAGAGGATAATGGCGAAAGTAAGGCGATCTAAGGAACTCCGTTGCGGACAGAAAGCAAGTGTATTATTAGCAGCCGACTTCGGGGGGTTCAATGCGGCAACCAAGTCATTGGAGTCTTCTTGATAACCCCCGAAGTCTAAAGTACGCCGACAACTATCAGACCAATGACAAAGGACTATCCGACTAACATGGTTCGCGCAATGTTCCCCGGCACGTTCGACCCGATCCACTACGGCCATATTGATATCGCCCTGCGCGCCTCGCGCCTCTTCGATGAGGTCATCATGGCCGTCTACGACCGCCCTCTCAAGAGCCTCATGTTCGCTCCGGAGGAGCGGATTACGCTCGTCCGGCTGGCGTTCGACGCCAACCCCAAGGTCAAGGTCATGGGCTACAGCGGCCTCACCATCGATTTCGCCCGGAAGATGAACGCGCAGGTGATCGTGCGCGGGCTGCGCGTCTTCTCGGACTTCGAGTTCGAATTCCGCATGGCGCTGGCAAACCAGCGCCTGGCCACGGACATCGACACCGTGGCGCTCATCACCGCCGAAGAGCACACCTTCCTGTCGTCCAGCACGGTGCGCGAGATCGCCTCCCTCGGGGGGGATGTATCCAGCATGGTGCCGCCCTTCGTGGACCAGGCCCTACGGGCAAAAGTGACCAGCCTGGGGGATCAACATTCCCCTCCCAATGCGCTTCGCGATTGATATATAATGGGGCATGACCGCATCCTTTAAGGATTCTCCCGGAGGCTTCCGGAGCATCTGCAGTAGCGAGCGGAGCTAACATGGATATCCTTCAGTTGATCGACCGCCTGGAAGAGCTTTTTAATGAAGCACGGGCCGTGCCCTTTACCCATAACGTGGTGGTGGATGAAGACCGCATGCTGGAAGTCATCGACCAGATGCGCATTGTGATCCCCGACGAAGTGAAGAAAGCCCAGCAGGTCTTATCCCAGCGGGACCGGTTCCTGGCCCAGGCGCAGGAAGAGGCCGACCGGACCATCGCCCTGGCGCGCGACAAGGCCGAGCAGATCGCCGCCCGCGACAACATCGTCGTCGAGGCCCAGCGCCGCGCCGAGCAGATCCTCGCCCAGGCGCGCGCCGATGCCGAGGCCACGCGCCGCGACGCCGATGATTACGTGGTGGATACGCTGGTGCAGCTCCAGGACACCCTGGAGAAGGTGCTGAACCAGGTCCGCAACGGCGTGGTTACCGTGCAGCAGGAACAACTCCGCAAGGCGGTTCCGAACAGCCCGCCGCCGGTGCCAGAAAAAGTGCAAAAGTAGCTTTATCTTGGTCAAGAAGAAACGCCCCGATGAGGGGCGTTTTTGTCTTTATAAGAGTTTGCCTGATCGCAAGGCAGTCGCTGATGATAATCACTTGGCATGGCTACATGCCTGCGCGATAATTATGGATGTAGTAGATAGGTCGGGGAATATGTTCCTTCGGGAGGATGCAGTGTTAGCTATTCTAAAATCTCTAAAGTGGTCAATTGCTTTCATCTTCGCAGCGAGCATTGTCTTTGCGCCCTTTGCTGCGGCGCCAGCCGCTGCGCAGATCACATCACCGGCTACTTGGTACGTATCCAATACTGGGGATGACGCCAACACCTGCCTTACCACGGACGCCCCATGCGCCACGATCAATGGCGCGATCGGAAAAGCGGCTGCCGGGGATACGGTTGAAGTGGCGGTCGGGACGTACACTGGGAGCGGAAACCAGGTTGTCCTGATCGACAAGGACATCACACTCTCCGGCGGGTGGGACGAGACGTTCACAAGCCAAAGCGGGCTTTCCATAATTGATGGCGAGGCAGCTCGCAGGGGTATTTCCGTTGACTACAACAGTAGATCCGGTGATCCGACGGTAAGTGTGGATCACTTCGACATACGAAATGGGAGTG
>DATKAF010000060.1:0-5601 GCA_035498395.1 Anaerolineales bacterium
CATTGCACCTCCATCCACGGCGACCGCGCCGAGGTCGGTTCCAGCGCCTATGCCATGGCGAAGGCAGCCATTAATCAGTATTGCCGCGGGCTTGCCCTGGAGCTGGCCGAGAAGAACATCCTCGTTAATGCGGTCGCTCCGGGTTTCATCCGCACTGCCATGAGCGTTGTCAACGGCGTGAGTGAGTTGGACGGGGAGTGGTTCAAGCAGAACTACGTGACCGGCGGTCACCTTGCCCTGCGCCGCGCCGGCCTGCCCGAGGAAGTCGCTGGAGTCTTCTATTTCCTGGCTGGTCCGGATGCCACCTACATCACCGGTCAGGTCATTACCGTCGATGGCGGGCTCACCATAACGTTCAGAGCGGAGAGCCCTATCGCATCCCAGCCTCTTGCATTTCTTTCACCAGCCTCTCCAGCTCGCCTCTCTGCCTCTCGTCCACCATCTGCGGGTGATGCTCGCTCAGGATTCGGCGCGCCAGTTCGTTCGCCCGCTGGCGCATATCTTTCCCGCCGCACTCTCGCTGAAACGCATCCCAGCTTAGCCGCGCGGTGAGCTGCGGCTGCCATTGCTCCTTGCGGTAGTTCCGCAGCGTGTATTTCTGGTTGAGGTACTGCCCGCCCGGCCCGGCCTGCGCGATCTGGTCCACCGCCATGCTCTCCTCCGTCACCGAGATGCCCTCGGCGATGCGGAAGGCCGCTTCGAAGATCTCGTTGTCGATCACGGCCTGCTCATAGCTGGAGGTCATGAGCTGGTCCATCATCCCAAATGCCAGGTGGATGAAGTTCACCCTTGCCAGTGTAAAGGGCACAGCTTGCATGGCGCGCTCGTATCCCGCCTGCGCATCAGGGAGGCAGCTATCTACGCCCGACCCGCCCTGGAAGGGCAGGTGGAAGTAGTGGGCCATCTGCGCCGTCGCGCAGTGTAGCAGCACTGCCTCGGGTGAGGCCGCCACGTAAGCTCCCGACCGCATGTTGAACCCGCCGGACGCGATCGAGAAGATGCAAGGATGGCCCGGGTTCAGAAGTTGCATCAGCGTCACGCTTGCCAGCACGTTCGCCGTCTGCTCCACCAGCGCGCCCGCAATGCTGACCGGCGCGGTCGCGCCCATCATGTTCGTTGCTTCCAGCCACACCGGGATGCCGTAGCGCGCGCACTCCATCATCTCCTGCACGCGTTCCGCCGAATGTACCAGCGGCGAGTTCAGGCAGATGACGAAGCTGAAGCAGGGCCTTGCTCGTACCTCCTGCGTGCTGCCCTGCACCACGCTTGCCAGCCATATTTGGTCTGCCACGCTCGATCCGCCCTGGCCCTGCGAGTAGTAGTGCTTCGACGTATTTTGCAGGATGGTTGCCAGCAGGACGCGGTCAAAGCCCTCCTGCGGTATATCCTGCGGTACCACCATGGCGTGCATGATGTCCGCCATCGGCAGCGCGTCGATCAGCCGCGTGAAATCCGCCAGGTCTCGCAGCGTCGATGGGCGGTGCCCGCCGTCCAGGTCCAGCACCGACAGGGCCGACGAGCCAGCGATGGTGTACACATCCTCTAGCGTGACGTGGATATCGTGTGCTTCGTCGCGGCCGTGCAGTATGAACGCGGAGGGGCATGTACTGAGGGCCTTCGCCAGCACATCCGCCGGGATCTGCACCACGCGGCTGGCGAAGTCCACCTGGCAGCCATGCGCATCAAAGACCTCCAGCGCGGGCTGCCACTCCACCCGTACGCCGACCTCCTGGAGGATTCGCGCGACCGAGGCGTGGAGCGCGTCGAGCTGATCCTGACTTAGGAATTCGAGCGGGTGGGGGAGTTCTGGCCTCATTTGCGCCTCGTTCTGGAAACGGTTTCAGACAGTCTACATTCCGCGGCGGTCGGCGTCAAGCAGGATATCAAGGCTGCTTCTCGTGCCCGAAAAAATAGTGCCCTGCTTGACAAGCATTTTGTTTTATGCTACCATGTTTCTGTAAACGTTCTCATATTGTTACCCGGTTCTTTCCGCGATCCCCCTCCTGAGAAGTACGCCACCCCAATAACGGTACGCACGACCTGCTGGTTGGCTTCGAACTTCATTGCCGGCGCGTGAGTGCAATTGCCTGTTTTCTTTCCTCCAGCCCTGGTGCCTGCCATCCATCGGGCCCGGGCTGAGACAAGGAGGTGGTTTCGAGGGTGCGACACTGCGGTATTGGTTTCCCCAACCGTTCACGACTTCCACGGAAAAAACTACAGGAGAAGGAAATGAGAATCGTTTTTCGCTCTTTGCTGGCACTGGCACTGATTGGCATCCTGAGCACGGCCTGCGCGCCGGCTCCTGCCACGCAGCCGCCCGTCGCCCAACCCACCTCTGCTCCTCAACAGCCTCAGGCCACCGAAGCGCCCGCCCAGCCGACCGCCGCCCCCGCCGAGCCCGTGAAGCTCGTTGTCTGGTGGTGGGGCGAGCAGGAAGCCCCCGGCGCTCAGAAATGGCTCGACGAGACCATTGCAGCTTACAAGACGGCCCATCCCAACGTCGAAATCGAAGCCGTTTTGCAGTCCACCGATGCGCTGATCCCCTCCTTCCAGGCTGCCGCGGCCGCCAAGGAAGGACCCGACATCCAGTACTTCTGGGGCGGCGTCTGGACCCTCGAAAATGCCTGGAGCGGCGCCATCGTCCCGGTCGATGACCTGATCCCCGCCTCCGAGCGCGACAACTACATCAACAACTTCGAGCGCGAGTACAGCGGCAAGCTGTGGGGCGTGCCGTGGTATCTCTCCGGCAACCCGATGGTCTTCAACCCCAAGCTGTTCACACAGGCCGGCCTGGATCCCAAGAATCCGCCCGCCACGTGGGAAGACCTCAAAGCCGCCTGCACGAAGCTCACCGCCGCCGGCATCACCCCGATCTCGGGCGGCCTCAAAGACGGCTGGTTCGGCGGCTGGCTCTTCTCCATCCTCGCCCGTCAGACCCACGACAGCGAGAAGGAGTTCATGGATGCCTCCGTCGGGAATGCCAAGTTCACCGATCCTGCCTTCGCGGAATGGTGGGCGCGCATTAAGGAGCTCAAGGACGCCGGCTGCTGGAACAAGGACATCAACTCGGTCGATTACCAGCAGGGTCAGGATATGTTCGTCCAGGGCAAGTCGGCCATGATCTTCGGCAACGACACCTTCCTCAAGGGCTGGTCCGACACCATCGGCTGGGACAACATGGACGTCATGATGGTCCCGACCTATGCCGATAAGAAGCTGGCGCAGACCTACGTGGTCACCGCCCAGGGCTGGGGCATCACCTCCTGGTCGAAGCACCCGAAGGAATCCGCGGACTTCCTGATGTTCATGCACACGCCCGACCGGCTCAACGCCTGGTTCAAGTACACCGGCGTGCTGCCCGCCGACAAGCGCATGGACACGAGCCTGATCGATCAGCCTATCCTCAAGAAGATCTACGGCTGGGATACCACGGTCGCCGGCCCGAACCTCGAGAACTTCATCCCCAGCATGCTCGACGAGCAGTCCAACTTCGCGGGGACGCAGCTTCTGTTCTCCGGCGATAAGACTCCGGAGGAGCTGGCTCAGATGGCCGAGGATGTCATCACCAAGTGGCGGGAGCAGAACCCCGACCAGCTTGCGAACTTCCAGGCCTGGTCTCAGTAGACCTCGCCTCTGTGTGCCAGAGTCTGGTTGCAGCGCCGCCGCCGTGGCGCTGCAACCAGCTCTCGCGGATACCTTCATGCTCCGAAAGAAGATCGAGCCATACCTGTTCCTTGCCCCGGCGCTGGCGGTCCTGCTGATCGTATTTGCCTATCCGGTCTTCAGGCTCCTCATCCTCAGTTTCCAGCGCCCCACGGCGGGGAAGCTGCACTTTGTCGGTATCACCAACTACAAGGCCATTCTGAACGACGACGTGTTCCTCCAGGCGGTGAGGAACAACCTCGCCCTGCTCATCTGCGTCCCGATCATGGTGGTGGTCGCCCTCCTGCTCGCCATCTTTCTCTTCGAGCGCATTCGCGGCTGGCAGTTCTACCGCACCACCCTCTTCCTCCCGTATCTTCTCCCCATTGCAGTGGTCGGTCTCATCTTTTCCTACATCTTCCAGCTCAGCGGCGTCCTGAACGACTTTCTGACCGCCATCGGGCTCAGCGGCCTTGCCCTCGATTGGCTCGGCAGCACGCGGTTGGCGCTGCCCACGCTAATGTTCGTCATCATCTGGAAGGAGGTCGGCTTCGGCATTGTGCTCTTCCTGGCGCGCCTGATGTCCGTCGAGGAAGACCTGTTCGATGCGGCCAAGATCGATGGCGCCAACTGGTGGCAGTTGCAGTGGCACGTCACCGTGCCTCAGCTCGCCGCCGTGATCGAGTTCTTCACGATCGTCTCCATCATCACCATGCTGTCCTGGGTCTTCAGCTACGTGTACGTGATGACCGGCGGCGGCCCGGGCAATTCCACCATGGTGACCGAGCTATTCATCTACCTCACCGGCTTCCGCTATAACCAGATGAACATCGCTTCCGCGGTCGCCGTCCTGCTGCTGCTGGTCACGGGTGTGTTCATCTTCCTGGAGCTGCGCCTCCGTGAGAATTCCGCCATCGTGGAGGCCGTCGAATGAAGTCGCGCTACGGTTTCCAATACTGGTTCGGCATGTCCGTGCGGCAGATCCTCGTCATCTTCGCCACGCTGCTGTCGCTATTCCCGGTGTACTTCATGGCGGTCTCCTCGTTCAAGACCAAGTCCGAGTACATCGCGAACAAGTGGGGGCTGCCATCCTCCCTGAACTGGGCCAACTTCCAGACTGCCCTCGCCGGTGAGAAATTCTTCGTTCGCTTTGCCAACAGCACCATCCTCACTGTCGGGTCCGTGGTCGTTTCGCTGATCATCGCCTGCCTCGCCGCCTATGCCTTTGCGCGCATGGAGTTCTACGGCAAGCGCACCCTGTTCAATGTCATCCTCTCGCTCATGGTCGTGCCGCCCGTGGTCATGATCATCCCCCTCTTCGTCACGATGGTGCGCTGGCATCTCGTCAACACGTACCAGGGCACGATCATCATCTACACCGGGCTGCTGCTGCCGTTCTCGATCTACCTCATGACCAACTTCTTCCGCGCCATCCCGCGCGAGATCATCGAGGCGGCTCGCATCGATGGCTGCTCCAACCTCGGCATCTTCTGGCGCATCATGATGCCGCTCTCTGCTCCCGCGGTCGTGACCCTGATCGTCGTCAACGCCCTGTGGGTCTGGAATGAGCTTCTGATCGCCCTTGTCTTCATGCAGAAGGACGAGCTGAAGACCCTCATGGTCGGCATTTCGGCCCTGCGCTCCCGCAACTACGTCGACATCCCGGCCACCATGGCGGGCCTGCTGGTCGCGACCATCCCGATCGTCATCGTTTACATCTTCGGCCAACGCTTCTTCATCCGCGGTCTGACCGGCGGCGCGGTCAAGTAGGGGCGCGATGGGCGGCACTGCGAGCATGCGCCAAAGGGCTCTGGCGGTCCTGCGGAACGAGATGCCGCAGCGCCTGCCGTTCATCACCCGCCTCGAGGCTTGGTACAAAAGCCGGGCGCGTTCCGATTCTCTTCCCCCGGCCTTCCAGGGCCTGACCTTGGATCAGGTTCACGCTGCCGTCGGCGTCGG
>DATKAF010000061.1:0-12201 GCA_035498395.1 Anaerolineales bacterium
GTCATCTCGATGCCCGTCTCGGCGATGAACACCGGATCGATCTCGACGATATCGTTCCCAAGCACTTCCATGCCGAACGCACGCGCCCGCCGCGCCACGGTCTTCCCGATGGTCCCCACGCCGATCACTCCCAGCGTGCACTCGCTGAGGGTAAGACCCGGCAGCTTGTTCCATCTGCCGGACTTCATCTCGCGGTCCAGCCAGGGCTGGCGGCGGACGAACGCCAGCATGTAGCCCATCACCGAATCGGTTACCGGCATGGTGAACGCGTTCGGCGTGCGGCACAGGCGGATTCCGAGCCGCGCGCACGCCTGCGCGTCGATCGAGTCGACGCCGGTGCCCCATTTGGAAATGACCTTCAGCCGCGGCGCACAGGCCTCCAGCACGCGCGGCGTGTACTTGTCGTCGCCGCAGATCGTGCCGTCGAATCTTCCCGCATACTGGAGCAGGTCAGCTTCCTCGAGCCGCTCCTGCAGCTTCTCAGGCATGATGAGATCGATCCCGTGCCTCTCAAAGACGGGCCGGAAGCGGTCGAGCACGGGGATCATATACGGGGCTGTGAACAATACGGTGGGCATGTTGGTTCTGTTCCGTCAGGCTTTCATTCGCGCTCTGCCCTAGCCGCCCTGGCAGAGGATCTGGTTGACGTCATCGTAGCGGTACGGCGCAGGGTAGGCCGCGCCTCGCTGTAATTGCAGGCACAGAAACGACCGCGCTTTGTCATTCGATCGGATGATCGACGCGGCGTGTTTGGCATCCTGTGTGCGGCCCAATGTGCTGTACGCCTCCAACGCCGGCATCCACTCGGAGACGTCCTCGGGTTTGAGGCCTTTCTTGAGGGCCTCATCGGCAAGGGAGGCAACCTTTTGCCAATCGCCTTGTTGTCGTGCCAGGTCCATCTTCTGATAGTAGGCGCACCAGGCGCGCGGCTCTTCGCCTGCCAGGAAGCCGGGCAATCTCGCCGGCTTAGCAATCACCTCCACCTGCTCGATGTGCGAGTATTGCGCCAGGTCCGCCAGCAGCGAGTTATCGAGCAGGCCCGGCAGTTCCACCTTGCGCCCGTCCAGCACGTGCAGGCATGATCGCGTGCTTGGGTACGCCACGATCAGCGCATTCCGGTAGTTATCCGGCACCAGCACGCTCCGGTCGTAGTGGCTACGGTCCTTCTGCAGCTCGAGCTCCGCGCCGGTATCCGAATTCAGGACGTCCCCGCCGATCTGCACGCCCTCGCCCGGATAATAGACCATATTGGCCGGGCCGTAGATCTCGTAGCCCTCCGCATAACCGGCCTGCGGGAGCACGGCGAACAACATCGTGCCCCGCTGGAGGCTGGGAGCCCGCCAGACCATCTGCTGCCACATATCGCGCTCCCACGTCCAGAAGTCGCGATACCAGGCCGCGCTGAAGAAATGCACCATCACGCTCATGCCGATCAAGCTAAGCAGCAACGCGGTCCGGGCAGCCCCCCGGAAGAAGTGGAAGACAAACCCTGCCACGGCCATGCCCACACCGATGGAGGCGTAGAGCGTATAGCGGTCCCATTGGTCGGAGAAGAGGACGTTCCGTCCCGCCGCGTCGATCGGCAGCAGCGCGAACACGATGATGAACCCGCCAAGCCACATCTTGTGCAGGTTCTGCCGGTCGTCCTCGCCACCGGCCAGCATCCTGAACAGGATAAAGGCACCAGCCGCGACCAGCACGCCCAGCACCGCGGCGATCACCAGGTCACGATAATTGCTCTTCGACACGAACTGGTAGAACGGCACGACCCATGTGAAGACCGTCGTTTCGATAATATCCTTCACGGTCTCGACCAGCACGGAGAACAAGGAGTAGATCGGCAGACCCGTGTACTTGCCGAGCAGCACGTCCAGGTTGGTCGCCCGGCGCGTGCTGTGGAAAAGGAACAGGCGCCAGACGAGGAACGCCCCGGCCAGGATGAGATAGAAGGAGTCCCTTCTGACGACGCGCCACAGCCTTGCCCCAAAGCCGCTCTGAGTCGCCTTCCAGTCCATATACCACAGGATGCCAAAGCGCGCGGCTTCCAGCCCGATCGCGGACTCGAAGATGCCCATGTAGAGCAACGCCAGCAGGCTCGCGGCGGCCGTAAGGGCCGCCTTGATGGCCGTTCGCCTCGACTGGACGGCCTTGATCGTCAGGACCATCGAGAGCAAGGCTGCGGCGTTGGTAAACAGGTCCGTGATGTAAACCGCCGCATTTGGCTGTTCCGTGTAACCGGGATAGACCGAGAACAGGAGCGTTGCCGCCAGAGTCTCCGTGCGCCGCGCGGGCCACAACAGCCGCACCAGCCATAGGAACGCCAGGTTGCCCGCCAGCCGCATCACCATGGCGCCGATCTGCCATGCCAGCGGCGACATGCCGAGCAGCTTGATGCCCACCACGTAGAAATACCCGATCAGCGGCCGGTCGATGTTGAATAAGGCGATCACGCCCGCCGGTCCCTGTGACTGGGCGGTCGAGAAGAGGTACCAATCATCCCGGTAGAATCCCAACTGAGGGATGAGCACGCCGTACGTCACGAGCGTGACAAGCACTATCAGCGCGGCATCCAGCCACTCGCCACGTGCCTTCTTCATTCCATGGGCTCCAAGTTGGTCATTCTCCTGGGGGTTCATCGTCCAGAGTGCGGACCGTCAACGGCTGTTGCTCTGCGCCCCTGAGATCCCCAATTCGACCAACAAACGGGATGCGCTGCCGTATTCCGCCCTGCCATTATACCGAATCCGTCACCCCTGAGCAGCGGGTCCACCGCCGCACCTTGCTGAATGCCGCCCGGACTCGTTACTTGTGATGTATAGTATCGCATCCACGGAGGGCTTATGTCCGAGAACCAGACAAAAGGCGAGATGCACGGCTGCATCGTCTGCGGAAGGCTTTATCAACTGTACGTGGTCTATGACCCGCACGGGAAGTACATCGGCTCCAAGGTCATGACCCCCGGCGGTCACCTTGTCCCCAACCCCAGCCGGCCGCTGGTTGCCTGCGACCGCCACAGCGAGAAGGAAGTTTCCGCGGCCGTCGAGCGTGCCTACGGCGAGCGGGCCGAGCAGGACGATTAGCCCGCCATTTCTCTCAACCGCCTCGATACGCTCTTCAGCACCGCCAGAGACACTTCCGGCCGCTCGCGCAGGATTCCCTTGAAGGTCTGGCCGTCGATCGCCAGCACGCGCACGTCGTTGCGCGTGACCAGGCTGGCCGAGCGCGGCGCAGACTCGATGATCGCCATCTCCCCCACGAAATCGCCGGGCCCGCGCTGCGCCAGCACCTGCTCCCTACCGTTGGACGTCCGCACCACGTGCACGTGCCCGTCCACGATGATGAACATCATGTTCCCGTCTTCGTCCTGCTTGAAGATCGTCGTGTCCTTCGGAAACCATTGCTCGCTTGCGATCGTCGCGATCTGCTGAAGGTCCTCCGGCGAAAGGTCGGAGAAGATCGGGACCTCCCGCAGCAGCAACACCCGTTCCAGTGTCGATACGGTCTGCAATGTATCCATGGATGGCACCTCATTCAGTCGGACCAGTGATTCAGCCGCCGTCTCCGCGATTAGCGGGTCACGGTCCTGCATCAGAGCTTCCAGACGGGCCGAAAGCTCTGTCAGATTCAATTCCTCTGCCGAGCGGATGGCGAGGGCGCACTGCCACCGGTCATGGCTTTGGAGCAAGCTGGCGATCACTGTGCCGGGGCTTGATCGCTTCGGCTCGTCCTCCAGCACCGTGATGATCTCCCGCGCCAGCTCCTTATCCCCGAGCGTTTCGAGCGCCTCCAATGCCGCAGCTCGCGCCTCTGCGCCGCCATCATTCAGGCTGCTCCGTACCAGGCCCATCGTCCGCGGGTTCCCGATCAAGCCGACGACCTTGACCAGCCGGGTCTCTCCCAGCCGCACCTCGCGGCGGAGGGCGTCGCACAGCAGCGCAACGGCGCGCCCGCCGGATGGCAGGCTCGCTTCCTCTTCGCGTACAGCCCGCAATCGATTGATCTCCTCGCTGGCGAATCGTCGCAGCCTCTCAGACTGCTGGATCGAGCCCGGCGTGAGCGCATCCAGCGCCGCCTCGCGCGCGGCCGGGAACTCCGACTCCAACACGCTCAGCACGAACTCGGCGCTCTCCGCTCCTCGTCCCCGCAGCGCCTGAGCCGCAGCATTGCGCACGGCCGGGTCCGCATCGTGCAGGCGTGTCGCCAGGGCCTGCGCCGATGCCGCGTCATGGAGAGGGGCCAGCGCGTGGCAGGCCGCTAGTCGGACGCCGGTCAGCGTGTCCGCCAACAACCGGATGACAGGCTCGGCGTCCGCGCTCCCGTTCAGATACGGAGCAGCCTTGCCGAACGCTTCCAGCGCCGCCTCACGCACGCGGACGTCGCGCTCCTCCAGCGCGGCCAGCAGAGTGGCGCGCGCCGTTGGCCCTGCACCCATCCGCGCCAGCGCCACCGCAGCTTGCATGCGCACGTTCAGCGCCGGATCGCTGAGCAGCGGTTCCACCTTGAGGAGCGCGCTTTGCGCCTCGCCCGCCTCCATGGCCGTCAGAGCAGTGAGGGCCTGGAGACGGACGTCGGCATCCGGATCGCCCAGCGCCGCTGCAACCGCCTCCTCTGCTGCCCCGAGAGTCCCTAGCGCGGCCAGCGCGGCCGCGCGTACCGAGGCGTCCGGGTCCGATACGGACGCGGACAGGGGCTCCGCCGCCGGTTGGCTGCCCATCTTCCCAAGGATTTGCGCAGCCAGCCGCCGCGTGGCGGGCCTGGCATCCTTCAGCGCCTGCACCAGCACGCCTATGGCTGCTGCATCGGTCTTTAGCCCGGCGAAGCCGATGCCCTCGTCGGTGAAGACCTCCAGTCGCCCGGCGCGCAGCGCATCTACCAGCGCCGCTCCGTACGCCTGTCGCATGCGCCACACGAGGTATCCGCACGCCAGCGTCACAATGATCCCCATTAGCAGGATCTGCGTGGACGTCAACACCCGGTCGCCCAGGATCAACAGCACGCCGGATAACGCCACTCCCAGTTGTGAAGGCAAGCCGTTCTCGAATGCCAGCACCTGGCCGCGCTTCTGCGATGGCACCACGTTGAACAGCGCGCTCCATGCCGTACCGGCCACTCCGGAAAGGATGACCAGTTGGGAAAAGCGGGCGATCACGGCGCCGTTCAAGGAATACACGCTGGCGAATACCACGAAGCCGAACAGGTAGGTCACCGGCAGGATCAGCACGCTGTTGACGATGCCGAGCCGCGCGTACACGCGGTTGGCGAGTAGCAGGGACACGAGGAAGGTCACGGCAGTGGTGATGCCGGTAAAGAGCCCCAGGAATCCGGCCACGCTCGCCTCGTCCGGGAACGAGGCGGTCACCACCTTGTTGAACGGGAATGCCAGCGAGAAGAAGAGCACCGAGAAGAGGATGGAGGCGTAGGCAATCAACCGCATCAGCTCCGAGCCGCGCACGAAATCATAGCCGGTGCGCGTATCGGCCCAGAAACCGGAGGCAACTTTCGAAGTGGTCACTGGCTGGAAGTACTTCGTGCTGATGCTGCGCGTGAAGAAGTAGGATACCGCCAGGAGGGCGGCGAAGAATATCAGCAGGTTATCGGTCCCCAGTGACTTGGCCGCCGCGCCGGTGATGGCATTACCGGCAACGCTGCCCAGTATTCCCGCGCTGGTATAGAGCGGGAATAGCCGCTTGGCTTGCCGCGCGTCGCTCACCTCCCCCGCCACGTTCCACACGAACGTACCGAGCACCATGCCAATGCAGCTGATGGTCAGCCAGATGATGGGATAGAGAAGCAGGAAGGGCCTGACAAGCGCCAGCCGTTCCAGCAGGAGCAGCAGCACCGTGCCCAGCAGCAGCGCCTGGAAGAAACGCCCGCGGCGATAGCGGCCCAGCGCCGCAGCGTATGCAGTCGTCAGTATGACCGTCGTTCCCCCCAGCAGCACATACATATAAGGCAGGTTATCCACGCCGAAGCGCAGGAAGAACAGCGCCGAAGCCGCATTGTCCCCAAGTCCCTGCCCCGCCTGGATGCATAGGAACAGCAGGCTGACCAGGAAAGCAAGCCGGCCCTCCTCGGGCCTAACCTTAAGAAGTGCCGCTAGACGCTTGAGCATCCGGTCCAGCCATGCAGTCTCTTGGCCCACGTGGAAGATCTGTCCTCATCCTGACGTCTCTGTTCGACTTTCCACTTCCCGTCCCAGCCCTCTCAGCGCCTCGGCCTTGTATGCCAGCAGTTTCGGTGCTTCCGCGGGGAGGACATGCTGCAAGTCCCGCAGAATCTCCTCCGCCAGCGCCAGCATCTGTTCGTGGTCGCCTCGGAGCCGTGCCAGTTCCACGCGGGCCAGCCCGACCATCATCGTGTAGTGCGGGTATGCGAGTGTCGGCGGATCGAGCGCCACTCCTTCAGCGGCCGCTTCTGCCTCCAGTCTCTCACCGCGCAGACCGTGCAACCGGACCTGCATGGCAGTCGGCATCACGATCCAATCCGGCAGGTGTGATCGGGCAGCCTCCATCGCCAGCTCTAGGGCCTCAAGGCCCTTGTCCACCTCGCCCGACACGCCATAGCACCATGCCAGGTCACAGCGTCCTGCAATGCTGCTGATGATCAAGCCGCCCTCGTCACCCAACTCGACCGCCTGGCTCATGAGTTCGATCGCTGCCTTCCGTTCGCCGCGCTCGAACTGGGCCAGGCCCATCAGCAGCCGGTGGTAGGACTTGCCCCAGGCATTGCCCAACTCCTCACTGATCTCCAGGGCCTGCCGCCCTACCGGAAGCAGGTCATCAAAGCGGCCCACGGAGTACAGCGCTTCCTCTTCGGCGCCGAGGTTATCCGCCAGCATGACGCGATTATTGAGCTCGCGCCAGAGTCCGCGTCCCTCGCGGATCAGAGCGAGCGCCTCTTCGAAATCACCGCGGCAGACTAGCACACGCCCAAAGTCGTTCAGCACGAATGCGAGCCGCTCCGGATCGTCCGCCTGCCTGGCAAGCTCCAGCGCGCGCCGTCCGTATTCGTACGCAGACGCGATCCGGCGCGAATGCAGATAGTTCAGCATCATTGTCCATGTGAGCTTCGCCTGGATCTGCGTATCCGCGACGGCGGCCGATACCTCCAGCGCCCGTATCATCGTTTTCTCACTCAAGTCCTGATCTCGCACGGAAGTTGGGGTGGAATACAGGGTGGCCCTCGCTGTCAGCGCAGCGAGCTCGATGGATGGAATCCCGGACCGATGCGCAAATTCCTCCATGCGCTCATAGGTCTCCAATGCCTCCTTGTGCTGGCCCACGAGCTCGAGCACGCCGCCCAGTTTGGAAAAGATCGCGCCGATCTGCTGCGGTGGCGCCTCGAACCGCTGGGCGGTCTGCAGGGCACGGCGGTAGTGTGCCGCTGCATCCACATTGGCATACAGCCGCGCCGACACGTCGCCCGCCAGCAAATCGTATAGAAGCGACCGATCATCCTGCGCCGCATAGAAGTGATGTGCCAGCAACGGGGCATACTCCTCGATGCTGCCCTCGTGCAGCGCCTCCAGGACTTCCGCAACCTGCCGGTGCAAGTCGGCGCGCTTCCTGATCAAGATGGAATCGTATGCCGCCTCCTGGATGAGCACGTGCCGGAATGCCATCTCCTCCTGCTGGCGGCTTGTTGCCCCTTCCAACAAGCCTGCCTCCCGGAGTCTCTCGATCTCAGCCGGAAGGTCCGGGACCGCCGCCAGCCGTTCCAGCACGCGCGGGTCGAACGTGCGCCCGATGACCGAAGCCATTTGAAGCACATGGCGTCCGGCTTCGGGCAGCCGGTCAATGCGGGCGCTGAGCAGGCCGCGCAGCGTGTCCGGCAGCGCGAGCGACGCCCCGTCACTCGCCGCGCGCCAGCGCTCCTTTTCGCGTATGATCTGCTTCGCCTCGATCAATGAGCGGATCAGCTCTTCCACGAAGAACGGGTTGCCGCCGGACTTCTCCGCGATCAGTGCCTGAAACCGATCGGGAAACGCTCCTGCTCCTAGCAGGTTATGGAGCAGGGCGTTCGTCTGGTCGCGGCTCAGAGGCGGCAGCGGTATGGCGCTGAACCGCTCTCCCATTTCGGCCGCGGCCTTCTGCACCGTTTTCCAGGCTGGAGAATCCATCTCCGGGCGCAGCATGCACAGGAATGTGATCGGCTGTACAGACACCAGGATAGCCACGGCTTGCAGCAGGCCAAGCGACGCTTCATCAGCCCAATGCAGGTCATCGAACGTCAATACCAGCGGGCGCCCGCTGGCCAGCCATGCAAGGTACCCGCGCATCGATGCTACGATCCCATCGAACAAGGCTTCGCCCTCGTACCGTGCCAGGATGCTGCGGCTCTTGTCGCTTTCGAGCGCCAGCACGGCCTCCAGGAATGCCGCATCCTCAGCACCCAGGCCCGCGTGCTCACATGTTGCACCCAGCTTTTCCCGGATGCTCGCGGCGGGCTCATCCGCCCGCGCCTCGATCGACTCCCGGATGATCTGCCGCCACGGGAAATAGCTGACCGACCTCGCATACGCCGTCGCGTCACCCCGGAGCCACAGCATGTCCGTCTCCGCTTGATTTCGGGCTCCGGTTCGCCTCTGAACTTCGGCCACCAACGAGGACTTCCCCACGCCGGCCTCGCCGCTCACTGCCACGAAAGCGCCGGTCCCCCGTGGAAGAGCTGTCAGCATTTGATCCAGCAGCTCCACCTCGGCCTCGCGTCCGACCAGAGGCGAAGTCAAGCCCTTCAAGCCTCGCAGAGATCCGGGTTGCGCATTGCGCCCTAGCACCCGGTAGGCGCTGACAGATTTTGCTTTGCCCTTGACCTCGACGCCGCCCAGCGGCTCAAAATCGAAGAGCGGGGCGATCAGCTTGTAAGTCTCCTCGGCGATCTGGACCGTTCCGGGCAGAGCTGCCTGTTCCATGCGGGCGGCTACGTTCACCGCGTCGCCCAGTGCCGTATACTCAAGGCGCATGTCGGAGCCCATTTCGCCGACGACAACCAGGCCAGTGTTGATTCCGACGCGCACACCAAACTCCACTCCGTGAGATCGGTGCACGCCCTCGGCATACGGCTTGATCGCGGCCTGAATCTCCAGACCGGCCCAGACCGCACGCTGCGGGTCGTCTTCGTGTGCTATGGGCGCGCCGAAGAACGCCAGGATCGCATCACCCATCAGGCGCGGCACGGTCCCTTCATACCGGTAGATGGGCGTGATCATCCGCTCGAACGCCCCATTCATGATATCGCTCCAAACTTCAGGGTCTACCTGCTCCGCCGCGGCTGTCGACCCTCTGACATCGCAGAACAGCATGGTGATCACGCGCCGTTCGCCCGCCATCCCCCCATGGGCACGTGCTGCTTCCAGCTTGGCGAGGAGCTCGGGCGGCAGGTATTGTCCGAGTAAGCCCTGGCTACTTCGATCAGTGCTCTTTTGAGATGCCGTCTCCCCCGCGTACAGGCGCGCGCCACAGTTCATGCAGAACCTGGCGCTCTCCGGGTTGGTCGTCTGGCAGTTCGCGCAGATCACTCTTGATAAATCTATCTGAACACTAAGGATGCAAGCCAGGACAAGCTGGGTGACTCCACGGTTAGATCGCTAAACCTGACGAGATGGGTCGTATTCTAGCATGATTCACTCTTGGAGATGTTGGCGTCCCAGTTCAAGCATCTCAATATCACGGTCGAGGAACATCGCAGCCTATTCCCATCGCACCAACCTGAGTCTATAATGAGGGTCAGAGGTTCATGGCGGGGCCGGAATGAACAGATCAAAGGCAGATCTCGGTGCCCTCGCGCTGATAGCACCCTGTGGAATCAATTGCCGGGTGTGCCGCGCCTACGGGCGGGAACGGAAACCCTGTCCCGGATGCCGCGGGAATGATTCGCTCAAACCGAAAAGCTGCGCGCTCTGCAAGATGAAGAACTGCGAGAAACTGGCTCAGGGGAGTCTCAAGTTTTGCTTTGGGTGCGAGGGTTTTCCATGTGCCCGCCTCTCTCACCTGGATGAGCGCTATCGGACCAAGTACGCGACCAGCCCGATCAAGAATCTGACCACTATCAAGGCAGTCGGAATACGGAAGTTCGTCGCGAGCGAGAACCAAAAGTGGGCATGTCCGCAGTGCGGCTCGCTGCTCTCTATGCACATTCCGCAGTGTAGGTCCTGCGGCTATACTTGGCACAGGTAGGCACGGTCTGATCGGCATCCTGCCGGTTTGATATGCTGCTGTACGGCGTGCCGACGCGCTTCCGCTGTATCCTGTAGAGCAGTCCTGACAGAAGGATTGTCAAGCATTCGACGAGAGGAGCATAAGCCATGGGCGACGTTGGAAAGCGCGATAAGGGCGGCAGGGAGGAACGCAAGAAGTCCAAGCTAACCCAGAAGGAAAAGCGGAAGCTGAAGAAGGAAAAGGAAAAGACCAAGAATACGGTCACCACCATCCATATTCCAAGCTGAACGATCCCCGGGCAGTCTCGGCGCGCCACGCCGCGCTGCGCCCGCGGATATCTAATATACATGGATGCGTGAATCAGAATTTGAATAGGGAGAGCTTCTATGGATCAAGAGAATTTGCCGCAAGGCGTGCCTCCGCAGGAACCGGAGCCCGTACCGCAACCACCCAGCACTAGCCCGGAGCCGATCCCGGCTCCGCCCGCGTACTCCGCGCCGCCGTCCATGCCCGCCATACTGCCCACCAGCACAATGGCCGTGGTCAGCCTTATCGCGGGCATCGTGGGCTTCACGGTCGCGCCCGTCCTTGGCAGCATCGTCGCGCTGATCGCCGGCTATGCCGCCCGCAAGGATACACGCGCCGTTCCACCCACGGCAAGTGGCGATGGCATGGCAACCGCGGGCATCGTCATGGGCTGGATAGTGATCGCCCTGGCAGTGGTTGCGTGTTGCTGCGGCCTGCTAGCCTTCCTCGTTTCCATGGGCATAGGCGGCGCCTCGTTCTGGCGCCACTAACCTGTAGGTACCCTGCGGGCAAACACGGTAACAAGACGGACAGCCGGCGATTGCCGGCTGTCTTTGCTCTCGATCTTAAGCCATTGGTCGGGCTTCCGATTCCAAGCTTCCGCGTGGTATGCTTCGGTGTCCACAGAGCCGGCACACCTTCTCCGGGAAAGATTATGCCTTCGCCTCGCTTCGCCCTCCTCAGCATCTCACTTATCCTTGCCCTGCTCGCCGCGGCCTGCACTCCAAAAGCCCTCACGCCCGGCCCTGATGAGATGTCCACGGCGGCAGCTGCCCTGGCAATTACATTTCTCACCCGCACCGCGGCTGCCGCATCATCTACGCCGACCATCACCCTGACGCCGCCGCCCACCGATACGCCAACACCCGCCTGGACCGCTACGCCGGAGCACACCCAGCCCATGGTGATGGATTTCGCCGGTTGTTACTACGGTCCCGGGCCCACGTACACGCTTGAGAGCAACATCAAGAAGGGGAAACGCGTCGAGCTGCTGGGTATGGGCAGTCAGTCGGGTTGGTACATTATTCGGAACCCCTACTTCCACAAACCCTGCTGGATCGCCGCCGCATACCTGCAGATCGACGCCGGCGTCAACACGGCCGCGCTGCCGGTCATGACGCCCGGCGCGCCGCGCCCCTGATTGCGCCCAAGGCTGCTCCTTGAACTGGCCCTGCCGCAACGGGTCTCTTTTTGACTTCCCCACGCTCAAACCTTGCAAGGTTCTGACATTCCACGGCCCGGCTCGCCCGCTGGTGTAAAATCTAGCGGCGCTTGACGGAGGGCATTGGATGTTCGACAGCATTTTTCAGCATGGCGTTGCCAGCGGTGACCCGCTCCAGGATCGTGTGATCCTGTGGACGCGCCTGAGCTTGCCCGATCCGGATGACCAGCAGCTTGCCTGGGCCATCGCCGCCGACCCGCAGTTCCGGAACGTGGTTGGGTCGGGCACCGCCATGGCTTGTACCGAGAATGATCATACCATCCACGCCGATGCCATGGGTCTGCAGCCGGGCCGCCGGTATTTCTACCGCTTTCACGCCCTTGGCCAGACCTCTCCGATTGGCTGCACGAAGACGCTCCCCCGCGACGATGTAAAGCAGGTGCGCTTCGCCCAGGTTTCCTCGGCCAGGTTCGGCGCGGGTTACTTCAACGCCTATGCGCGCATTGCAGCCCGTGAGGACCTCGACTTCATTCTGCACCTCGGCGGCTACATCCACGCGACTGCCGGCAGCGCCTC
>DATKAF010000062.1:0-3008 GCA_035498395.1 Anaerolineales bacterium
TCCGGCAGGGACTTGTAGTACTCGTGCATGCCGTGCTCTTCGTGCATGTCGGTTGCAAAGTACACCTGCGACACGAGCATGTCGCGGGGGTCGCGGTAAACAAAGTAGTTCACCCGCTCCGGCTTGCAGAGAAAGACAGTATTCTCCGGCGACGCTTCGACGTAGCCCCAGCCGATCACGCCCTCGGGAATGCTTTCCAGCTCGCCGAGCACTTCCTGATTCGATTTCCTTCGCCCATCCTTGGTGATGGTCCGCACCGGGTCGGCGGCCACGTAGGCGTAGGGCATGATGTGGGTGAAGCCCGCGAGCACTTGCAGAAGCAGGTGCGATCCACTCTTCGGCTTCGAGTTGCCGAAGATGGCGGGCGCTTCGCCGAAAGAAAGCCGCTTCCAGCGCCACATGGCCTGCAGCCTCTTGCCCACAGGTCTCAGCCTGCGCCTCGTCGCTCGCATCAGCTCCATACTGTCAGGGAACAAATCTACCGGGGATGAACAGGGATGAACGGGATGGTTCGCTGCGATATCCGGTCGATTCACAATCTTATGTTCATCTCCGTGTATCTCCGGTTATGTCGCGTCACTCGTCGTCGTTCACGCGCCGCAGGCGCGCCATGGAGGCCTTCTCCGACTCGTACACCTTCTTCACTCCATCCCCCAGCGCCGCCTCGGTCACCCGGATGTACTTGACCAGCCGCTCGAAGCCGCCCGGCTCCACCGACGCGGCTTGGTCGCTGCCCCACATGGCGCGGTCCAGAGTCAGATGACGCTCCACCAGGCACGCGCCCAGCGCAACCGCCACAGCGGAAGGCACCAGCCCGACCTCGTGCCCAGAGTACCCGATCGGGTTGTTCGGGAACTCCTTGCGCAGCGTCGCGACCGTCTTCAGGTTGAGCTCTTCCGGCTCGCAGGGATACGTGCTCGTGCAGTGCAGGATGGCGAGGTTCTCCTCGCCGACCACGTCCACCGCCTTGTGGATCTGGGCCAGTGTGGACATGCCTGTGGACAGGATCATCGGCTTCCCCGTCCGCCGGACGTGCCGCAGCAGATTGTGGTCGGTGAGCGACGCCGAGGGTACCTTGTAGGCCGGCGTGTCGAAGGACTCCATGAACTGCACCGAGGGCTCGTCCCACACCGACACCAGCCAGGCGATGCCCTTCTGCTTGCAGTACCGGTCGATCTCACGATACTGCGCTTCATCGAATTCCACCTTACAGCGGTATTCGAGGTAGGTGATATAACCCCACGGCGTATCCCGCATCTGCTTCTGCTGCTCTGGCGGCGTGCAGACCTCCGGGGTCCGTTTCTGGAACTTGATGGCGTCCGCGCCGGCGTGCACGGCGGCATCGATCATGCGCTTGGCGGTCTCCAGATCCCCGTTGTGGTTGATCCCGATCTCAGCAATGATGTAGGCCGGCTGCCCGTCCCCCACGGTGCGTTTGCCTAGCTGGATGGCACGAGTCATTGCGTTCTCCTCTTGGAAGGGCTGCCCATGGCCGCCCTTATGATTTCTTCAATACCAAATCGAACAGCTCGCGCAGCGCGCCGTGTCCGCCGGGGGACTGCAGCACATAGTCGGCTGCGCGCAGCACCTTCGGGTACGAGTCGGGGACGGCCACCGCCCACCCGGCGATCTCGAAGCACGGCAGGTCATTCTCGTCGTTGCCGACATAGATGACGTTCGCAGCCTCCACGTTCCGGCTCTTCAACAGCTTCTGCAGCGCTTCTCCCTTGCGGCGCGTGTCCGGCTCCTGCACCGCCTCGATACCCATCTTCTTGGTCCGCGCCTTCACCACCGGGTTCTCTTCCGAGGACAGGGCGATGACGGTGATACCATGCTCGCGCAGGTCGCGCATGCGCAGCCCATCGGAGCGCGACGCCGCGACCAGCTCACGTCCGTCCTGGTCGGTCCACACGCGGTTATCGGTGAAGACGCCGTCAAAATCCGAGACGATCAGCTCGATCCTCTCCGGCATCGGGCGCCGCTTCCTGCCCGGCGAGACGATGTCGAGCGTCCCCGAATAGACCAATGCCTCGTAGCGCGCCCAGTCGGCCAGGTTGTCGATGTCCACGGTGTACCGCGCGTCGATGACCAGCGGGTAGACCCGCTCCCCGCTCATGGAGCCCTTTTTCAGGATGGTCCCGGCGCGGATCGCGTCGATATGCCCGGTCTGCCAGTAGATCGGCGGCAGTGCTTGCCGCGGCGCATTGTACGGCTCCTGAATGCCCGGCACGTCGAGCAGGTTCCTCATCGGAGAATCTTCGCCGGAGAGCCGCCACATCTTGTGCGGGTTCTGTCCGGCAGCGACCACGCCGCGCACGCTATCGGCGTCCGGGTGACTCAGCAGCACATGGACCGCGCGGTCCACGCAATCCCGCGGCCGCAGCGGTGAGGTAGGCCGCAATTGCACCACGGCATCCGGATGATATCCCTCGTGCTCATCCAGCCATCTCAGCGCATGCTGGAACAGCGGATAGTCCGTCGAAAGGTCCTGGGCCAGCTCTGCCGGGCGCAGGAACGGCGTCTCAGCCTCGAACTGTCGTGCCACGGCCGCGATCTCTTCATCGTCTGTCGAGACGATCACTCGCGTAATGCACCCGGCCTGCTGCGCCGCCGCTATGGAATACGCGATCAGAGGATATCCGGCAAAATCGCGGATATTCTTGCGCGGGATGCCCTTCGAGCCGCCACGGGCAGGGATGATGGCAAGGGTCTCAGTCATTGGTTATCCGTGAGTCGTGAATCGAGATTCGTGAAGGGCACAAGTCGCAACGCACGACTCACGATTCTCGATTCACGGCGTTTTACCAACTCGTCCAGCCTCCATCCACGACCACGTTATTGCCGGTCATGTAGGAGGAGGCATCGGAGGCCAGGAATAACAAGGCGCCGTTCATTTCATCCTTACGTGCCATACGGCCAAGGATGGTCTTCGCGGAGTAGTTCTTGACGAAGTACTCCTCGTGGTCGTTGAAGACGCCTCCTGGTGTGAGGGCGTTCACTCTGATTTC
>DATKAF010000063.1:0-3377 GCA_035498395.1 Anaerolineales bacterium
GGGCGCTGGTCTACATCGTCGTCGAGGTCCTGCCCGACCTCGGCCTGTTGCGCGACTCCTTCAAAGTGTTTCCGCGCCGCAAGCGCATCAAGACGCTGGAGGCGATGATCCTCGACAATCCGTCGGCAGGGAACTACGAAGAGCTGGCCGACCTGTACCTGGACGATGGCAAGTTCGCCCGCGCCCGCGAGTGCTACGACAAGGCCATCTCGACCCGGACGGATTCGCCCGATCCCTTCTACCGCCGCGCCCAAGCGGAAATTCAAATGGGAGACTATGCCGCGGCTTTGCCTGACCTGGAGCGCGTTGTGTCCAAGGACGCGAAGTATGACTTCCACCGGACCGCTGGCCTGTTAGCCCACGCGTACGCCAACACCGGGCAACCCGAAAAGGCTGAAGCCCTGTTCAACGAGGTCATGAAGATATCTATTCTCTCGGAGACCTACTACAACTACGCCCGTTTCCTGGCCTCGCAAGGGCGGGCGGCTGAAGCACGTGACTTTGCAAAGCGTATTCTCGCGAAGAAGCCCACCATGCCCGGATACCTGCGTCGCCGTGAGCGCCCATGGTTCCGGCGCGCCAGTTCGCTGCTCAAGCAACTCCCCGCCAACTGAGAACTGAGATCTGAGATCTGAGAACTGATTTCCAGCCGCACTTTGCTACACTTCTTTCACCATGGCGGGGATCGCTTATCTTGAGTGTACCCGGTGCGGGCAACACATCAAGGCAGACAAGCCGCAGACGGTCTGTCCCGACGATGGTGGTGTGCTCTACGTTCGCTATGACCTGGAGAGCTTGAAGAAGAGCTTCCGTTCCTCGCAGCTCGCCAACCGCGCACCCACCATGTGGCGATATGCCGAGGTCTTGCCTGAGGCCGATCCTGTCACTTTGGGCGAGGGCTTCACGCCCTTGCTGCCCAGCCGGGAATTCCCCAATGCCTATATCAAAGAAGAGGGTCTGAATCCGACTGGTTCGTTCAAAGCCCGCGGGATGTCCGCGGCGGTCAGCATGGCGAAGGCGTACGGTCTGAAGAAGCTCGCGGCTCCTTCGGCAGGCAATGCCGGTGGGGCACTGGCTGCCTATGCTGCGCTGGCGGGCCTGGAAGCACATATCTTCATGCCCAAGGATGTGCCACTCGCCAACCGCGTGGAGTGCGAAAGCTATGGCGCCCATGTCACATTGGTAAGCGGCTTGATCAGCGACTGCGCCCGCATGGTAGCCGAGCACAAAGATAAAGAAGGTTGGTTTGACGTCTCCACTCTGAAGGAGCCGTTCCGCGTCGAGGGCAAGAAAACCATGGGCTACGAGCTGGTCGAGCAGTTGGGCTGGCGTGTGCCGGATGGCATTGTCTATCCCGGCGGCGGCGGAGTCGGCCTGCTCGGCATGTGGAAGGCGTTCGACGAGATGGAGAAGCTGGGCTGGATCGGCTCCGAGCGGCCGAAGATGGTCGGTGTGCAGTCCACGGGGTGCGCGCCCCTGGTCAGAGCCTGGGAGGAAAAGAAGTCGCAGACGGAGGCTTGGCCCGACGCTGCGACCCTGGCAGCCGGCCTACGCGTCCCCAAGCCATACGGCGACTACTTGATCCTGGACATACTCCGTAAAAGCTGCGGTGTGGCACTGGCCGTAACCGACGCCGAAATCATGAGTTCGCTTCGCCACTGGGCCGCTGTGGAAGGCATTTTCGCGGCGCCAGAAGGGGCGGCCTCCCTCGCCGCTTACTTGAAACTTCTCTCGACCGGCTTCTTCAAGCCGAAGGACACCGTGGTTCTGTTCAACACGGGATCAGGGCTGAAGTATCTCGACGTGATGGAACGCCAGAACAAGCGCTCCGCACCGAAAGCCCGTCACATCGGTGGAATCATCGGCCCATACTGAGCCGTGCTACAGTTCCCCTAGCGGCCATGCTGGAACAGCGCCTCATTCTCATCAACCTGCTGATCAAGCTGGGTGTCGCTGCGGCGGCTGCCAGCGTGCTTGGGCGGTCGGTGGAATTCAAGTCGCTGCTGTTCCGCGAAGAACGCAATCTCAGGCAAAAACTCTACTTCGTGCTCTGGCTGGGCATCCCCATGACGCTCGGCGTCTGGGCCCGCTTCAGCGCGCCGAAGTCCTTTGCGGGCGGCGACTTGTCGCTCGAGACCACGATCCTGTTGGGCGTGATCGCCGGCCGCGTGGCCGGGGCCGTAGGTGGCGCGATGCTAGCAATCCCCGCTGTGATCTATGGCCAATGGGTGATTTTGCCTTTCAACGTCCTCTGCGGCTTGGTTGCGGGACAGCTACGCCATCTCGCCGCGGACCACGAAGAAATCTGGTCGTTCTCACCCTTTGTGGACCTCAGCATCTACCGCTGGATCCGCCGCAATCTCAGCCGGCCCCGGCTCTTCGACTGGCAGACCATGTTCTTTGTCACCATCGTGGTCTTCCGCTTCATTCAGACGGAGCTGGCAAAGTACCTGCCGGGTGCGGCTTCCAGCCTGCTGGAGAGTCCCAAGCTCTGGGTTGAGGCGCTCATCTATGCGGCGTCCATTACTGTCATTGGCACCGAGATCAAGATCTGGAACAACGTCCGCATCCAGATCAAACTGGAAGAGCAGGAGCGCCTGCTGCTGCAATCCCGCATGGAGGCGCTTCAGAACCAGATCAATCCGCACTTCCTGTTCAATACCTTGAACTCCGTCTCTTCGCTGGTCCGGTTTGATCCGGACACCGCGCGAGAAATGATTATCAAGCTGGCCAACATCCTTCGCCGGCTCCTGAACAGCACCGACGCCTTCGTGCCGCTGCGCGACGAATTGGAGTTCATCGACAACTATCTTGATATCGAAGTCGTCCGCTTCGGGCGTGACAAACTGCAAGTGGTGAAAGACCTGGACCCTGCCTCGCTCGACATCATGGTGCCGAGCATGTTGCTCCAGCCTTTGGTCGAGAACTCGATCAAGCACGGGCTCTCCGGGAAGATTGAGGGCGGCAGCATCATCCTGCGCAGCCGGATCGACGATTCAAAGCTGACGATTGAAGTCGAAGACAATGGCGTGGGCATGAACGTGGAGAAGAAGGAAGGAACGAACGGTACCGGGATCGGCATGGCCAACGTGGCCGAACGGCTCCAGGTGCTCTACGGGGACTCGGCCAAGCTCACCATCGACAGCACGCGGGGGAAGGGGACACTGGTGAAGATCATTCTCCCCATCCTGGAGAGTGTGGGCGCCATCGGCGCCGTGCTTTACGCTGAGCGCTCCAGCACCCGCCGGTAGAAATCCTCATACTGTCTGATGATGTTGGTGGAGCAGAACCTCGATCGGGCCTTTTCGCGGCATACCTTGCCCATCGCGCGCAAGCGAGGCTCATCGTTCAGCAGGTCGATCGCGTACCTGGCCATA
>DATKAF010000064.1:0-2397 GCA_035498395.1 Anaerolineales bacterium
GAAGATGTAGCCTGAAAGCAGCATGGCTGGCAGCATCATCGGCATGATCATGAGCTGCGCCTGCTGTTGTGTCTGCGCCACCGTGGAGATGAACAGGCCGTAGCCCAGGGTCGGCAGGAGATAGAGACCCGTCAGCGCGAACAGCAAGAACAGGCTGCCCCGGATCGGCACCTTGAAGAGGAACGTTCCAACCATCAGGATCAGCACAGTGTCCGCGAACGAGACGATGATGTACGGGACGATCTTGGCAAGCACCAGTTCCCAGTTGCGGATCGGAGTCACGATCAGTTGCTCGATGGTGCCGCGCTCGCGCTCCCGGACAATGGCAAGCGCCGTCAGGCTCGTCGCCGTCTGGAACAGGATGATCGCGATCAGCCCCGGCACGATGTTATAGCTTCCCAACAGGTCGGGGTTGTACAGCACACGGGTGCGCACATCGACCGGCCCAGCAGAGGCCCCCTGTACTCCCTGCGCGCCGCTGAGCGAGAGCTGTTCCGAACGGACGCTCGTTCCGTGCGCCTGCCCCGCAAGCTGCGCCGCCGATAGCGCCGCGTTCGCGATGGTCGGGTCGGAACCGTCGATCAGCACCAGCACCGACGATGACTGCCCGGACGAGAGCTTTTCGCTGTAGTCCGGCGGGATCACAATGCCGACCTTGGCCTGTCCACCCGCGATCATATTGTCCACGTCCTTCTGGCTGTAGACGGAGTGGTCGAAGCTGAAGTAGCCGGTCGATTGGAATGAATCGAGCAGGCTTCGGCTGGCAGGCGTGTTGTCCTGGTTGAAGATCACGGTCGGGACGTTCTTCACATCGGTGCTGTTGGCGTACCCGAGCAGCACAAGCTGAAGGACCGGCATCATGAACACGAAGATCAGCGTGCGCGGATCGCGGGTCATGTGCGTGATCTCTTTTTTGATCAGCGCGCGGAACCGTCTCATACCTATATTGCCCATATTGCGTTACTCCTCCGCCTCGATGGAATCGATAAGCTTCTTCATGAGCCGCAGCAGCTGCCTCTGCTCCGCATCGGTCAAGTGGCGCAGCACCTGCAGGATGCGCGCCTTCATGAACTCCCTGCTGAGGTCGATCAGCTCGCGGCCGTGCTCCGTCATGCACAGCCGCACCACGCGCCGGTCGTGCGGGTCGTTGCAGCGCTCCGCGACGTTCACCTCGACCAGCCAATCGGCCATGCGGGTCGCCGAGCTGAGCGGGATGCCAAGCTCCGCGCTCAGTTCGCCCATGGTGGGCGGCGTCTCTCGTTGGGATAGGATGATGGGTATGCGGAACAGGAAAGCCATGTCCTCATGCGAGTCATGGCCTTTCTCGTGCAGCTCGCGCAGTTGGCGCTTGATGCTTGCCATGTTGTCGTCGGACAGAGCCAGCTTGGGCCGCAGCCGTATCAGGCGTTCGACCAGATCAGTGAACTGTTCTTCGATCTTCTCAGGGGCCATATTTCTTCCGTTCCGGTATATTTCCAAAGCGGAAGGATTTTAGTCTCTTCGGCTCTTTTGTCAAGGGAAAATTGCATGTTTGGTTAATGGAGAAAGCCTCCTTCCCGGCTGGGAGGGAGGCTCGAGCGGATGTACCCAAGCGCAAGGAGCGATAACTCAGGGTGAGAGGACCAGGATGATGCGCCCGCGGCCGTGGCCTCTCTGGCTGATGGCCTGCGCCTGCGGCGCCTCGGCGAGTGAGAACAGCCTGCCGACCACCGGCCTGATCTGCTTTGTGGTGATCAGTTTGGAGATCTGGCGGAGCGTCTCGGCGGGAGCCCGCCCAGCCCCGGTCGCTCGGATGCCCTCCGCCTGCCCGGCCCCTTCGGCAAGACGACCGGCAACCGTTACGTACAGGCCGCCAGGCTTGAGCACCTTGAAGGAGCGCGCGGCCAGCTCGCCGCCCACCGTATCGACGACCACGTCCAGGTCGCGGAGGACCGTCTCGAATGGGGTCGCGTTGTAGTCGATGACAGTCTCGGCCCCGATCGAACGGGCGAAATCCTTGTTCGCCTCCGACACGGTAACGGCTACGTGTGCGCGCTTCCAGTGTGCCAGTTGAACGGCGTAGTTGCCGACGCCGCCTGCGCCGCCGTGGACGAGCACCTGCTGCTCGGCACGCACGTTCGCCGTATTGATGACAGCTCCCCACGCAGTCAGCGCTCCGACGGGCACCGAGGCGGCCTCCTCGAACGTAATGCCGGCCGGCTTCGGCTGGATATCGGTCTCCTTGACAATTGCATACTCGGCATATGCGCCCGATAGTGCGCCATAGACCTCCTGCCCGCGCCGGAAAGACTTCACCTCCAGTCCCACCGCCTCGACCACCCCGGCGGCTTCGATCCCGGGGGTCCATGGGAACTGCAGAGGGGAGAACTGCTTGAACGCCCCGCCGCCGATCTTCCA
>DATKAF010000065.1:0-6507 GCA_035498395.1 Anaerolineales bacterium
AGCAGCGATCCCTGGTCGGTCAGATCACCCTGGATGACAACGATATCGTCGAGAAGATGCTCGATGCGCTCATAGGTGACTGTGCTCGCCCGCCGCGCCATTCCCACCACTCTGTAGCCCATGGAGAGCAACAGCTCGGCCAAATACGAGCCGTCCTGTCCCGTGATACCTGTTATAAGTGCGGTAGGCATAACATTCTCCTTCTCGTAAGATCAAGCCGCGGAATTATACTCTGTGCCCGTCCTGTCGCCGGTTTTGGCGGCCGCGCACGGCATCCCACAACCATCCGCCCAGCAGGATCAGCGCTGCGACGGTCAAGCTGAGGGCTAGCACCACCATGATCGGCAGGTGGACGCCGACCCGGTAGTACCGGGCGACATACCATTGTCCGAACACGAGCACGCACAGGACTTCCAACGCCACGATGCGGGGCAGCCAGGCGTCCCTACGCTGCCACCATGAGATCCACCCATAGGCTGCCACGACGGCCTGGACGCCGAAGAAGATCAGCCGATAGCGCGGGTTATCCCACTGGTCGCCTCCGGCGCGGACCGCACAGATCAGGATCCACATCCAGGCGAAGGTGGATATCCACAACCACGCGCGCCGCCGGCGCGGCTCACCCTCCCGCCACGCCGCGAACGGGGCATACAGCAGCAGCGGAAGCAACATGTACCAGCCGACCGAGCGGAAGATGGCGATCACCCGCCACGTCAGCGTGGTGGGCGCAAAGAATGCCGGCGGCAGAACCGGCTGCGCGATCCCATACCCGACGACGAACAGGAATTGGCCCACAGGGCCCATCTTGGAGAACACATTTTGGATCTGGCCTGAGCCGCGTTCCAGCTCATAGATGACCCACTTTACCGAGCCTCGGAACCAGTTGAGGATCAAGCCCGCCGGTGAGCCAGTGCTGAAATCGTGCTGGCGGCTGACGCTCCACGCTAGGAACAGGACACCGATGAGCACAACAGCGGCAATGAAGGCCAGCACAGCCGCCGGGATGTGCCTGTGTTCTCCCCTCGACCAAAGCCAGCCGCCCAGGAGTACCAGTGTCGCCAGTGCGATCGCTGGCGAAACAAGCAGCATGCCGAGTAGGCCGGCCCCCATCCATAACCCGCCGCTGCGACTCCGCTCTTGCAGCCACTGCGCAAAGCCCGACAACGCCATGGCAATGAAACACAGCAGGAACGGCTCACGCATTTGCGCGCCGCCCGTCAGGATCGACTCCGGATAGAGAACGAACAGCCACGAACCGAGCATCGCTATCCGTTCGTTCCACAGTAGCGCGACAGCCCGGTACAGGAATGGCACCGCCAGCGCGGCCGTCAGCGCGGCCAGCACTACGATGAGAAGCGGGCGGTGCGCGTTCGGCGAGAAAACCTTGTAGCTCAGCGCGCTTATCGCCAGAAGCCCGCCGTACTGATCGGTATAGTAGCTCTTATCGAAGGCCGCATACAGGGGCTTGCCGGAACTGGCGAGTTGCCAGGCCTGGTCGTCCCTGCGGTGAGCGTCCGTGAATACAAAGCCCGCCTTGTCATCAGGTGCATCGTGCCCGTTGATCGGCAGCGCAAGGTAGGTGGCAACTCCCAATCCAAGCCGCAGCAACAACGCCAGCCCGATCATCCAGGCCATGCCTTTGCCGCCGCCGGCCCAACGCCAGGCCTCGACCAGCGCGATCAAGCCGAGCAGGAGCAACCCGGAGAAGCCGAGCCAAGCCGCCCACCACGGCCCCGGTTGGATCGCCGCGAGTCCGGCTCCCAGGAGGACCGAGCATGAAACGATCCAGATCCAGTACAGCGGTGGAAACCGCAGGGGGTTCATTGCATGCCCGCCAGGGCTTGGCGCTCGCGGGCCAGCCAGGTGTGAGTCTCCACTTCCTGCCGCGCACTGCGCGCTAGTTCTGCCCGGCGACTCGAATTTGCCATCAATTCGCCGAGGGCAGCTCTCCATGCTGCCAGGTCGCCGGGAGGGCAGAAGACGGCCCGTGTTTCATCCAGCACTTCCCGGATGGATGGCAGGTTGGCTGTGAGAATGGCCCGCCCCGCTGCCATGTATTCGAACATCTTCATCGGGTTGATGACCTCGGCGATATCCTGCCCGCTGCTGGAAGAAATCGAACTACTGTACGGCATCAGCAGCACGTCCGCCGCCGCCTGGTAAAGCGGCAGCTTGTTGTTGTCGATGAAGCCGGCGAGATGGACGTTGGATATCTTGGATGAGCGCAGCCTCTCGCGCCATTCCTCCACCGCCTCCGGCGTCCCGCCCACCCACAGGAAGCTCACTTCCGGTAGTGCGCGGGCGAGATCGGCCAATAACTGCATGCCGCGCCCTTCATAGAAATGGCCGGTGAACCCTGCCGTTGGACATTCGGGAAGGGACAGCCTCTGCCGCGCTTCCCGAGCTTCCGGCAGACCGGCAAAGCGATCCAGGTCCACACCGTTAGGCGCGATCAGGATCTCCTGCTCTGGAAATATCAGGCCGGTGGACCGCTCCAAGGCACGTTGCAGGGCGTGCGTGGTGACGAGCATCTTCCTGCGGCCGCCTCCTGACCAGAACTGCCGCAGCCACCATGCGCCGAAGCGGCCGGCCACGTCAGCGTGCATCTCGAGGATCGTCGGGTATTGCGAGCGCATCCCCCAGGCAGCCGACTGAGGCAGCCACGTATAGATGAGGTCAGCCCTCAGCCGCCGCGCGGCCGAGTGAGCGTACCACACAAAATCCAGGCGACGGAACAACCGGACGGAGGGGCACCAGGCCACCTCGAATTCATGCTGCAGCCCGTAATGCTCCGCAAGTGAGGGCCAATCGGCCGCGTCAGCCTCCGCGGGGGCGATCAGCTTCACCTCGTGTCCCAGCTCGGTTAGCGCATCGCAAACCTTCATCGCCTGGATCGAGTTGGCGGTCAGCGAGGGTATGCGGGAGTTGGTGATGGCCGCGATCCTCACGCCGCGCGTTCCCTTCTCCGCAACTCGCGCAGCCCGTGCCACACGATCAGCCCCACGGAGAGAACATAGTAGAAGGAAAGGAGCGCAGCCTCCATCACAATGCCGTACCTGGGCACCAGCGGAAAGGAGAGGCCAAGCTTCACCAGGCCTGCGAACAGGGTCGCCCACAGCGGAAAAGTGGGGAGCCCCAGCGAGAGCAGCATCGGCCGGTTCCAGAACAACGTATAGTTGAACGCCATTCCGGCGAGCAGCGTCAGCATCGTGGGATAGGCAGCGATGTACTGTTTCCCGTAGAGGGAGAGGATGAACGGTCCCAATACGACCAGCACCGCAGCAAACAGCGCATTGTATGCAAAGGAGATCGCCGTAACGCTGCGAAGGAATTTGCGCAGGTTCGGCCACGCCTGTTGCACCACCAGCCGGTTCAGTTCCGGGTAGACGGCCAGGATCAACGGGTCGGCGGGTACCGACAGCAGGCTCACGATCGTATAAGCGGTCTTATAGAGAGCCGCGGCCTCCTGGTTGAGGAAGAAGCCCACCCATAAAATCTCGCTTTCGCGAAAGATCAGGATGGCCGTGGCGCTCAAGTTCGAGCTGAATGCAAAGCGAAAGAGCTCGCGCAGCGAGTGCAGGACTGCGAAGGATGACCTTGTCCAGCCGCTGCCGAGCACGTGCCGCAACTGCAATTGCGCCGCCGTGAAGAGGCCCAATCCCAGCACCGACTTACCCAACAGATAGGCGAGCAAGGCGATCAGCAAGGCATTGTTGAGCGCGGCCCCGTTTTGTTTCATCAGGAATGCGATCCCGATGATCGATACGGACAGGATGGTCTGTAGGAGGTTGACCACGCCCCGGATCCGGATCTTGTCGGTGATCTGCAGGATGCCCGTGGAGGTCTCCGCGTTGAAATTGGCGAGCAGGCCAACCGCGAACAGGACGATCATCCATTCCGTGCCGGGTTCCTTTGTGATCAGCCGCGTTGCGATTCCGGCTGTCAGCGCAACGAGCAAGAAGGCCAGGACAGACACAACCGCCTCACTAATACCAGCCATCTTGATGAGCGCCCCGGCCTTTTCTTTCTCGCCCTGCTCCAGGTACTCGCCGCCGTAGCGTACCACCAGTTCGCTCATCCGGAATGACAACAGCCCGTTGACGGTCGACGCGTAGGCCATCACGATGACCAAAAGGCCGTAGTCCGCCAATCCAAGCAGCCGCGCCGCCAGGATCCCTTGGATGAAGCTCAGAACAAGACTGATGGAATTACTGCTGAAGAGATGTGCGCTGTTGAGCAGGACGCGGTTCATCAGTGCGTCCTGGCGCAGTCGTGCGGTCAGGCTCATGCAGTCGCTATCTCACACGCCCAGGACCGTTCGGCCGCGTACCATTCGACCAGCTTACCGGCGCCTTCGCGCAGACCCACCCGCGGCTCCCATCCGAGCAATTGCCCCGCCTTCGATACATCCGCCCAGTTCGTGAACATGTCGGCCAGGTTGGGCGGACCGTACTGCACGTTGGCTTTCCTGCCGATCAACTCTTCGAGCAGGGTGATCAGGCCGTTGATGCTGATGACCTCATGCCCTCCGAGGTTGATGACCTCGAAGCCCAGCGGCTTCAGCGCCAGGATCGTGCCGCGCGCGATATCGTCCAGGTACGTGAAGCCGCGCGACTGCTCGCCAGTGCCGTTGACGAGAACCGGTCTGCCCTCGTTGATCCACTGGCAGAATCGGAACATGGCAAGGTCGGGCCGGCCCGCCGGTCCGTACACCGTGAAATACCGGACGACGCTGACATCGATCCCATGAAGATAATGGTACGAGTGGGCCAGCACCTCCGCCGCCTTCTTGCTGGCGGCATACGGCTGGAGCGGCTCGCTGCTGGACTCTGTCTCCGGGGTTGGATACCTGGGATTGGCTCCGTAGATGCTGGATGTGGATGCCAGCAGGAATTTCTGGATACCGCGGCGCCGCGCCAGCTCCAGCAGGTTCAGCGTCCCCATCAAATTCGTGTCGTAGAAGAGGCGCGGGTTCTCCACGCTGGCCCGGACGCCGGCGCGTGCCGCCAGGTTGACGATGGCGTCGAAATTCTCCCCCGCAAGAGTATCCACGTCCTGCACGATGGAGATATCCAGCTTCCGGAACTCGAAACCGGGAAGCGTTTGGAGACCGGCCAGCCGGTGCTGTTTCATGCGGATATCATACGCAGCGTTCATGTTGTCGATGCCGATGACCGTATGTCCGTCACGCACCAACAACTGGCTAGTCCGAGACCCAATGAAGCCGGCCGCGCCGGTGACCAGGTAGTGTGCCATATCCAGGTCTCTGGCAACCGCCTACAGGCGCGCCACCTTCGGATGCTCCTGCACCATCTTGCCCAATGCGTTCCGGCTGTCGAAGATGAACCTAGCCTCCGCCAGGATTGCATCGTAGTCGTAGACCTTGTGATTTGTCACGATCACGACCGCATCGGCGTCCCGCACGCAGTTCATGACATCGGGTACAGACTCCATGCGCCAGCCTTCGTGCTCGTGATGGATCTGCGGGATGTACGGGTCGTGATAATTGACGATGGCGCCCTTCTTCTTCATCAGCGCGATGACGTCCATCGCAGGCGATTCCCGCACATCGTCGATGTCCGGCTTGTAGGCCACGCCCAGCACCAGCACCTTGCTGCCCTTGAGCGCCATGCCCCGCTCGTTAAGCGCGTCCATCACCCGGCCGACCGTGTAACGCGGCATGTTGCTGTTGATCTCCGAAGCCAGTTCGATGAATCGGGCTGTGTAGTTCAGCTCCTTCATCTTCCACGAGAGATACAGCGGATCGATCGGAATGCAGTGACCGCCCAGGCCGGGGCCGGGCGTGAACTTCATGAATCCGAAGGGCTTCGTTGCCGCCGCGTCGATCACCTCCCAGACGCTTACATCCAGGCGCTCGCACATGATCGCCAGCTCGTTGACCAGCCCGATGTTGATCATGCGGAAGGTGTTCTCGAGCAGCTTGGCCATCTCCGCGGCCTCGACCGACGAGACCGGCACGACGGTCTGGATAGCCCCGGAGTACCAGGCCTGCGCCACGGCGGTGCACGCGGGCGTGATCCCGCCGATCACCTTCGGTGTGTTGAGCGTCGTCCAATCCTTGCGGCCCGGATCGACCCGTTCCGGGGAGAAGCAGATGAAAATGTCTTCGCCGATCTTCAGTCCCGAGTCCCCCGTTAGCTTCGGCAGCATCAGCTCGCGCGTCGTGCCCGGATACGTCGTGGATTCCAGGACGATCACCATGCCCTTGTGGACATATTTGGCGAGTTGCTCGGTCGCAGAAAGAATGAAGGAAAGGTCCGGATCCCCGAACTTGCCCAGCGGCGTCGGCACGCAGATGCTCACAGCGTCCATATCGGCAAGCGCGGCGAAGTCGGACGTTATGTTAAGCTTGCCGGCCTTGTGCAAAGCGGCAACGGTCGCGCTCGGCACATCCTGGATATACGAAATGTCCCGATTGAACGTATCCACTTTGTGCTGGTCCGGGTCGATCCCCAGGACATTAAATCCTGCCTGCGCGAACACGAC
>DATKAF010000066.1:0-3064 GCA_035498395.1 Anaerolineales bacterium
CGTGTCGGCGAGGCCCGGCGCTTGGGCGCCAAACATCACGCTCTTGGGCTCAATCTCCAGGCAGGACTCCAGGCCGTAGCGGTAGAACAGCTTCAGGCACAGGGCGTGCAGCACGGCAAGGTAAGCGATGGCCGGATCGTGGCCGACCGCCTCGCGCAAGGCCAGGGTACGATAGGCGGTCAACTCAGTCAGCAGCCGATCGGGCAAGGGCTTGATGCCGTCTTCTTCCTCCGGCTCGGGCGGATCGCCGATATGGCCGACAATGATCCGGCTATCCGCCGGGCCAGGATCACCGCCGTCCTCTCCCCCCGGGTAGTTACCATCGGCCCAGTGCCCCCGGCCGCCATCCTCACCGGTCATGATGGCTTCGTCGACTTCCTCAACAACCGGCGGCTCATCCTCGGGGCGGACATAGCCGCGCTCGACGCGCAGCTCGCCGCTGCCGTCGATGCTGACGAACACCCCCGCCATGGCGATATCGGCGGGGTCATAGACCGGCGGGCGTTGATTGATCGTGTTGATCTCCGCCTCGATCTCGTTGAGCCGCTGATCGACATCGTCCGAAACCTCGTCCGCCGCCGCGGCTTCCTCCTCGATCCGCTCGGCCTCGGCGTGCAACGCCTCGACCTGGGCGATCTCCTCGTCGGTCAGCGGACGGCGTGTGCCGTTAATCCGGCGCATGCCGTAGCTATGGCCGTACGGGAACTCGGTCGCCACCTCGACCCATTTCCAGCCCTCGGCGCGGAGGGTATCAGCGTCACGCTCCAGCTTCTCTGCCACAATGCGGGTCAGCAGGTTGGCATCCTGCAGCCAGCCGCCATCGTCCTGCTGGAACAGATCGCGCATGATCGCCCCGCCCGCCGCCACATAGTCTTCACCGGCATATTGCGCCCGTTTGTCCGACGCGCGCACCGCGCCTTCTGTGAGCAAGCGGCGGATCTGATAGGGCTCCTTGTTGTAAGAGCGCTGCACCGCGTCCCACACCTGCTCCTGACGCTCATGTTCCGGGCTGACGGAGAAGGCCATCAGCTGCTCCAGCGTCATCCCATCCTCGGCGTAAACTTCCAGCAGCCGGGGCGAGACGGCGGCGAGGCGCAGCCGCTGCTTCACCACGGAAACCGCGACAAAGAACACCGCCGCGATCTCCTCCTCGCTCTGGCCCCTCTCGCGCAACGCCTGAAACGCCCGGAACTGATCCAGCGGATGCAGCGGCGCGCGCTGCACATTTTCCGCCAGGCTGTCCTCCTCGGCGATGCCCTCGGTGCGGATGACGCAGGGAATGGGCGCGGTCTTGGCCAGGCGCTTTTGCCGCACCAATAATTCCAGCGCCCGGTAGCGCCGCCCACCAGCGGGGATCTCAAACAGGCCGGTCTCGGCGCCTTTGTCATCCAGCACCGGGCGCACAGTAAGGCTCTGCAGCAGCGTGCGCCGCGCGATATCCGCCGCCAGCTCCTCAATCGATACGCCGGCTTTCACCCGCCGCACATTCGCCTGGCTCAACACCAGCCGGTCGAATGGAATGTCGCGCGAGGCGCTTAGCGTGAGCTTCTGAACAGTTTTGGCCATGGGAAAAACTCCTTGACGGGCGGCCAGGAGCCTCTCTCCTGACCTACCAGCCCGTCGCGAAGCCCGCCGCCGCCCTCTGCCTCTCTGCCCCGCGCCATAAAAAAAGCCGCGGGCCGGAACCCGGCCCACGGCACCAACATCGTCGAAGCGGAAAGCGATGCTCAGGCCACCTGGTCCAGCAGTTGCTTTGCCTTGCCCTCCAGTTCCAGCCTGGCGTCCTGGTGCGGCCTGCTCCGCGCCAGCGCGGTGATGCCCTGCACGAAGTCAAACACACTCTCGGGCGGATGGCCTTCCTCCTCCAGCACGGTCGTGATGATCTTCGCCGTCTCGCCCTTGCTGAAGCCGCGTTTGCGCAAGAAACTCTCGCGCTCCTCATCCTTGCGCGCGACAATCTGTTCCCGCGCTGCCTTGATTCCCGCCACGAACGGCGCCGGCGAGGAATTGGCAAAACGCCGCAACGCGGGCGCCGCGTCATGCGCAAAGCGCTGGGTGGCGAACTTGCTATGGCGGATGCTGATTTCCTGAAAATCCTCGGCGCCCCAGATGTTCCGGTTGGCGCACACGGCGCGCAGATAGAACGAGGCGATCCCCAACGTCTTCGAGCCGACCTCACTGTTCCAGCAATAGAACCCGCGGAAATACAGATCGGGCTCGCCATTCGGCAACCGCCCCGCCTCGATCGGGTGGGTATCATCGACCAAAAACAGAAACACATCCCGGTCGCTGGCATAGAGCGTGGTGGTTTCCTTCGTCACATCCACATACGGGTTGTGCGTCATGGTCGCCCAGTCCAGCACGCCAGGCACTTTCCAGGCGGTGTCGCCGGTGCCGTTGCCGGCGATCCGCATCACCGCCGCGACCAGCTCATGGTCCCAGATGCGCCCATAATCCGGCCCGGTGACGGCGCGCAGCTCCACCCGCCCGTCGTCGGTCTCCAGCGTCTTCACCAGCTCGGCGCGATGATTGAGCAGCCCGTGCTGTAGATTGATCCCGGCCAGAGCCGCCGGCAACTCACGCAAATACCCGGCCGGCGCGCCCACCAGCCCGCAGAGCTGGCCAAAACTCCAATGGGTCGGCGCCACCGGCCGCTCCTGCCCCGGCACGATCAGCGCCAGCCGCTCCCCATCGTCGCGCCTCGCCTCTACCCGAATGGCCCGGCTGTCCACGGTCCGCGCCTCTGCCCGGTCGGCCCGCGCGCGCACCGCCGCATACAGCTCAGGCAACGATAGATACCGCTCATCATCCGGCCGCGAAAACCATTCCGACGAAACCCGGCCCACCCGTTCACCCCGGGTGACATCGACCTTGAAACCAGCCGACTCGGCCCGGCCAGCGGTGGAACCCGCGGCCGCAACCGCAACAGATGTGTTGATGTTCATGGCAAATCTCCAGGACGGGCGCCGGAAGACACTCTTCCGAACCAAAACCCGTCATGGAAACTTCGGCCAAACTTTAGCTCTCTCACTTGGCACCCAACACTGATGGAGGAACCTCGCCT
>DATKAF010000067.1:0-10170 GCA_035498395.1 Anaerolineales bacterium
TATTACCCAGCCTTGGGTCGGCGTCTTGACCGCCAGCGCGATCCGCGCCGCCGGGCGCACGCCGCCATTGCTCAACGCCGCCGCCGCTTCCGCCATTTGCAGCGGGCTGACGCGCAGGTCCCGGATATCGTTGCTGCTGCCCGCTGCTGCGACGGGCATCCGCAGTTCGGGTGTGGTGAAGAATCCCAGCCTGCGATACAGCGCGAGCAGGTCATCGCTGCCCGCCTGCGGTGTCGCTGCCGAGAAGGCCTCGCCTGCGCTTCCGATCGGGTAGAGCCCTTGCGCCGCGCGGTTCAGCAGCGGGGCATCGCTGTTCTTTGGCAGCAGCGAGCCGATCTCGTCCAACCTGTTCGGATCGTACCCCGGGTGCGATGCCATCGCCAGCACTTCGCCCGTCTGGGCGTTGAGCAGTACCACGGCCCCCTTGTAACCTCCCAACAGCTCGTCGGCCTGTCTCTGCAAGTCCAGGTCGATGCTCAAGCGCACGTCAAGCCCTGGCGGTGGTGTGCCGTACAGCACCGAATCCGCGAGCACCAGGCTGCTCGGGTTGCCCTGCAAGCCGCGCAGGTACGGGTCCAGCGCTGCCTCCAATCCCGCCTGTCCGAAGACCGGGTGGGTGTATCCTGTGATGGGCGCCAGTGGGGGATAGGAATACACGCGCTGGAACTCCCCGCTTGCTCCCGACGTGTGATCGATCGGCTGGTTGTTCCGGTCGAGTATGGATCCGCGCGGCACATACCGGTCCGCGATGGCGCGCCGCGGGTTGTCCGTCCGTCGCAGCAGGCTTGGACCGCGGGCCACGGCCCACCATGTCGCGGCCAACCCCACCGACAGCACGCCGATGCCCAGCACCGCTCCGATGATGTAGTAAGGCCGCATGCTCGGCAGCGGCGTCGCCTCTTCTCGCGGGCGGTTGCTAATCGCCATCACGAAGCCCAGCGCCAGGAATGACGTCAGCAGCGATGAGCCGCCATACGAGACGAACGGCAGCGTCACTCCGGTCAGAGGCAGCACGCGCAGGTTCCCGCCGATGATCACGAGCGCCTGCATCCCGAGATATACCGTCAACCCAACCGCCAGCAGCCGCTGGAATCGGTCATGCGCCCGGATGGAGGCCAGCATGCCGCGTGCAAACATCAGGCTTACCAGCACCAGCAGCGCGATCGCCCCTGCCAGCCCCGCTTCTTCGCTGATCGCCGAGAATACGAAATCGGAGTGCGCCACCGGCACCAAGCCTGGGCTGCCGATCCCCGGGCCGCGCCCGAACACACCGCCATTCGCCACCGCCAGCAGCGACTGGATCACCTGGTAGGACCGGCCGCTCGGATCACTCCACGGGTTCAGCCAGGCTTCCAGCCGCGCGTGCACGACATCGATGAACATGAATCCGGTTAGACCCGCCAGCACGAGCGCCAGTGTGGTCGCCAGCAGCACGCGCCTGCGGTTCGTTGCCAGGAACAGGACGGCAGTGTACAGAAGTATGAAGATGCTGGCCGTCCCCAGGTCGCGCTGTGCAAGCAGCAGCAGGAGCGCAAGCCCGGTCACGAGGATGGTTGGAACGATCATGGGGAAGAAGCGCAGCCGCAGGGGCAGCCGGTCCGCCAGGTATGCGCTCAGGTAGACGATCAGCAATAGCTTGAGCGGCTCCGATGGCTGGAGATAGATTCCGCAGCAGCCGAGCCAAAGTCGCGGCCCCGCGCCTGCCGGGTTGGTCCCGAACAGTAGCGTAAGCGCGGTGAGGAACAATCCACCGCCCAACAGGATGTACTTGTATCGCCTGAGGAATCCAAGATCAGCCGGGGTGTAGGCGAGTGCTGCAAATGCTGCCAGGCTGACCAGCAGCCAGATGGTCTGCCGCAGCCCGAGGCCCGGCTCCAGCCTCCAGACGGTCAGCAGCCCCCAGCCGCTCAAGATCGCCGCCATCGGAAACAGGAACGGATCACGATCCGGCCATCGATGCCTTGCAACCCGGTGCGCGGAAAAGATGCCGATCGCCCACAGCGCGAAGCCGCTCCAATGCGATGTCCGGTAGGTCACGGCCCATGTATGCTCGCGCACGGCGGGCGCCAGTGTCAGCACCAGCGCGTACAGGAACAGGAACAAGCCGGCCGCGGACAGCAGCCGCCCTTCGCGCTCGTCAGTCATTCCCGAGCCAGCACGCGGGCGCGCGGCCTTCCAGTGGATTTCCCGGGCAGAAGCCACGCAGGAATTGCAGGTCGCCCCAATCCCATTTCCGCTGCGGCGCTTCCACGAGTGCCTGCGGCTTGCCGTTCCACATGAACGGGTAGTTGCTGGTTGCGCAATGATATTGGATCAGCGTGCTAGCGAGCACCGCTGCGATGAATGCGGTTCGCCATGCGGTTGCGGCCATGATGCTACTGTTGAGGACCGGGATCAGGAAATAGACTAGCAGTGGGATCACATCGACGAAGTATCGCGGCCCGATCGACCACGCGCCGCCCCAGTCTTCGAAGAGAGACGTCATGATCCAGTGTGCGACGACGATGGCGGCCAGGTAGAGATCCAGCCGGACAAACGGCGCAGGCCCTCTGAGCCGCAGATACGCGCCATAGCACGCAAATAGGAACAAAGGCGTCCAGACGAAGAGCCCCCGCGCCGGGCTGATCAAGGTCCCTTCGAGCGCCTCACCGAAGACTCCCGGTGTCGATAGCCGCTCAAACAACTGGTAGGAATAGGGGGGCAGCGGGTTATGGTAGGTCAGCCAGTTTTCTATCACATACGGCAGGAGAACTAATAACACTCCCGCTGCGTATAGCCACAACTGCTTTCGTTTATTCACCAACAGGTAGATTCCAATAAATCCTACTGCCAAGCTGTTCGTTGGCCTGATGAAATATGAGAATCCAAGCAGCAAGCCCACCCAGAATACGAGAAGGGGTCTTTCGCTCGACATCAAGAGCAGGAGCAGAGCCGCCGTTAGGAACAGCGCAGACGGCCCGTGTTGCCAGAGCGCCCGGCTGGCTGTCGACCACATGGAGGTGGAGAACGCGAAGATGAATGTGACTGCCAGTGCCTTCCAGATCGTCAGCTCGCGCCGCGCGATCAGATACATGAGGACCGCAGTCAGCGCCGCGAATCCGGACGCCAGCACTTTCTCCAGCTTGGCCGTGCGGCTGTCGGGCGCGTGCTGGTCCAGGTACGTATAGAAATCGGTGGGGTAAAGGAGCGGGTAGATCTTGTTCACTGCCCACACTGCGGGAGTTACAAGAAGCGGCGTGGCCACCGGATAATACGAGTAGATATGCCTGTCGACGATGCGCACCCGGTATTCGACCGGGAGGTCCATGAGCGGGCGGTACTCATCCAGGTTGGTGTTGTGTTCGCGAAGGATGCTCGCCGCAAGGTGCAGCGTCCACGCCGAGTCGGTGCTCGTTGTCACCGGGCTCCGTGCGTAGGTCACAAACGTCACTAGGAAAATCGTGGACAGGATTACGGCTTTTACCTGTGCTGCACGGCGCCCGGTCCAGCTCGCTGCGTTCGCTTGCTGCATCCGGCTAGCCCTGTATGTACTTGCCGATCAGGGGCTTGAGCTTCGTGATGGTCGCTGCGGGGATCTTCTCGCGCTGTGTGATGAGCGCGCCTGCCAGCGCGCTGCCGCAGTCGCAGCGTCGTTTGCTGTCGAGCTGCTTAGCGAGGTTGCGCACGGCCTCCTGCGCCGCCTGCGTGTTCCGGTTCAATATCTGGATCACCAGTTCCACGCTGACCTGCGCCTCGCTGACGTGCCACACATCGTAGTCCGTCACGTGCGCCATCGCGGTATAGCAGATCTCGGCTTCGCGGGCCAGGAAGGCTTCTGGGCAGGCTGTCATTCCGATCAGCGACATGTTCCAGCTTCGGTACGCGTTCGATTCGGCCTTGGTTGAGAACCGCGGCCCCTCGATCGTGATGAGGGCGCCGCCTGCGTGTACGGTCGCGCCGGTCTGCCGCACCGCATCTTCCAGTTGCTTCGACAGGTCTGCGCAGAACGGGTTCGCCACGCCCACGTGCGCTACCAGGCCGTCGCCGAAGAATGTGTACTGCCGTGACTTTGTATTGTCGTAGAGTTGGTCCGGTATGACGATGTGCCCCGGCGCGTAATCCTCCCGCAGCGAGCCGCAGGCGCTGACGCTGACGATGCGCTCCACGCCGAGCAGCTTCAGCGCGTAGATGTTGGCGCGATAGGGCACCTCGGTCGGGCTGAGGTGATGTCCCAGTCCGTGTCGTGCCAGGAAGGCCATTCTGCGTTCCCCGAGCGAGCCGATGACGATGGGCGCGCTGGGTTTCCCGAACGGCGTCTCCGGGTTGAATTCGTCGAGTTGCGTCAGGCCGTTCATTTGATAGAGGCCGGAGCCTCCGATGACTGCCAGCTCCACCTTCTCAGTCATGTTGTTCCTCTGCTGCCGCGGCTTGGCGGATCGCGGCCTCCGTGTTGAGCCCGACGATCAATAGCGCCCTCCCGCACTTGATCTCATCCCCGTTCATCAGGACGGTGGGCGTGTTGAGCTTGCTCTGGTTCAGGCCGGTTCCATTCGTGGAGTTCAGGTCTTCGACCCACCATTGCGCGTGATGGAAGGTGAACTTCAGATGCCGCGCCGAGATCGCCTCGTCGTCAAGGCAGATCTCGCAGATGGGATCTCGCCCCAGGATCAGCTCGGTCTGGGAGAAGGCACGAAAGAACGGCTCGTTGTCGCTCGGCCGGATCTCAAGCCGTAGCAGCGGAGCCTTGGGACGCGCTGCCTGGAACCCCGCCCTCTTCAGGTCCTGCCAGATCATCCACAGCGTCAGGCACAGGAACAGGTAGAGTGCGAACGCCAGCAGGACACGGAGGACCAGGACGAGCTGTCCACTCATTTTTCCTTTTTCGACGTGGGCGGCATTGTGCGGATGACAGCCGTCGGGCGGTTGGAGCTGGCCTCGCTGTTGGGTGAAGTTTGCGAGAGGTCCGGACCGCTTACCTGGTTGTCCTGCCCGAAGATCAGCGATACGCCTGCCAGCGAGATCACATCCCCCGGGTAGAGCACCGTCTGGTTGGCCCGCTGCCCGTTGACGAACGTCCCGCCCGTTGAGCTTAGGTCGAAGATGACGAAGCGGCCCTTGACCGCCCGCAGTTGGGCGTGGTTGCGCGAGACCCGCGGGTCATCCACGACCAACGTATTGTCCAGTCTTCGCCCAATATTGACGACCGCCAGCTCCAACGGGAAGACCTTGACGCCCTCGATGATCAGGAACGCGTTCTCCGGGATCGAGTTCTCTTCCGGCTGATCGCCGTTCTTCTGTGTGCCCGTTCCCAATTCCTTTGTCTCTGCCAATGCTTCCGTCCTGAATGATGCGATCAAGTGAAAGGCGCCGGGCGCGGCCGCAGGGTCTTCGGCGATGGTGATCGTCGGCCGGCTGTCGAACCGGATGTTATTCTGCTGGCCCGCGCTCTCCAGGATGTCGACCAGCGTCTCCAATAGCTCCGGACTTCGCCACATCCCGATCGACTCGCGGTTCGCAAGCACTGTGTACACGTTCGGAGCCACCGGTTCGCCGTCATCCCGCCTGGCTGCGCCCGCTTGCATGGCCTCGGTCAGCTTCTCGACCAGCAGGTCTTCCGCTGTTTGGCCCGGCAGAGCGCTGATGAGATGCACTTCGATCAGCGCCCTAAGACGGGCCTCCAGTTCGTGAAGGTTCATGAGTACGACTACCTGGGTACGATTATACTGCGCGCCCTCCGCTTCCCCCACAGCCGATCTCGTTTACCAACTAGCGGCTTGTGCCGCCCACTGCCGGCCTTGCCCCGATCTCCTGCCCACAGTTTGGGCACTTGGGTTCGCCTGCCTTCAAGATATAGCCGCAATTGGAGCATGTCGTGGGCTGGGCGCTGCCCAACGGCGCGCCGCACGCGATGCAGCTTCCCTCGCCGATGGCGTTCGCCGTCCCGCAATACGCACAGATCACGCGCCGCAGCCGTTCCGTAAGCTCGTGGCTCGCGCCGACCGCTTTCGCTGCCCGGTTGATCTCGCTCCATACGTGGTCCACCAACGACAGGTTCTCGACGTCCTGCGCAAGGTCGTCGATACGTCCCAGCAGGTTCCACGGGTTCTGGAGTGCTGCCAGCGCGGTCCCACCCAGCGAGGTCGCCGTCCCAAGCCATTCCTGCTGCCCCAGCCGGATCATCACACCATCCGGCGCTTTCTGGAACGTGATCGTGATGCCCGTGTTGCCCCCGGCATGCCGGTCAGGCCGCGTCGCGATCTGCACCGCAACGCCGTCGGCTTGCTGCACCATTTGCGCTCGCAGGCTGCCACGGTTGAACTCGGCTACCAGGGCTTGCGCCAGTTGGGAGGGTTGCACGTCGCCGTGCAGGAATCTTTGCTCCATGTTTTCGATTATAATCGCGAAGCGATCTTTCCCTTCAGTTCATATACGATATGCGAAGATTCTGGTTTCATTGGACGGTCTGCATGGGACTAGCCGCGTCCATGCTCGGGCTTGGACTGGTGTTGCACTCGAACGGCCCTGTGCGTGCCCAATCGTCGTCCACGGATACGCCTGCGCCCGGCTCCGGTTCCGCTTACATCACGCAGACCTACACGGAGCCGGTCAACGTGCGTACCGGTCCCAGCACGGTCTACTACCCGATCATCGGTCATTTGCCTATCGGTGCTACGGCGGCCGCGCTCGCTGCCTCTCCCAGTCGTGAGTGGATCGAGATCTCCTTTCCAGACGGTCCAGGCGGCGTGGGCTGGGTCTACGCCGCGAACGTGACTCTCACCGGCACCTTGGAGGTCGTGGAACCTCCTCCAACCGCAGCTCCTCTGGAGACTGCCACCATCGATCCCACGCTCGCCGCCGCGTTCAGCGTTCCAGCTACCGCCACCCGCCTGCCGACCTTCACGCCGCCCCCGCCGCTTGTCGTCCCGAGTTTTCCGGAGGGCGGACCATCGGGCCATTTCCCCATGGGCTGGACCATCGGAGTGATCGTAGTTCTGGGCGCGGCCGTTCTGGGTGTCTCCTTCTTCGGTCGCCGCTGATGTCTCGCCGCCAGTACCTGCTGCTCGCTCTGCTGTGCGCGCTGTTCATTCTTCTCGCCGCCCTCGTCCCTTTGCAGCCCCACGCCCATGCCCAGCAGCCCACCGGCTCGGTTCCGACTGTTACGAGCACGCCCGGCGGTCCCATCGTCTCTGTCGATCCCAGCCTCGGCCAGATCGACGTATACGCGGGCCCGGGCAGCTTCAACTACCCTCCGATCGGTGTGCTTCTCACGGGTGATAAGGCTCCAGCCTTGGGGCGTGCCCGCGGCGATGACAACTGGATTATGATCCGCTACGAGGGTGTGCCCGGATCGGTCGGCTGGGTGTATGCTCTCTACGTTTCGCTGACCAACACCAGCGGCGTTGCCCTGCCTCTGATCGACATTCCGCCTACCCCGACCCCGGCCTTCACTCCCACAATCAACCCGACCCTCGTCGCCGCCTACATCCCTCCCGAAAACGCCACCCGCCTCCCGACCTATACCGCACCCGCGCCTCTAGCTATTCCCACCTTTGTGGACCAGACTCAGCGCATTGGTCGTATCCCTGTCGGCCTGCTGATCTTCGGCTTTGCGGTCGTTGGTGCGCTTGGCACTATGATCTCTTTCCTCCGCGGTCGCTAGGCTGCGTTCACCGCAGGTAAACGCAGATCAACGCTCCCAATGGATAAACAAAGCGCCAATTCGGGTTTATCCCACCCATCTGTTTTACCTGTGTTGATCTGTGGATAATTAACAGAAAAGCCCCGGCGAACCGGGGCCTTGAGCTCTCAGCCTACTGCCTTTACGAATTGCACGAGCAGGAGCCGCCGCATGCGCAGCCGCCCTCTTCGTGCTCGTGTGCGTGTGCGTCTGCGAGCGGGCTGTCCACCAGGAACCCTGCGCCGCGCTCCGGGTCGTTCACAAAATCGATCCTCGCACCTTGCAGGTAGTCCATCGAGACCTCGTCCACGACGATCTTCACGCCCTCAGACTCGAAGATCCGGTCCACGTCGCGGATGTTGTTGTCGAGCGCCATGCCAAAGCTCACCCCGCTGCAGCAGCTGCTCCCCGCTAGGTACACCCGCAGCGCGTAGTCCTCCAGCTTGCGTTCCGTGAGAATATCGCTCACCGCCTTGGAGGCGGCTGGCGTCAGGCTGATCGTCTGGATATCGATTTCTTTTAGCATGACATCTCCTAATATGGCAATGTGGGCTGATTTTATCAAAAATCGCCGCCGTTGTCAAACCCTGCGGTCGCCGCTGCCGGTCGGAGATCAACGGACTCCGGTTTTGTCTTTCACATCATGGGCGGTGCATATTGGGCCGCGTTCCAGACGGTCCGTGCGGCGCTGAATCGCACGCCGGAGGAGCGGGCAAGGGTAGGGCAGGCCTCCAACTGTTAACCGCCCACCGTCAACCAGCACACAACACAACCGGCCGCCCAACCGTCTTACCCCTTGGAGCTGCCCTTCCTGCTTGACACAAACTCCTCGCAACTGTAAAATCTCTCTGTTTTGGCATGGAATCATGGGCAGATCTCTGGTCTGCCCCGCGTTTTGTCTGAAGTAAGTCTGAAATCTTCATTACTGCTCGGGAGGAAATAACTCAATGTCTGCAATGCAAGGTCTAACCTCACTGGAGGCGATTGCCATTTGGGTCGTCCTCGGCATCGCCATTGTCGGGCTGCTCTACGCCCTCTTCCTTCGCTCCCAGATCCTCCGCGAAGACAAGGGCACGGAGAAGATGCAGGAAGTCTGGGGCGCGATCCGCGATGGCGCGGATGCATACCTGGGCCGCCAGCTTCGCTCCATCCTGCCCCTGATCGTCATCCTGACGTTCGCCCTGTTTCTATCCGTCTACATCGTCCCGCCCTCTCCGGAAGCGCTGCAGCGCTTCAGCGGTTACACCCCCGATCAGGTCCGCCTGATCATTGGTGTGGCCCGTTCCCTGGCCTTCATCATGGGTGCCAGCTTCTCTCTGCTCGTCGGTCAGCTTGGCATGCGGATGGCTGTGCAAGCCAACGTCCGCGTGGCGTCCGCTTCCCGGCGCTCCTTCGGTGATGCGCTTCGCATCGCCTACCGCGCTGGCACCATCACAGGCATGCTCACCGATGGCCTCGGCCTGTTCGGCGGTACGATCATCTTCATCATCCTCGGCATTGCTGCCCCGGATGCCCTGCTGGGCTTCGGCTTTGGCGGCACGCTGCTCGCCCTGTTCATGCGCGTGGGCGGCGGCATTTTCACCAAGGCGGCCGATGTGGGCGCAGACCTCGTGGGCAAGGTCGAAGCAGGCATCCCCGAAGACGATCCCCGCAATCCTGCGGTCGTGGCCGACCTCGTCGGCGATAACGTCGGTGACTGCGCAGGCATGGCGGCCGATATCTTCGAGTCCTATGAAGTCACGATCGTGTCCGGGCTGATCCTCGGTTTGGCCCTCTGGCACATCACAGGCCGCCTCGAGTGGATCATCTTCCCGCTCATCGTGCGCGGCATCGGGGTGCTCTCCTCCATCATCGGCACCTACCTGGTTCGTGGCGGCCCCGGCGAAGGCCGAGGCACCGACGCGATGGCCGCCATCTTCCGCGGCTTCCTGTCCTCCGCTGCCATCTCGGCGGTCCTGTTCTTCATCGCGGGCTTCTTCTATCTCCAGGATCCGAAGCTCGGTGGCTGGTGGCGCATGCCCGCTGCGGTGGGTGTTGGCGTCCTTCTCGCCATCGTCATCGACCGCCTGACCGAATACTTCACCGGCACGCACGCCTCGCCGGTCAACGATATCAAGAAGGCCGCCGATACCGGCCCTGCAACGCTCATACTTCAGGGCGTATCGGTCGGCTTTGAATCCTCCGTCTGGGCTATCATCGTGATTGCCCTAACGATCATCGCCTCCATCTTCATCTTTGGCACCATCCCAGGTGCTGACGCGGGTACAAAGACGACGTTCATCCTCTACGGCGTCGCCATGACCGGTATCGGTATGCTGACTCTCACCGGCAACAACGTGGCCATGGACTCGTTCGGCCCGATCTCCGACAACGCCAATGGCATCGGCGAAATGTCCTGGTCCGGTCAGAACGACAAGGAAACCCGCGACGCGCAGCAGATCATGGCGGACCTCGACGCGGTCGGTAACACAACCAAAGCCATTACGAAGGGTGTTGCCATTGGCTCCGCCGTC
>DATKAF010000068.1:0-4292 GCA_035498395.1 Anaerolineales bacterium
TGCAATCTCGTCATGCGATTACCAACGTAGGCCCGGCCTCTTGTTGCGCCAACCTCCCCAAGAAACAGATAAGGTCGGGTGTACTTCCCTAGCCTGACTGTTTCCTGGGATTATTAAGCGGGGTTGAGCGCCGTTCTTCGGCGCCCAACTCCAGAGAACCTCTGTGTCTCTGGAAAGTCCGGCCCAGCCTCTTGATGCGTCCGTAACCCAAAAAAGAGAGGGTCGGGTGTTCTTCCCGACCCTCTCTTTTTTGGGGAATGTGCGGGACGTGGACGCCGCTCTTCCGCTTCCACGTCCCGCACCCTCCTCCTACGCCTCGGACGCGACGGGTGCGGCCTCGTGGTACCACCCCAACCCTCCCAGCACAACCAGCCCCGCCATGCTCGTTAGCCCGATGAGCAGGCCTCCCATCCAGATCGCGTGCGGCCCGATGCGGTCATTCAGCGCGGCCCCGATCAGCGGCGCCACGGCACGCGAGAAACCCCAAGCCAGCCAGTAGAAGCTCATGTACCGCCCCCGCATGTCCGCCGGCGCAATATCTGCCACGAACTTGCTCGCCGTCGGCAGCAGCGTCAGCTCTCCCAACGTGAGGATGACCATGCTGAGCCAGAAGCCCCAGAACCCGGACATCAGGCTCACGCTGCCCACACCGATGGCGTACAGCAACATGCCCGCCGCCATGACCGGCAAGGTGGCATATCGCCGGGTCGCGCGCGTCACTGTGTACTGCACGAAGACGCACATCAGCGCATTGGTCATCGGGATCAGGCCATAGACGCTCTCCGGCATCCCGAAATTGTTCTTGGTATAGACCGCCAGCAGTACCCACAGCATGCCGGGCGCGATCAGCCCAAAGCTGAAGATCCCGATGAAGGTCAGGTACTTGTGATCGCGGAAGACGAGCCCGTAGCCTCGTGCTTTGCGCACATCGTCGAGGGCCGGCTCGTTACCCTTGCGCAGTGTCTCGTGTGCCAGGAAGAACAGCAGCCCGCTGTACAGCAGCATCCCGACCGCGCCTGCCAGGAACGCAAGGTTGTAGGATATTGCCGCTACGACGCCGCCCACCGCCGGCCCGATGGCGAACCCCGCATTGTTCATGATCCGGTTGATCGCGTACCCGTCTGCCCGTTTCTCGGCCGGTACCAGGTCCGCCAACATCGCGTCGGCCCCCACCGAATAGAAGGCGTTCGAGAACCCGATCAGGAACATCAGCACAGCCAGGCTTGGGTACGTGACCGCGAAGGGCATACCCAGGTATGCCAGGCCGTTGATCGTCAGGCTCAGGTTCATCACCAGCTTCCTGCCGACGCGGTCCGCCAGGTATCCGGCAGCGAAGGACATGAAAATCGTCGTCCCCGCGCTGATCGTGATCAGCGTGACTGCCTGACCCAGAGGGAGTCCGAGCTTGTCCGTGGCATAGATCATGAGGAACGGCATGATCATGCTCGCTCCGGCGGTGCTGATGAACACGCCGAACACGATCAGCCAGAATTGGCGCGGGTACTGCTCGAAGAACTCTTTGTAGTGATTGAGCATATCGAGAATGTGCGGGGGCGCGCTCCATGAGGCGACAGCCGCGCCCATTAGCTCCCCATCCTTGGCCTGCCCATTATAACCGTTCGGTCCCAACTTGGCCCGCCAAGGCGAGGGGTACAATCGCCGGATGACTTCATTCGTCCTCATCCTCGGCGATCTGTTTTCACTGGCGCTCGTCACCCTCATCGGCTTCGCAAGCCACGGCGAGTTCACCGCAGCGTTCGTTCCCCGCATGGGTGCTGCCTGGGTTCCGCTGTGTATCGGCTGGTTTGTGCTTGCCCCACAGCTCGACCTGTTCCAGGCCTCCATCACCTCGCAAGCAGCGCAGCTTTGGCGTCCGGCGTTCGTTCTGCTGTTCGCCGGCCCGTTCGCAGCCATCCTCCGCGGCATTGTGCTGAACGCTCCCGTGGTTCCCTCCTTCGCCGTCGTTCTGAGCATCACGGGCGCTCTGGGTGTCACCATATGGCGCTTGATTTGGCTTTTCACCGCTCGCCGCTGGTTTCGGTAAACGTTCATCTGGCTGTAATTTCGGCATGCTAGCATTATCGTCAACTAACAAGCATTTCCAGCCAGAGGAAAACTTTAATGTCAGGCAACCAATCCAGGAGTTACGCCGGTCCGCTTAGGACGGTCAAGAAGCTTTTTCTGTCCGGGATAGTCATCGTCGCGTTCGCCTGTTTTGTGGCCTACGAACGGTTGGTCCGCCCGGATTCAGTTCCTGCTCAAGCTGCTCCCACCGCCTTCATTCCTGCCACCGTTGCGCCCTTCGCTTCCTCCGGCGGCTCCTTCCTTCCCCCCGCCTCCTCCCAACCAACATCCACATCGGGCAGTTCATCGCAGGTGCATGCTTCGTCCTACAAGGATGGAACTTATACCGGTCAGCCCGTGGATGCCTACTACGGCCTGGTGCAGGTGCAGGTAACCGTGCACGGAGGCTCCATCCAGGACGTGCAGTTCCTTCAGTACCCGAGCGACCGCCGCACCTCCCAACGCATCAACTCCATCGCTATGCCGTACCTCCAGCAGGAGGCGCTGCAGGCCCAGAGCGCCCAGGTGGATATCATCTCTGGCGCCACGCTGACCAGCGAAGGCTTCCAGATGTCTCTCCAGTCCGCACTGCAGGGCGCGCGCAACTAGCGTGAAAGAGCTCCGCGTCCTGATGGGCATGCCGATCACCGTCGAGGTTGTCGACGCCTCCGCAACCCAGTCTCTCCTCGACTCCGTCTTCGACTACTTCCAGTATGTCGATAACACATTCAGCACGTACAAGGAGGAGAGCGAGATCTCGCGCCTCAACCGCGGCGAGCTCCCCTTGGATGATGCGAGCGAGAATATGAAGGCCATCTTTGCCCTTGCCGAGCGCACTCGGCTGGAAACGGATGGCTACTTCGACATCTTGAACGACGGCAAGTACGATCCTTCCGGTGTCGTGAAGGGCTGGGCCATCGGCAACGCCGCGGACATTCTGCGGGATGGTGGCGTGTCGGACTTCTATGTCGAGGCCGGGGGCGACATCCAGGCCTCGGGCCTCAATGCAGAGGCGCAGCCTTGGCGGGTCGGTATCCGCAACCCGTTCGACCCGGCGCAGATCGTCAAGGTCCTCTCGCTAACCGATTGCGCGGTCGCCACCTCCGGCACCTACATCCGCGGCCCGCATATCTACAACCCGCGGGACCCAGTGGACCCGCTGGACGAGGTGGTCAGCACGACCGTGATCGGCGCCGATATCTGCGACGCCGACCGTTTTGCGACGGCCGCCTTTGCGATGGGTCGCCGTGGCATCTTCTTCATCGAAAGCCTGCCCGGCTTCGAGGGTTACGTGATCGACCGGTACCAGCGCGCCACTCTGACGACCGGTTTTGAAAGGTATCTTCTGCATGATCCGGTTCATCGATAACCAGCTCAACAAGATCACGATGTACCGGCTTGCCCTGTACGTCCTGATCTTCATGCTGGGGGCAGGCTTCCTTTTAAGCACCGCTCATCAACTGCCCTTCGATCCGCTCGCGCTTCTGCTCACGCTGGGGATCCTGCTGGCGGTCTCCTGGCTGACCAACCGCCTCTTCGCCCGCGCCTTCGGCGTGCCCGCCAATGTGGAATCCGTCTACATCACCGCCCTCATCCTCGTGCTCATCATTACGCCCGTGCAGGGATGGGGAGATGTCTGGCTGCCGTTCTGGGCAGCCGTCCTCTCAATGGCTTCCAAGTATCTGGTTGCGTGGCGAGGCAGGCATATCTTCAATCCAGCCGCGTTCGCCGTTGCAGTCATGTATCTCACGGTGAATCAGTCCGCCAGTTGGTGGGTGGGGAGCGGTCCCATGCTCCCGTTCGTCCTCCCCGCCGGCCTGCTTCTGGTCCGCAAGCTTGCGCGCTTCGACCTTATGTTGAGCTTCCTACTCTCCGCGCTGGGCATCACCGTTCTGGTGGATGTCTTCAGCGGCGCGAGCCTGCTTCCAAGCCTTCAGGACGCTCTGATCTATTCCCCGCTGCTCTTCTTCGCCTTCATCATCCTCACCGAGCCGTTGACCACTCCACCGACTCGTCCTCTGCGCCTAGCTTACGGCGCGTTGGTCGGGCTCTTGTTCGCGCCACAGCTTCACATCGCCCCCCTGTATATGACGCCGGAGCTTGCCATCCTGATCGGGAATATCTACTCCTTCATCGTCAGCCCCAAGGCTCGCTATTCCCTGCGTGCCAAGGAGCGCGCCCGCATCGCTCCGGACACCTACGAGTTCGTCTTCCCCGCGCCGGCTCGT
>DATKAF010000069.1:0-2713 GCA_035498395.1 Anaerolineales bacterium
CAGGTAAGCCTGGTTGAGCTTCTCATGGTCCTGCCCGTGAAGGTTGTCAGAGATGTATGGGATCTTCACCCACAGGTCGCGCGGGAAATCAAGGACGGTGAGGCTCGGCTTGACGAAGTCGATGCGGACAACCCGCATCACATCGGACAGGCCCCATGTGTACCCGGTGCCGCGCGTGTCGGAGCCGATCGCCAGGATCGTCATGACTGCCGGGCCGCCGCAGCGCGGTATGGGCGTGGCGCTCGGGCGAAGGGTTGGTCTGGTGAGGAGGCTGACGGTGAACGGCGTGGGGGTCCAGGTGGCGGGGAGGGGGATGGGCGTGTACGGTGAGGTCGGTATGGATGCCCCGAGCGGCTGACCGGCCCAACCGTTGTACACCTTCCAGGAAAGAAGGCCGACGGACCCAACCAGCACCAGGGCTGTGATGGCAAGGGCGGCGAGGATGGATTTCTGGGTGCCGGTCAATGTGCCCCTTTGGCGCTTCTACGGTGCAGCGAGAGGAGTCTTGGGCCACGTACCCTTGTTGAAGTAATCCACGTAGGCGCGCAGCATGTTGAAGTCGACGTCCCACACGAAAGTATAACCGAGCACGGGGTCCTTGACGCGGCCCGAGGCGAAGAGCTGCGGAGGGAAATCCACAGACCTGATCTTCGCCGGGTCGATCATCGACCCGAGGCAGAGCAGCTTGCTGATCTCGTCTGCGCCCATGTCGGTCTGCACGGAGGCGTAGAACGCCTCCACCACCTTGGGCATGTCCGGCAGGCTGGAAGGGGAAAGGATCTTTGCAGCCAGCGCCTCGAGCAGGACGTTCTGCCGGGCGGTGCGCTGGAGGTCACCGTCCGGGCGGAGCCTGGCGAGCGCCAGCGCGCGCAGGCCGTCGAGATGCTGCAGACCGGCGGGGAAGTACAGGCTCGCATCCCGGTTGGTCCTGGAGCGACCGTCCACCGCTGCCGGCAGGTTGACGTCGATGCCGCCGAGGGCGTCCACCACGCGCGCAAAGGTGCGCAGATTGACCGCCACGTAGTGGTCGACGCGGGTTCCGAAGTTCTGTTGAAGCGTCGCCGCCAGCAGGCCGGGCCCCTGCCCGGAGCCATCGAAGTATCCGAAGCCCGGGTTGCCGTAGAGATATGCCTGGTCCAGCTTGCCCTGTGTGATGCCGCCGTGGTTCGAAATGCCCGGGATTTGCACGTACAGGTCGCGCTGGTAGGGCAGCATCATCAGGCCGGGATGGACGAAATCGACGCGGACGACCCGCATCGAGTCCGACAACCCGGCATAGTAATCGTCGGAGCGAGTATCGCTGCCGATCAGCAGGATGAACATCTCGCGCGGGCCACTGCACACGGGCGCGGCGGTCGCTGTTTCGGAGCTCTTCCTGGGGGATGAAGTGCCGGTCATCAGCAGAGCTACCGTCGGCTCGGCCGCCTTCTTGAGGGCGTCGAGACCCGGCAAGCCGAAGACCGGCGCCGCGATGCAGACCAGCACGGCGAGCAGCGCAACGACGGAAATAAGTATCTTCTGATTGCGTGACATTTTATGTTCCAGGTCAAAAGATGGTGCGGGTGAGGAGCTACTTCAGCATGTCCGGGATCGTGGCCGGCGCAGGAGCCAGGAAATACACGGTGACCCAGCCGCTGGTGCCGTCGCCGATGTTACTGTCATCATACCCGAGGTCGATCCAGCGGTAGCGCGAGACGCCCAGGTTCTGCTCGATGATATAGCCGCCGCCGATATCGCCGATCACCGCGCGGCCATAGCCCGAGACGTAGACCCGCTGGCCGTTCAGATAGGCATACAGTCCCGGGTCCACCGCGACGACGCCCTTGCCGGCGCGCAGGCCGCTGGCGGTTCCGTAGGAGCAGCCGCTCGTCCCCGAATTGCAGGGCGAGTAGGTTGTGGCGTACATCTGGAGGGCGCGCCAGTACTGGATCGTGGAGCCGTCCACGGTGGCCGTCTTCAGCTCGATCTTCGTGCCGTGGGCCTCGATCCGGTCCTGCGGCGGGCGGACGACCGTCTCGGCTTCGGTCTGCCGCGAGATTTCCTGCCCGTCTTCGTAGCGGATGCGCACGCGGCTGATGGCGAGCCCGGGCAGGCCTGGCTGAACGATCTTCACATCGCCCAGCGCCACATCCGTCGAGTCGGTGGTCTTGCTGTGGAACGGGATGGACTTCTCCGCGAACACAACCGATTCGGACACGCGGACCACCTGGACAGTTCCACCAGGCGGCAGCGGGTCGTCCGTGGAGGGTTTGCAGAAGTCCAGCCCGATGAGCGGCATGCCCGCGGTGGCGAGCGCCGCTTCCAGCCCTGCCCCGGAGGCCCGGGCGTGGATGTCACCTGACTGGCTCTGTATGGTGAGTTCCTTCGACGGGGTGTAGTTGACCGCAAGCGGGGCAGTTATCGCCTGGCTTGGCGGCGTGGAAAAGCCATCTGCTGCGTAGAGGGGTGTCCCGAGGGCGACGAGCGCCTCACCGACCGTACGGGCGGTCGTCAACCGGCTGGAGCCGTTGACTGTGACGTTCACGGCGCGGCGCACCTGGAGGGTTCCAGCCGCATTCCCGGGCAGGGCAGCATCGCGCAGGACGGCGTAGCCATTGAACAGCACCTCGTCTGCCGCCCCGAGACTGACGCCCGCCTCCGAGAGCATGCCCACAGGCGTGCGCGCCTTCGTTGAGATCAACAGGAGCCGGCTGCCATCCACGACCGCGATCTT
>DATKAF010000070.1:0-8567 GCA_035498395.1 Anaerolineales bacterium
GATGGCCTCGAGGGGACGCAGGAACAGGTCGCTCAGACCCAGGCGGTTGTTCATGCCGAAGCGATGATGGACCTTCGGCCGACGCATGTCCGCGTCGATCAGGACAACGCTGCGCTCGTTCTGGGCGAAGACAACGGCGAGGCTGGAGGCAATGGTGGTTTTGCCATCCTGGGGCGTCGGGCTGGTGACGAGGATGCGGCGCAGGGGCTTGTCGAGGGCGGCGTAGGTGAGGTTGGTACGCAGGGCGCGGAACGATTCCGCGGTAGGCGACCGCGGCTCTACCATGGCCACGGGCAGGTTACGGTCGGTCTCGTGCCAGGGGATGAGGCCAAGGATTGGCACATTGAACTTGCGCCGCACCTCATCCGGGTTCTTGATTGTGTCGTCGAGCGTGTCCATGGCGAAGACGGCGCCGGCTGCCAGGAGCATGGCCGCCAACGCAGCGAGGATGGTATTCCGCCAGACCTTCGGGCTGACCGGCTCGGTCGGCACGGCGGCAGGCTCGGAGACGACTACGTTTGTGCTGGTCTGCTCTTCGGCGAGGCGCACCTGCTCATAGCTTGTCACCAACTGAGAGTAGATGGTGCGATACTGTGTGAGGCGGGCTTGTAATTGCTCGAGGAGAGCCGCATCGCTCGTATTGGCGATGAGGCCGTTCGTGACGGCGATCTGGGCCTCCATATCGGAGACCTGCTTTTGCAGGCCGTCGCGGCTGGCCGCGAAACGGAGCGATTGCAGCTCGCGGATGCGGTCGGCGAAGGCGGTGGCAATAGCATTGGCAATGTCGGCAGCCTGGCCGGGCGATGTGTTGCGGACGGTAATGGTCAGCAACTGGGTATTGGTGACCACGTCCACAACAATGGCCTTCTTAAGGTCCTCCGGCGCGATGCCGAGCTTGAGCTGATCGATGACGCCTTGCAGCACGGGGCGGTCGAGAAGCATCTGCGAGTAGGTGCTGGTCATCGTCTGCGCGGTGACCAACGAGGTCGGGTCCACGCCGCTGATAGTGGAGGGCGCGCTGACCAGCAGCCTGGTGGAGGCCTCATAGACGGGCACCATGCGGCTGGAGACAACGTAGGCTGCGGCGCCGGCGATGAGACCGGCTACCAGGATCAGCCAGGCCCACGACCAGAAGAGATAGAAGTATTCTTTTATATCAACCGGGGATTCGGTCAGATCATTCTGTTCAAGCTGTTCCATTGCACCACCCATGCGCGCCACCCATGCCGCCCGAACCGTCTTTCGTCCGAGCGTTGGCACGGATCACCCATCACTACACACCGAACTTCTTCTTGCTCTCGAGCTGCATCACCACGAGACCCACCAACTGGATCAGGATTCCGAGGCAGGCCCCCACGATCTGCCGGTAGCCGGTGGCGCCGGGAGCCGTGCCGAGTCCCATGGCATCGGCTGCCAGCGAGATGACGAGCACCATATCGCCGACGACGATCAAAGAAAAACCGAGCACCTTGCTGATCATACTGACCTCCCGATATCCTTCCTGTTCCATGAAACGACCCCAACGCTCCGCCCATCCGACATGCGCCGGCCGTACAGTCTCGAACCTGTTATAGGCGCAGCGGATGGCGCCTAGCGAGGCTTTGTCCGCTTGACCTGACCGGCGGGCAATTCCACCCGAAGCGTCTGATCCTTCAGCAGCTTTAAGAGGACCCGGACTCGTTCGTTGCCTGCGATCCGGGCGTCGAATATGGCCTTGTACCCGGCGAACGGCCCTTCCTGGATCTCCACCGTGTCGCCCTTTTCCATGCTGACGAGCTGCTCGCCGCCGGCCGCATTGATCTGATCCACGCGCCGGCGGATGGCAAGCACCAGCCCTTCCGGCACCTCCGACGGCTCGCCGCCAAAGGAGACTAAGCCCTGCGATTGCGGCAGCCGGGAAAAGAACGTCTGCCCGACGCTTGCCAGGTCGACGTTCACGAACAGGTAGCCGGGGAAGTAGGCGCGGGTCTTACGCGACCGAGGGTTGACCGGCTTCACACGCAGGGATGGGTAGAACACTTCGAGGCCGCGCGAGTCGACCTCGTTACGGAGCGCTTCTTCCTTATTAGCCTTGCTTCGCAGAACATACCAATTCATGGGTTCTCCCGAATCCATCGAAACCAACAGGCTGCCCCACCGATATCAGATTATGCGGATGCTGGAACACTCACGAACCGTACAGCCGACCCTGGGACCGGACGGACAATAAGAAGAAGTGCGGACTGCAAAAAAGACCAGGGCGACTAGACGTGTTCGACCAGAGCATACCATGCCGGGCATACCACCACCGCCAACCCTGCAATGTTGGAATGTATTTTCAACGATTGTAAGCGGCTAACATACCAGAACATACAGGCATGCAAACCAGAACATACAGGAATGATAAGTCTGGCGTCCCGGTGCCCATTCCGGGCCCGATGAGGCCGGATGCGAAAGGGCAACGTTCGTTGAAACGAAAATCACCAGACCGATAATGACAAACCCGGAGGAGGTCGCTAAGATGGATGTTGACATACCCACGACACCGGAGGCGGTGTTGCGGGACTATCCAAAACAGAACTAGGAGAACCAAACCATGTTCCCAATCCTTTTGATCGCAATCGGCGCGGCGGTGTTGGCGCTTGGCAAGCGGCTGGCCGTGCTCGGCGCCGCAGTCGGCGCGCTGTTCGGACTTGCACTGATCAGCCTGCTGCCGGGGCTGGGCGGACCGGTGTTCAAGCTGGCAATCCCGCTCGTGCTGGCAGTGCTCGGCTTCTTCTTCGCGGGGTTCGCCAAGGGGATCGTTGATATCGTTCTGCTGGTCCTGGGAGTCCTGGCGGGCGCGGGCATCGTGGTTGGATTCCTGAACCTGTTCAACGCCGATGCCGGGCTGTTGGGCTGGATCCTGGCGATCATCGGAGGCGGCGTGGGGCTCGTGCTGGTACGCCGGTTCAAAGATATGGCGATGGTTGTGCTGGCGGGGCTGATCGGCGGCCTGCTCGTGACGCGCGGCCTGGCCACCTGGCTGCCATTCCTGCAGGGCGGGCTTGGAACGCTGCTAGTGATCGCACTGGCAGCCGCCGGTATTGCCTACCAGGGCGGCTTGGTATCTGGCCGAAAGGCAGCAGCGAAGACGGGCTGAGAGCGAACGGCAGAATGGATCCATGCGGCCAGGCTGGCAAGCCAGCTAATGAATGATGACCTTGAGCAACTGATGATGTCCTGAGTCGGTGACGATCAAATTGCCGTCGAGGTCGAAGACGATGCCTTGCGGACTGCTCAAACCGCTGACCAAAACCACGTCCGCGCCGGTGCCTGCAGCGATGAAATGAATGGCGCCGTCCCCCAATGTAGCGGCGAATACGTTGCCCGCTGCATCGGAAATGGCGTCGTCAGGAATGGAAAGAGCTGCAACCTTTTCCAGCGTGCCGTCCGGATGAAGGCGCTGGACCGTGTTGCCATATTCATCTGCGAGCAGGATGTTCCCATCCGGCTCGACCCACGCTCCGGTCGGACGCGCCAGCCCCGAAGCGAGCTGGCGGACGGTGTTGCCATCGGATGAAACTTCAAGCACAGTTCCATTGGGGCTATCGGGGACGATCAGGTCATCCCCATTGCTCGTGATGTTATCCACGCCCGGATTGCCGGTGCGATTCACGAGCTTCAAGAAAGTACTGAGTGTCTGGGAGGCGAAGTCGTAGCGCACGAGGCGGTTGTCCCCCTGCGCGGCAACGATCAGAGACCCATCGGGGGACAGGACCATGCCTTCCGGCTCGTTCAAGCCGGAAAGGACCGGATGCATGAGTCCATCCAGCCCGTAGCGTTCCACCGTTCCGTCTTTGACATCGGAGACAAGGATCGACCCATCCGGCTCGAGCAGGAGATCATCCGGTTCGGACAAACCAGCAGCCAGGATGACCACCTGCGGGTGGAGGTTTACCGCAGGGTCGGTTGGGGTGAGGGCCACTTCCGGACTGGGGACTGCGGTTTGCGTTGCGAAGGCGGTGGGAGTTGGGGTTGTGGTGGAAGAGGCCGTCGATTGCAGGGGCAACACTGCCGCCGGGGTTGGCGTTGCAGTCGAAACCGGCAAGGATGTGGCCGCAGCCGTGGTAGACGCCGGCAATTGCAGCAAGAAGGGCGCGGCATGCGTGACGTTTCCGCATGCGGCGAGGCTGATAGATCCCAGCAGAAGCGCGGCCCAGTTGCATAGGAGCCGCCATCGAGGCGCGCGAGGACTCTTCATCAATAGGATATACGGAGGGCCATATCTGCTTGGATGTCCGCGGTTCCGAATCTGAGAAAAGCAGGATGACGAGCTCGAGTTTCCGCGTTGCCGCGGTTATATCACGGCAATGCTGACGTGAGGCACTGCCCCGCCAGAGATGTCGGCGTGCATGTGCCCGCCGCACAGGCTACTAGATGATACTGGCAGCTGCCCCTGTATGCACTACTGGATTGTAAAGCTCCATGCGGCAGACCAATTCGATGGGCCATTTGGCCCCAAGGCCATCACCCGCCAATAGACAGCTCCGGCAGGCAGATCGACGGCGGGAGTGAACTGGGACGCGGTAGGGCTGTCCTGTATGTAGTTCGAGGTGAAGTCCGGTGTTGCCGATATTTGGACCGTGTATTGCGTTGCACCGGACACATCACCCCAATCAAGGAGCGGTCTCGCCATCGTAATGGTACTGTTGTTCGCCGGTGTGAGGAGGGTAGGAGGGACGATTGCCGTTCGCACCTTCCATGTTGACGACCAACTGCTATATTGAAACGCCTTGTTGTAAGCCCGGACGCGCCAATAGTAGGTCTTATCAGGCTTAAGGCTATGGCCGGCAGGAAGAGTAAATTGGGAGGCAGTCGCATCGCCATTGACATCCGCCTGCACGTACATGGAGCTGAAAGCCGCGTCTTGCGCGATCTGGATCTGATAGTTGTGAAATGTTGTGCCGGCCGGCACGCTTGAGTTGTTCCAGTCCAACCGGGGCCGATAGCTTTTGACAAGAGCATTATTGGCTGGCGAGATCAGCACGGGGATGGACGGTGGATTGGCAGTGGTGAAACTCCATGTGCTGGACCAGGCGCTCGGGCCGTTGGTCCCATTTGTGCTGACACGCCAGAACAGGAGTGTAGCGGCAGGGAGGTCGGCAGGCGGAGCGCAGCTTGTCTTGACACAGGCAGCATCCCAAGTGACCTGTGGGAATGCCCCGTCCCTGGATACCTGAATATGGTAGCCTGTTGCTCCACTGACAGTACCCCAACTAAAGGTCGGGCGCTTATTGGGCAGCTGAGCGCCCTTCGACGGCGCGGTAAGTACAGGTGGAGCGAGCGCGGTGCGGAAGCCCCACTTCGCAGACCAGGAACTGTACTCGCCGAGCGTGTTGTAGGCGCGTACGCGCCAGTAGTAGGCCGTGTTAGCGGCGAGCCTGGACGGGGGCACATAGCTGGAGGCGTTGCTGTTCCCAACTGCCGTCGTGGCGTCGATGATCGGACTGCTGAAGTTCGAGCTGTCGTCCACCTGCACCCGGTAGTGATCAAAGGTCGTGCCTGCTGGCAGCGTGGAGTCCTTCCAATCCAGGAGCGGTCGATAGTTCCGGGTCAATGTGTTATTCGCCGGCGCGCTGAGGACAGGCACAGAGGGCGGGTTCGGCGTCTTAAGCCTGGCAGTCACTGACCAGGCACGCCACATGCCCGCGACCTGGGGCCGTGCACGCCAGTAGAGCCAGACATTGGCTGGCAGATCAGCAGAGGCATTATAGGCCGAGGGGGTCACGTTTATATTGGTAACCAGATCGGTGAAGGCGCTATTCCGTGATATCTGGACGTTGTAGACAGAAGCGCCGGGCACATCCGCCCAGTCGAAGGATGGTCGAAGAGAGAGCACGCTGGCTGCATTGGCCGGGCTGATCAGAACTAATCTCTTTGCCACTCTGGCTGAAGAGACCTGATTGTCGCCAACAATGCTATTTGCCAGACTCCAGCTATTGCCGGTGAAGTCCTGGCAGGTGCCGAGGTAACCGGCATCAGCACAAAGAACAGCCTCTACATTCTTGCCAACCTTGATGGATGAGACCGAGTCGGTAGCGATCCCGAGTGCGCCTGGATCGCCATAATCGCCGACGCCTATGATGGAATACGCCCCACAGTAATTGTCTTCGCTGTAGAGGCCGATCTGATCGCTGTTTGGCCTGGGATTCTGGCAATCGGCGCCAGGCATCCCTACGATTCCATCCAGTACATCGCTGTCGATATTGATGTATGTGGTGCCCCAGAGCTCATCATGATCGCCCGCATATTGCCAGATCCGCTGATGATTGCCCCAGTGAGCATCCGGGATGCATGGGATTCCTGAAACGGACATTGAACCGTCATAACCGGATCTGATCCAGGCGGCAGGCCAGATCGCATCGGGGACGTTGGCAATTCCGTAGTAGTAGTCCAGTCCAGAGCCGCAGGCAGAGCCATACACGCCTGCTTGATTTCCCCTGGCGTGCAGCTGCGCTGTCCAGCCAGACATGAATGACTGCGCTGCCGCCAGGCAAACCGCATCCCCGGAAGAAAAATACTCCAGATCGAAGTAGATGACCGTATGAGAAAAGCCCAGATCGGCAACGGTCTCGGATGCGGAATTTGCTTCTGCCACACCCTGGCTGTAGGCTTTGGCTGGATCGCTGCTCATCGTGTACACGTTCAAGGTGGAGCAGGAGGCCTGCAGACCAACCCAGGTCGGTATGAACAGCCAGCCCTGTTGGTGAAGCTGCGAGACAAACGAGGCGTTAATAGCTGCCTGATTCGCATCCTTGCAACCCCGGTTTGACCCGCCGACATAGATATTCCAGACGCCGTATGGGCTGCTGTTCAACCATTCCTGCATCGCGCTGAGTGTGGGCGGAACGCAAGTGTCAAAGGCCTGCCCTGCGAAGACTTGCGTGCCCGAAAGAGCCTGCGACTCTCCCGAGAGCGCTTGGGGCTTGGCCAGCCCACCGACGGACTGGACCGTTAGCCCAGACATTCCTTGTGGCAAGGGGATCGACGACCAATGAGCACCGCCGTCTGTCGTGCTGAGCAGCCGGGTCTGGGTGGTGCAACTGGCAGCCTTCGCGGTGAAAGAGCTACCCGAACCGGAGGAAGCCTGGCAGTTCCTGGAAAGCGAAACCGCCCAGCCCGCAGCCATATTGGCCATGTCGATCTTCGCAATGCTGCCGCTCAAGCCATCCGGGTTGTCCAATGTCTCATAGGTCTGCCTGTCAACCATCCTGAGAATCTGGATGCTGCGAGGCAGCACAACCACGGCATGCGTCGGATCGATCAGGTCCAGCGGGAGCAGGCCAACGGTTCCGGACCCGGGCCTTAGGGTTTCGCCGTGAACCAGAGTCCATGAATCTCCGCCATCTGTGGTGGAGTACAGCCGAAACTGAGCCTGGTTGCTGCCTGCATCTCGGGCAAGCACCGGAATCAATCCATTGCTTCCACTATCGAATTTCGGCAGTCCATACTGCAGGACAGTATTCGCACTGCTGTCGACTCCGATTGCCGCTCGCTGCCAGGTCCTGCCGCCGTCCGTAGTGCGATAGAGCCCGTCTCCGTCGCGACCAACCGCCCAGCCAGAGTTGGCTGAAGCGATGTAGACTGAATCGCCAACCGGGATCGGCAGCTCTGTCCATGAGTTGCCGCCATCCAGTGTCTTGAAAAGCCGGCCGGCGCTGAAGCTGCTGCTCGTACTCTCCTTGATCAGGAGCCAACCGAATCTCGGGTCGAGCCATTGCATGTGGATGGCATTCAAGAGCGGGACATCGGGCGCGTGTCCCAGCTTGCCCGAAGGCAAGGTTTGCCAGGTAACTCCGCCATCGTTGGTTCGTTTCAGGACAAGATCCGAAAGGAGCGGTCCGGTGTCGGCGAGCCCTACCCAGGCGTTCGTGCTGTCCAGAAAGAATACAGCGGTGATCTTTCGGCTCTGAGCAGCAGGAGTGATGTCGTTCCAACTCCCGCCGTTATCATCCGTCCAGAATAACCGATCCTTAATGAGCAACCAGCCCTTACCTGGCGACACCAGGTGAAAGTCTTCGATTGCTCCTGCGGGCATGAGGGGTTCTTGCGCGTGGACTGCCGACTCGAAACCCACCCCGGCAATGCAGCAAATCGCAACGAGTGCCAGACTGGCACACAGCACTCGAGCCCTCCGCACGGAAAATCCGCGGTTCATGGCCCTCCTCCAGCAGACAGTCAAGACTAGTGATCGCACAAGACCATTATACAGAGACTGGTGCCTGAATCCTAACTGCAAGGTTTGTGAACTGAATCAAAAACCCGCTGGATAAGCGGGTTGTAGTATCGACCAGCGCGGTCTGAGCTCGGCGACCAAGAGCCAATGAGTTCCTGCTTATTGGGCGGATTTCCATGCCCCAATATGTGGCGGGTGGCTCAAATAGGCGGCTCTACTAGCCATATAGAGTGGTATTTTGGATGATTATCTTGTGTGATAATCCCCTGCACTTCGTATGCAGGTAAATTGAGGATATTCCAAGCTTGATATTTGGTCAATAGCTGTCCGCCTCTCCGCGATCGATTAGTGGATCGACACATAACAGCTC
>DATKAF010000071.1:0-2763 GCA_035498395.1 Anaerolineales bacterium
AATTGATCATGCTTGCCCTGTTCGGCAATCTGTCCATCCTGGATCACGCAGATCAGGTCGGCGTTGCGGATGGTGCTCAGGCGGTGGGCGATGACAAAGGCGGTGCGGCCCTCGAGCAGTTCGTCAAAGGCTTTCTGGATCAGGCGCTCGGTGCGCGTGTCCACTGATGAGGTGGCCTCGTCCAAAATGAGGATGCGCGGGTCGGCCAGTGCAGCGCGGGCAATGGAGATCAGCTGGCGCTGTCCCTGGCTGAGTCCGGAGCCGCGTTCGCCCAGGACGGTCTGGTACTTCTCCGGTAGGCGCTCGATGAAGGCGTCCGCGTGTGCCAGCTTGGCAGCGGCGATGACCTCTTCGTCGGTCGCTTCCGGCCGCCCAAAGCGGATGTTATCCATCACGGTCGCGCTGAACAGGAAGGTGTCCTGCAGCACGATGCCGATCTGTTTGCGCAGGCTCTCGGCGGTCACGTCGTAGAAGCGCGGCAGCAGGTTGATGATGGTGGTCTTGCCTGCGCCGGTCGGGCCGACGATGGCGAAGTTCTGCCCGGGCCTGGCCTCGAAGGAGACGTCCTTCAACACCGGAACGCCCTCCTCGTATTCGTGCGAGACATGATCGAACTCCACCGTGCCCTGAATCTGCGGAATCGGCTGCGCGTCGACCTTGTCATGGATGGCGGGCTCGACGTCGAGCAGGTTGAAAATGCGCTCGCCGCCCGCGATGGCGCTCTGGATGTTGGTCCACAGCGTGGAGATCTGCTGGATGGGCTGGTTGAAGCGCTGGACGTAGGCGATGAAGGTGATGACCAGGCCGATCGAAACGGTCCTGCCCATCAGCGGCTGGTTGATCAACAGGAAGTATCCGCCCACGCCGGTGACGATCGCCAGCCCGACGTAGGACAGCGCCTCAAGGGTCGGTGCGAGCGCGGCGGTGAATGAGACCGCCCGGACGTTGGCGTCGCGGTTGGCGGCGTTGGTGACCTTGAAGTTCTCGATATTTTCCTCGGCGCGGTTGAAGGCCTGCACCTCGCGCACGGCGGCGATGCTTTCCTGCAGTTCAGCGTTGACCGAGCCCATCTGCTCGCGGGTCTTGCGGAACGCCTTGCGCGCCTGGCCCGAGAAGTAGAGCGTGGCGATGATCATGAACGGGGTCACGGCCAGCGACAGCAGGGCAAAAGGCACGTTCAGCGCAAACATGTCGTAGGTCACCCAGACGAGCATCAAGCCGCCGCTGACCAGTTGAACCAGCGCGAAGGAGAAGGTCTGCTCGATGACGCTGGTGTCGTTGGTGATGCGGCTCATCAGGTCGCCGGCCTCGTGCTCGGCATAATAGCTGAGCGACAGGCGGTGCAGGTGCTTGAACACATCGAGGCGCAGGGTGCGGATCATGTGCTGTCCCGCCCAGCTCATCGTGAAGAAGGTCGCGCCGGTGAGGACTGACCCCATGAAGTACAGCACGATCGCGATCAGCACCATGCGGGTCAGCCCGGCGATGCGTTCGCTCTGCGTCATGCTGCCCGTCGGCAAGGGGAAACCGCCCAAGGTGTACGCCGATGAAATGATTTTTTGCGTGGGGCTCAAGGACGACGGTTCCGTCTGCAGCCAGCAGTTGTTTTGCGAGGCCTGAGCCTGCTGCGCCCCCTGGATCGGGTTGAAGGAGGCAAAGGACGCCGCGCCCGAGGGAACAAGGAAGCAGTCGGTGATCTGGCCGGTCATCAGGGGGATGGTCACCTGCGACCAGGTGGAGACCATGATCAACGCCAGGGCGATGACAAAGGCATACCAGTACTGGCCGAAATAATCTCCGAATCGGCTGAGGGTATTCCCAATTTCTCTCGGTTTGCTGGTTTCCTGGTTCAGCATCCCGACGCGGCCCATCGGGCCGCCGCCCATCATAGGTTGCCCGCCTCCTGGGCGGGGACTTCTTCGTGGTGTTCTGCCATAAGTTGCGAGTTGTAGATTTCAGCGTAAATCGGGCTGTCTTCCATCAGGTCGGCGTGCTTGCCGCTGGCGACGATCTCGCCCTTGTCGAGCACCAGGATCTGGTCGGCGTTCATGACCGTGCTGATGCGCTGGGCGATGACGAAGCTCGTGCGGCCTTTCATCAATTTGTCAAGCGCCTCCTGGATGATCGCCTCGGTGGCCACGTCCACGCTGGAGGTGGAGTCGTCGAGGATCAGGATGCGGGGATTGAGCAACAGGGCGCGGGCGATGGCGACGCGCTGCTTCTGACCGCCGCTCAACGTGGTGCCGCGTTCCCCGACGGGTGTGTCGTACCCCTCCGGGAAGGACATGATGAAGTCGTGCGCGGCGGCGGCTTTTGCGGCGGCGATGATCTCCTCGTTGCTGGCGTCCGGCCTGCCGAAGGCAATGTTGTCGCGGATGGTGCCAACGAACAAGGTGGTCTCCTGCAGCACGATGCCGATCTGCGAGCGGAGCGAGTCGAGGGTCACGTCGCGCAGGTCATGCCCGTCGATGGAGATCCTGCCGGCGGTCGGGTCGTAGAAGCGAGGCAGCAGGTTGATGATGGAGGTCTTGCCCGAGCCGGTCGCGCCGAGCAGGGCAATGGTCTGGCCCGGCAGCGCCTCGAAGCTGACGTCCTTGAGCACCGGCTCGCCGCCGCCAAAATAGCGGAAGGTCACGTTGTCGAAACGGACTTTGCCGGTGACTTTGGGAAGCGCGATGGCATCCTTCTTGTCCACGATGTCGCTCTTGGCATCCAGGATTTCAAAGATGCGGTCGGCGGAGGCGCCGGCCTGTCCCATCTGGG
>DATKAF010000072.1:0-2638 GCA_035498395.1 Anaerolineales bacterium
ATGGAGAGAAGGAGCAGGATGCCGACCACTCCGCCCAGCAGTATGCCGAGCAGTAAGCCGAACCAAATGAGCGGCCATCCCAATACAAGCCCCAAAATGCCCGCGAGTATCACGTCCCCCTGGCCGAGCGCCTCCTCTTCGTCGGCCGGGAGCCCGCGAGCCCTCATCCGCCGCGCGCGCCACCTGGAGAACAGCACGCCCAGGTAGTACAGGCCGAACATGATCCCGAAACCGCCGAGACCGCCCAGCAGCGTGACCTTCCATCCGTGCAGCCAGAGGCCGATGCCAAGCGCAATGAACGCGCCCACGATGCTAGTGGGATGCAAGATCAGACGATGTTCCAGGTCGATAATGAGGACAAGCAGGAAATAGGTGAGGAGCAGGATGCCAAGCCAGTATCCCATGCCGCTGGGCTTGAGCCACGTGTAGAGACTGACGGACAGCATGGCAACCTGGACAAGCCACGGGCGGAAGCCCCGCCTGTGGCCGCAGTCCGGACAGGCTCCGAAAGCAAGATAGGTTAGCCAGGGATAGGGGTGCTCGCACAGGGCACACGCGGGATGCGAGAGTCTGCGGGTGCGGGGCAGCGTATCGGCCAGATAATTCACCAACCAGCCGCAAAGCCAGCCCAGAATCAGCGGCGTCACGAGGGCAAATATCATCGATAACATTATATTCTAAATGAATCTGGCACAAACGCGCTTTTTCGTTGTGTAAGCGTACTGTAATGTGCTGGGCGAATCATTCAATCTGCCTTAGAATCCGTTCGATTCCATAAGGAGCGAACAACAGGCATGGATCAATTCATCATTGAGGGCGGGGCGCCTCTCCGGGGCGAAATCACACCTGCGGGCAACAAGAACGCGGCACTTCCGCTACTGGCGGCATGCCTGCTCACCGATGAGCCGGTAGTGCTGCACAATGTCCCCGAGATACGGGATGTGCGCGACATGCGCAGCCTGATCGAAAGCATGGGCACCCTTGTGGAAGAACTGGGGAACAAGACCTGGCGACTTTCCTCTCCTGAGATCCGGCCGGGCGATCTGGACCCGGACCTATGCCGCAGGATCAGGGCTTCCATCCTGCTGGCCGGGCCGGTCACGGCCCGCAGCGGCAGCCTTCGCCTCCCACCACCCGGCGGTGATGTGCTGGGGCGCAGGCGGCTCGATACCCACATGCTGGCGCTCCAGGCGCTCGGCGCGGAGGTCACATACGACCGCATCTTCAATTTTCATTCATCCGGCTTGAAAGGGACGGAAATCCTGCTCGACGAGGCAAGCGTGACGGCCACGGAGAACATCATCATGGCGGCTGTCACAGCGAACGGTGTGAGTGTGATACGCAACGCGGCGTCGGAGCCTCACGTGCAGGAGCTGTGCCGCTTCTTGAACGTGCTGGGAGCCAGGATCGATGACATCGGTTCGAATACGCTGCACATCACCGGCGTGCCCCACTTGCACCGAGGGGAATTCACCATCGGGCCGGACTACCTGGAGGTTATCAGCTTTGCGGGCGCGGCCGCCATCACTCACGGCAGCCTGCGCATCCACAATGCAGGCGTCGAGCACCTGGGGATGATCTCGCAAGCCTTTGAGCGGCTGGGACTGCGCTGGGAGAACGATCACACGGATCTGGTCGTCAGCGCGAACCAGACCCTGAGGGTTGTGCCCGACCTGGATGGAGCGATCCCTGAGATCAAGACGAATGTGTGGCCTGCCTACCCAACCGATCTGATCAGCATTGCGATCACGGTGGCGACACAGGCGGCGGGTTCGGTGCTGTTCCACGATTGGATGTACTCGGGCCGCATGTACTTCACGGACAAGCTCGTAAGCATGGGAGCCCGCATCATCCTTTGCGATCCGTACCGGTGCGTGGTGCAGGGGCCCACACAGCTCTACGGCGAGAAGCTTGAAAGCCCCGACATCCGTGCCGGCATGGCGCTCGTGCTGGCCGCGCTGGCAGCCAAAGGCACGTCGAAGATCCGCAACATCAACCAGATCGACCGCGGCTATGAGAATGTGGAGATGAAGCTGCGCGAGCTGGGCGCCAGGATCGAACGGGTCCGCGAGTGAACCGGCGTTGTCTGAACTGAGATCTGCTTGGCCGATCGTGGGTCAGCGTGAAAGCAGCGCAATGCCCTCGTAGTCCACGATGATGGCCCACCTCTGTTCGTCCGTCATGTAGAGGCCGGAGGCAGCCAGCACCGTTGGGCGCGCCGGATCGTCGATCTGGGCATTAGCCCAATAGCAAGGATCTCCACGGTCCATCTACGTGTCTGGAATGCTTACAATCAACATACTTCCGGGGCGTATGGCGGGACATGACGGGTAGCCGCACCGACCACGCGTATTCTGACTGGAGAGTCCCATGGAAAATGCCGTGCGGCCGCGAGCATTGTTCTGGATCAGGACTCGCGCTCGGTCTTTCGTGGCGAGCGAATCCATGGGGCGATTGCAGTCAGCCTGTCATTGGCCTGTGCAAGGGCCGTAGTCTTCATCTCGGTGGGATCTGCAATCGGCGAGGTTGGTGAGCAGGCACTGAGCGAGATCGCCAACCCAAAACTTACAGAAAGGCCTATGAGCGCCGCTCACAGGCCATGAAATGCGCTGGATATCGGTGAAGAGATCCTACGGGG
>DATKAF010000073.1:0-11678 GCA_035498395.1 Anaerolineales bacterium
CCGGCGAAAGCAGTTCCGCATTTTACCCATGAACGAATTCGAAGCCATCGAGCAGATGAACTTGCTCGGGCATGACAGCTTCTTTATCTTCTACAACGGTGAAACCAACAGGATCAGCGTGCTGTACCGCCGCCGCGACGGCTCGTATGGCCTGATCGAGCCGGAGATCGGATAGAAGGCAGCATCGGATGCTGCCGCCACGCCGAAGCGGAGAGAACGGTTGGAGCGAAGAATGGAAGCCACTGAGTTTGATGATGACATGCCGGGCGATTATCAGGCTGAGAGCGGGGTCGATCCGGCCGCCTCGGCGACCGCCGTTCTGCAACTGCTGACGGCGCTTGGCGAAAATCCGAACCGAGAGGGTCTGCTTAATACGCCGCAGCGGGTGGCGCGCATGTACTCCGAGTTGCTCAGCGGATACCATGCCGATCCGGATAAGATCGTGAATGGCGCATTGTTCAACATCACCTACGATGAGATGGTGATCGTGCGGGATATCGAGTTCTACAGCCTGTGCGAGCATCACCTGCTGCCGTTCATGGGGCGCGCTCACGTTGCATACATGCCGGCTGGCAAGGTCATCGGCCTTTCCAAGATCCCGCGGCTGATCGATGTGTTCGCGCGGCGGTTACAGGTCCAGGAGCGGCTGACGCGCCAGGTGGCGGAGCTATTGCAGGAGATGCTGGAACCACGCGGCGTGGCCGTTGTGGTGGAGGGCTTGCACCTGTGCACGATGATGCGGGGCGTCAAGAAGCACGATGCACGCATGACGACTTCTGCCATGCTGGGAGCGTTCCGGACAAACTCCGCCACGCGGCAGGAGTTCCTGGACAACATCTCGCGCGGCGCGAGCGCTCTTCAGATCTAGGATAGGGGGTTTAGCAAGCCAGGCCGCTGCACAATCCAGGTTTCGCTCCGCGCCCGCTCTGCGGCGGCGCGGAGCGTTTCGTTTCTCACCGGGTGGGTTGCATCTGGAAGCAACTCAGAGATCGGCAGCAGCACGAAGGCATAGTCCCAGCGGTCCAGGTTGCACGGCTCGCTGTCCACCATCATGACGTCGATGTCGATGGTTCGCGGGGCGTTCCTGTCCGTGGTGCGCACGCGCCCCAGGGCCGCTTCGATCGGCAGTACGAGTCGTTCCTTGAGTTTCGAGGGAGGGATGTCGGTCAGCAGAAGTGCCGAGGCGTTCAGGAAGTTCGGTCCGTCGGCGCCCACGGCACTGGACTCCCAGACCGCGGAGACGGCCAGAACCTCGCCGAATCCAGCCAGCATTTGGATGGCACGCGGTAAGTTGGCTTCCGGTTCGATGTTCGAGCCGATGACCAGATAGACTCTATGCGTCATCGCGGCTGCGTTCGACTTCCACGCCGACGGACGCGGCGAACCGCACTGCACCGGGCTTCTCGACGCGCACAGTTGCACTCTGGACGCCTGGCTGCTTCAGGCATATCTCAGAAAGGTCGTTCGCCAGAGCTTCGACGGTGAGACGCTTCGCTGTTTCTGCATGCTGCCGCACAAGCTTCGCGAGCGCGCGATAGTCCACGCAGTCAGCGATATCGTCGGTCTGCGCGACCTTGCGGGTGTCCGTCAGGATCACGATGTTGATGAGGATATCCTGAGGCTGCTCCCGCTCCCAGTCGTTGATGCCGATGATGCCGCGTGTTAGCAAATCCCTGATGATGACCTTGTCCATCGCTTCTCCTAAATAAGGTGCCTACCGCCATCCACGTGGATGATCTCTCCAGTTATGTAGGCAGGTCCCGAGAGCAGGAAGATCAGCGTTTCTTCGACCTCCAGCAACTCTCCCCAGCGGCCCGCCGGGACGGTCTTCAGGATCTCCGGCTTGACGCCGTTGTCACTAGGCGGCAGTATGGCGCCCAACGCCAGCGCATTCACGCTGATCTGCGGCGCCAACGCCGCCGCCAGCGAATGCGTCATGCTGGCGAGCGCCGCTTTCGTGATGGTGTAGGGGAAGTGGTCCGGACCGGGTCGGAGCGCGCGCCAATCCACGATGTTCACGATCCGGCCAGATCCGTCCTTCGGCACTTGTTCCGCGAAGGCCTTGCTCAGGAGGAATGGCGCAGTGAGGTTGATGGCCAGGTGGCGCTCCCAGGCCTCCAGCGTTGTCTCTTTCGGCGTGAGAGATTGGAAGATCGCAGCGTTGTTCACGAGTCCGTGCAGCGGCCCGAGTTCCGAGCCCTGCTTGACGATGCCTTCGACTTCCGTCGAGTTCTCGAGGTCTGCCTTAACAAGCATCGCCCTGCGGCCCATTTCCGCGATCTCCGCCCGCACCTCCGCCGCATCTTTCTCCGAATCGTGGAAATGAACGACGATGTTCGCCCCCGCCTGTGCGCAAGCCCGCGCCAGTGACCTCCCGATGCGTCGCGCCGCGCCCGTGACGAGAATATTCTTACCCAGTAACGGCATGTCGCTCATGAGGCGGTCGACTCTCTCCTCGGAAATTCTATCATCGTTATTTTACGACAAACCAAATCGTAATAGACCCATTCTTGACTACGTTTTTTAGGCATGATAAGATTTTTTCAGACTGGAGGTCGATCATGACTGTACCGTCTGACCAAACGATTATCGATCCGGAGACTGACGTCGAGTTTTCCGAGGAGCAGCACGGCATTTGGCGGGATCTGTATGCCCGCCAAGCCCCGGAGGTCCAGAGGTACGCCTGCCGGGAATACCTCGAAGGCAGCCGGTTCATGCAACTGCCGCCAGATCATATTCCATCCGTGCAATGGCTGAACGAGCGCATTACGCCTCGCACGGGCTGGAAGACCCTCCGCACCACCGTCCGGTATTCGGATGCGGTGCAGTGGTACAAGCACTTCGCCGCCAAAGAATTCCTGATCACAGACTACGTCCGCAGCCGCGAGGAGCTGGACTTCACGCCCGAGCCGGATATGTTCCATGATGTCTATGGACACCTTCCGTATTTCACGCTGCCACGCTACGTCGAGATCCAGGAACTGTTCGCTCCTGCCTTCCACAAGGCTAAGACCGATGAGCAGCGCGAGAACATCAAGCGTCTGGCATGGTTCAGCACGGAGTTTGGCCTGATCCGCCAGGATGGCGAGCTCAAGGTCTTTGGCACAGGTCTCATTTCGTCGAAGGCCGAGATGGAGCATGTACTGGCGGGGAACACGCCGCTGATGCCGTTCAAAGTCGAGACGATCATCAATTTCGAGAAGGCCATCTGGAGTTTTAACGACCAGCTCTTCACATTTGACTCGCTGGAGTCACTGAAAGTGGAGCTGTTGGGGTATTTCAATACACTGTAGGGCTCGCGGCATTGCCTCGGCATTTTGAGCCCGCGGCGCACGGCCTTACCGTGCGCTTCTTTTTTGCGCCGATCCGCTTCACAAGCCCCAGAGACGACGCTGCGGGACCGACCGTTTTCCGAAGAATCCGTTGCATCTCGGGCTATTTTGCCCTATACTGAGATTGTCCCTGGTTCAGCAACCGGATAACCATGCCTTTGGCCGGCTCGATCTTCGTGGGAGTGGATCCAACCGGAACGCGTAAGGCGTTCACGTATGCCGCGCTGCGCCAGGACCTCAGTGTCTTGATCGTGACCGAAGGGGAACTGGAGGAGGTGGTCGGCTTCCTTGCTTCTCAAGATGGCGCGTTCGTGGCGGTGAGCTCCGCGTCGCACCCGAATGCAGGTCTCGTACGACAACGCATGGCGGCGGTCGCGCCTGCCTCCAGGCAGTTGCGCGGTGCGGACCTTCGGATAGCCGAGCACGAACTCCGCACGCGCGGGATCGCTGTTGCAGGCACTCCCGCGCGGGTTACGGCTTGTTCGCCGTGGGTGCAGGCCGGATTCGCCCTGTTCCGTGCTCTGGGAGAGCACGGCTTCGAAGCCCATCCGGCAGGGGACTGTCCCTACCAATGGCTCGAGACGCATCCGCATGCGGTTTTCACCACGCTCCTTGGCCGCGCACCGCTGTCGCGTGCCACCATCGAGGGCCGCTTACAGCGCCAGCTTATCCTACATGAGCGCGGCGTGCGCCTGCACGACCCCATGCTGTACTTTGAGGAGATCACCCGCCATCGGCTGCTGAACGGCGTTCTTCCCACGGCGCAGGTACTCCTGCCCGAACAGTTGGATGCTCTGGCAGCGGCATTCACGGCCTGGGTTGCTGCCGAAAAATCCGCGGAGCTGACCCGCTTGGGGCATGACTCCGAGGGCTACATCACTCTCCCGGTTCACTCCCTGAAAGAAGAGTACTAAGCCGGCACAGTTTCATCGTTGGCATTCCTTCGTTACACCTGTTGCGCCCGCGGCAGGCGTACCGCGCCACGTCCATCCCGCCGAGAATCCCTCACGATCCTTGAAAACCCGCACCTCGCCATCCGGAATGCATCTGTGACGGGTGGTACAATTTCTAAACTCCTGGAGGCATATGACTGACGATCTGACCACCCGCGCAATCAACACAATCCGTTTTTTGTCTGCAGATGCCGTGCAGCAAGCCAATTCGGGGCATCCTGGCCTTCCGATGGGCGCTGCCGCGATGGCATTCGTTCTCTGGACTCGTCATCTTCATCATAACCCGCGCAATCCCAAATGGCCTGGCCGGGATCGCTTTGTCCTGTCGGGGGGACATGGCTCGATGCTGCTCTATTCCCTCCTTCACCTCACCGGGTATGGTCTTTCGCTCGATGAGATCAAGAACTTCCGGCAGTGGAACAGCAAGACGCCGGGGCACCCGGAGTACGGCCTCACGCCCGGCGTTGAGACGACCAGCGGGCCGCTCGGCCAAGGATTTGCAACGGCGGTCGGAATGGGCATCGCCCAGGCCCACATGGCCGCGGAGTTCAGCGCGGAGCTGTTCGACAACTATATCTATGCCATTGTGACCGATGGCGACCTGATGGAGGGTGTCGCCTCGGAGGCGGCATCGTTGGCGGGGCATCTGAAGCTGGGCAGGCTTGTCTTCCTGTACGACAACAATCACATTTCGATTGACGGTTCCACCGACCTGGCCTTCACTGAAGACAGGGTGGCCCGGTTTGCTGCGTATGGCTGGCACACCCAGACCGTCGAAGATGGAAACGATCTCGAGGCTGTCGACCGGGCGATCCAGGCAGCGAAAGGCGACTTGCGGCCGTCCATCATCGCCTGCCGGAATCACATCGGTTTCGGCGCGCCACACAAGCAGGATACCGCGAAGGCGCACGGCGAAGCTCTCGGCGATGAGGAGCTCAATGCCGCCAAGCAGAACCTTGGCTGGCCGACTGAGCCGCGCTTCTTCATCCCTGACGATGTGCTGGCTTTCTTCCGCCAGGCTGTCGAAAAAGGGCTTCAGCTCGAACAGGCGTGGAACCAGAAACTGGCTGCTTTCAAGGCTGCGAAGCCGGATCAAGCCAAGACTGTCGAACGCCGCCTGGCTGGCAAGCTGCCGGCGGACTGGGAGAAGGTCCTGCCGGCGTTCCCTGCCGATGCGAAAGGCATGGCAACGCGCGTCTCTTCCGGCAAAGTCCTCAGCGCGATTTCCGGCACTCTCACCGAGCTCATCGGCGGCTCGGCGGACCTGACACCCTCGAATAACACCAAGTTCGACGGCGCTGTCGACTTCCAGCCGAGCACGCCGGAAGGCCGCTATATCCACTATGGGGTCCGCGAGCATGCCATGGGTGCCGCGCTGAACGGCCTCGCGTTGTATGGCGGCTTGATCCCGTATGGCGCTACCTTCTTGATCTTCTCCGATTATATGAAGCCGGCTATCCGTATTGCGGCGCTTTCCCACATTCCCTCCATCTTTGTGTTCACGCATGACAGTGTAGGCCTCGGCGAGGACGGGCCGACGCATCAGCCGATCGAGCAGCTCGCGGGGCTGCGCGCCATCCCGAACCTGCTTGTCATCCGCCCCGCGGACGCGAACGAAGTTGCTCAGGCATGGAAGATTGCCATCGATCAACGCGAGCGGCCGAGCCTCATGGCATTGACACGGCAGGCTGTCCCGGTCTTTGATCGAAGCCTCACGGCCTCGGCTGAAAACGTTCAGAAAGGTGCGTACGTGCTGGCGTCCTTTGGAAAGAAGACGCCCGACATCATCCTGATGGCCTCGGGGTCCGAGGTGAGCCTGGTTTACGAAGCCGGCAAGCAGCTCGCCGATCAGGGCTTCAGCGTGCGCGTGGTTTCATTCCCGTCCTGGGACCTGTTCGACGAGCAGGACGATGCCTATCGTGAATCCGTTCTCCCGAAGGCTGTGACGACGCGCCTGTCCGTCGAAGCAGGCGCGACGTTTGGCTGGAACCGTTACGTCGGCGCTGCCGGAGACATCATGGGCATTGACCGCTTCGGCGCATCTGCCCCTTACAAGACCATCTTCGAGCATTATGGGATGACGGTGGACAACGTGTATGCCCACGCCAAGGCGCTTCTCAAGACCCGCAAGCGGGCCAGGCTCAAGCCGCAGCCACGAAAGGTTGCGAAGGGGCGCAGCGTCAGAAAAGCGGTGAGCCGCAGATGAAGATAGCCGTTGGCTTTGACCACGCTGGTTTTCCGCTGCACGATGCGATCATCTCCGCCGTGCGTGCCGCGGGTCACGAACCGATCGACATGGGCACCCACAGCGCGGAGGCCGTGGATTTCCCCGTCTACTCGGAGAAGGTGGGCAGGGCCGTGCAGAGCGGCGAGGCCGAGCGCGGCATCCTGGTGTGCGGCTCCGGCATCGGGGCTTGCATCGCTGCCAACAAGATGAAGGGTGTCTACGCCTCCATTTGTCACGATACCTACTCTGCCGCGCAGGGTGTGATGCATGACGATATGAACGTGCTGTGCCTCGGCGGCCGCGTGATCGGCCCGGAGCTAGCCACCAGCCTGGTCCTTGCGTTCCTCGGTGCCCGCTACCTGGGCAATGATCCTTCCGGCGAGCGCCTGGCTCGTCGCGTGGGCATGATCAAGACGATTGAGTCTACCGGGCGCCTGAAGGACTAGCTACCGTTGTTGCTGGGAGAGGTTGTATCTGGCCTCTCCCAGCTTCCATTTTACGGGAGAGAGAGTATGCCGGCCTGTATGGACCGCGCCGTCTTTATCGTTGCAGCAGGGGTCGGCAGAACAGGATGCGCATTGGGGATACGCGCTATCGTTCGCACAGCCGCGAAACCTCCAGATCTGAACGCACAACTCAGGCTGGGTTCTTGTCGCATGCTTGCGGAAGCTTCGGTCATTCTTTGATTCTCTTGCATGGAAGCTTGATACTTACTGCCTTGCCGCCGAAAAGGAAGCACGAGTATGGACAATATCCGAAAACTTAACGAGCTTGGACAGTCCTTGTGGATGGACAACATCGAGCGCAAACTGCTTGAGAACGGTGAGACCAAGGCCCTCATCGACCGCGGCGACATCCGCGGCATGACCTCCAACCCGACGATCTTTGACAAGGCCATCGAGAAGACGCATGACTACGACGAGGCGCTGATGCCTCTTGCCTGGTCAGGCTGGGACTCGGAGAAGATCTTCTGGGAACTGATCGTCGAGGACATCCGCTCTGCCGCCGACTTGTTCCTACCGTTATACGAGGAAAGCAATGGGGGCGATGGTTACATCAGCATCGAGGTCAGCCCGCTGCTCGCCAACGATTCGGATGCGTCCGCCGCGCAGGCGCAGCAACTGTGGGCCCGCGTGGCGCGGCCGAACCTAATGGTAAAGATCCCTGCCACGGAGGCCGGTATCTCCGCCATCCGCCGATCCGTGGCTGCCGGTATCAATATCAATATCACCCTGATCTTCTCCCTGGCGCGCTATGCCCAGGTGATGGAGGCCTATCTCAGCGGCCTCGAGGACCGCCTTGCAGCGGGACATCCGATCGAGCAGCTTGCGTCTGTGGCCTCCTTCTTCGTCTCGCGCGTCGATTCGAATGTCGACAAGAAGCTGCCGGAGGACTCGCCGCTGCGCGGGAAGATCGGCATCGCCAACGCCAAGCTGGCATACGAACAGTTCCAAAAGATGTTCTCCGGCGAGCGGTGGGACAAGCTGGCGGCGCGCGGCGCCCGCCTCCAGCGTCCACTGTGGGCCTCCACCAGCACCAAGAACCCGGCTTATCCGGATACGCTCTACGTCGATAACCTGATCGGCCCGAACACGGTCAACACCCTGCCCCCGCAGACGTTGGATGCGGCCCGCGACCATGCCAGGCCGGAGATCACGATCACGAAGGACATCGATCAGGCCCATGCCCAAATGGAGGAATTGGCTGCGACCGGCTTGTCCATTGACAAAGTGACTGACGAGCTTGAAGAGGAGGGCATCCGCCTGTTCTCCGAGTCGGTCAAGTCGCTCCTCAAGACCATCGAACAGCGCCGCAATGACGCGGTGCATGAGCTCGGGCCTCTTGCAGATGCAGTAGCGAAGCGCGTTGCCCGCCTGGAGGCTGACTCGTTCCCGGCCCGATTCTGGGCGCACGATCCCACGCTTTGGACGTCCGATCCGCAGGGTGGAACGGAAGTCACCATGCGCATGGGATGGACGGAGTCGCCCGGGAAGGCCGTGGCCCTATTGTCGTCCTATCGGTCGTTTGCCGATGAGGTCCACAAGGCGGGCTTGCATCGCTACCTTGTGCTCGGCATGGGCGGTTCCTCCCTGACCGCCGAAGTGATCAGCTCTCTGTTTGGCGATGCTTCCCGGAAGGACGCTGCTTACAACACGGACGGCTGCCTCGCCATCCTCGACTCGACCGATCCGGAGCAGGTTGCCCGGACAGCCGCCGATTTTCCGCCTGACCAGACGCTCTACATCGTCGCCAGCAAGTCCGGCGGCACGGCGGAGACGACTGCCGGGTACGACTACTTCTGGAAGCTGAGCAAGAAGGACGGTTCGCACTTCATTGCCACCACTGACGAGAACACCTCGCTTGAGCAGCTCGCCCGCCAGCATGCCTTCCGCCGCATTTTCACATCCGATGCTGCGGTCGGCGGTCGTTACTCTGCGCTGACTGATTTCGGCATGGTCCCGGCCGCGCTGCTCGGCATCGACCTGGAGCGCTTCGTGGGGCGCGCGGCATGGATGGCGCGCCAGTGCGGTCGCGACATCCCGCCTGCCCGGAATCCGGGCCTTGTTCTCGGAGCCGTCCTTGGCGAAGCTGCGCTCGCCGGGCGTGACAAGCTCACTATTCTTGCCGACGACGCCGTCACGCCGCTTGCTAACTGGATCGAGCAGATCGTCGCCGAATCTTCAGGCAAGGATGGAAAGGGGATCCTGCCAGTGCCGCTGGAGCCGCTCGACTCGCCTCACGTGTACGGGCGCGACCGCATTTTCGTCTACCTCCGGCAGACTGGCGAATTGGATGGCGGCGCGGATGCGCTCGCGGCCGCAGGCTTCCCGGTGCTGCGCTACCCGGTGCTTCATCCCTATGAAGCTGCTGCTGAGTTCTTTCGCTGGGAGGTCTCGGTTCCCACAGCCTGTCACATCCTCGGCGTGAACGCTTTCGACCAACCCGATGTCCAGGAGAGCAAGGACCGCACCAAGCAGAAGATCGCCGAATACCGCAAGAAGGGGCGCCTCAACGAAGGCAACTGGGACTTGGAAGTGCGAGCCTCCGGCTTGCAGGGCAGCGGTTCCCGACTCGACGACTTCGTTGCCCGCGGGGAGCCGCCTGATTACTTTGCCATCAATGCCTACCTGCCGCGAACTCGCGAGATGGAAGACGAGCTCCAACGGCTGCGCGTCGCCATCCGAGAACGTACGGAATGTGCCGTCGCCGCCGGTTTTGGGCCGCGCTTCCAGCATTCGACAGGTCAGTTCCATAAGGGCGGCCCGGCCTCCGGGCTTTTCATCCAGATCGTATCGGACCCGGAGCGCGATATCGAGATCCCCAATGAGGGGATGAGCTTTGGCACGCTCATCCGTGCCCAGGCGCTGGGTGACTTTGAGACGCTGGTGGCCCGGCATCGCCAGGCGATCCGCGTTCACCTCAGCCGCCCGCAGGATATCGGTTATCTGGTTCAGGCGCTCAGCCGCGAGCGCGTACAGAGGTAGGAACTTTTGTTGGTGATCTCATGACTCTCCATTCCGGAGGCTGCTGCATGACATCCCTGTCCGAAATGAAGTGCGTGCCCTGTCGCGGCACGGAGCCCGCCATGACCGAATCCGACGCGTATCGCTTGATGCCGCAGATCCCGGAGTGGCGGATGCAAGAGGTTGATGGGGAGAAGCGGATCCAGCGTGTTTTCAAGTTCCGCAACTTCGCGGAGGCGCTTGCATTCACAGACCGGGTGGGCGCCGCTGCGGAAGCCGAGGATCATCACCCGCTGCTCATCACCGAATGGGGCAAGGTCACGGTCAACTGGTGGACTCACAAGGTCCACGGCCTCCATATGAATGACTTCATCATGGCTGTCCGGACCGACGAGCTGTACTCGCATTCGTCGTCCTCTACCTGAACTGTCGCTCAAAGGTGAAGTGGGGGAGACCACCGTGCCGAGTTGTGCTCGCCGTAATTGGCCTCTGCCTGATTTGTCGCTCGAACCGAAAGGCGGCGGAGAATCACTCCGCCGCCTTTCGGTCTGTCGCCATGATGCTCTCCTGCCGGAGTATTATCACGCGCTGCCTGACCGCCCCGCTCGGCGGGGAACCAATCTCTCCGAATGGTCGTCTGGTGGGTGTATAGTGGCTCATCCATCATGGGAGGGCAAGATGACTCTTTCGCGCAGTGACTTCATGAGGGTCTTCGGTGTGGCGGTCGCTTCGCTGCCAGGTATCGGCGCCGCAGCCGCAATCGGCCCGGGAGCGCCTCCGCCGTTCCTGGTACGGGTTCGATGAGCTCGCCAAGCAGGCCGCCAAGGAAACGGAGAACAAACTGGGCTTACGAATGACCGCGGCGCATCGTGCAGCCCTTGACGAGCTGGTGGCAAGCGGAGAGCTTGCTCTCGACGTCGCTTCCCTGGTGCAGGAGGCCTATGAGGCTGCGGAATATCACGTTTGGCGCTCCAAAGCGCCTATCACGTGCTACCTGCCCGCCTTCGTGGATTACCAGCCATCAAGCGCAAGCGTGCTCGTGGAGCAGTCGGAGATCCTCGAAGAGCTTGCGCGGCAGGGCAGCGTTGATCCGGACACCCTTGCAAAAGCACGGGCAGCCCTGGAGCACGACATGGCCTTCTATGCGCTCAGCGACGCACAGACCCCGGCGCTCTATGAGCGGCTGATGCAAGGACAGTAAGGTGGTCAACCGATCCCCGCCTTCGACGCGCTAGCGCTGAACCTGACGCCCGATGCGCGCCTCGCGGCGGCTTTCATCCTGGAGCTTCTGTCCGGCAAATGACTACGCGGCCACGTCTTGACTCGCTGATCTTCGAGGTGACGCAGCGCTACAACCATGCCTGCCTGCACTGCTATAACGTTTGGCAGGCCGAGCCATCATTGCTTGCCGCTCGATCTCCCCAGGGGCAGCTCGACACGGCGCGCACCCTCGCTGTTCTCGGCATGGCGCTGGATGAAATCGGGTGCCGACACGTCACCATCACCGGAGGCGAGCCGTTGCTGCGCAGGGATCTATCTGCCATCCTTGATTTCCTGCGCAAGCGGAATGTCCGCATCTCGCTTATTAGCAATGGGCGACTGCTAACGGACTCGACGGCAGCCTCATTGATCCAACGCGGCGTCGGAGCGTTCGAACTGCCTCTCCTCAGCCACGAGCGCGAGATCCACGATAGGCTTTCGG
>DATKAF010000074.1:0-3667 GCA_035498395.1 Anaerolineales bacterium
ATAACGGTCCTGCCTCGGAGGCTGCGGCTTCTCAACGCAAAGCGCAAAAAAGAGGATGGGCGACAGCAGCCATCCATCCTCTTCTTGTGTTGGTATTGAGTTTTCCATGTAAAGACAGTGCGCCCGCCAGGCTCCATGCGAGCAGTTACGCCGGAACGGCCACGCCGTCCATCAACGCCACGAACTCCTCTTTCGAAAGCGTCTCCTGCTCCAGCAGGGCGCGGGTCACGCGCTCCATGGCGTCCCGCCTCTCGGTGACAAGGCGCTTCGCCTCGGCGTAGCACTCGTTCAGGATCTGCTCGATGGCCTGATCGCGCGCCTCGAACGTCTTCTGTCCGCTCTGCGGCGTGGCCAGCGCTTCGTATCCGGCGGGCCGGTTGAAGACGCGCAGGCCGGTGGCGCTCATGCCGAGCCGCATGACCATCTCCTCTGCCAGCTCGGTAGCAACTTGCAGGTCATTCGATGCGCCGCTGGTGATATCGTTGCAGAACACTTCCTCGGCCACGCGGCCGCCCATCAGCCCGGTGACGCGCGCCAGGATCTGGTTGCGCGACATCAGGATGCTGTCCTGCTCGGGCAGCGCCATGGTGAAGCCGCCCATGCGCCCGCGCGGGATAATCGTCACCTTGTAAACCGGGTCGGAGTGCGGCAGCGAGTGCATGACCACCGCGTGACCGGCCTCGTGATAGGCGATCGTGCGGCGCTCCTGCTCGGCCATGACGCGGCTTTTCTGCTGGATGCCGCCTGTCAGCGCTTTCTCGACCGCTTCCTGGAAGTCTTGCACAGTGATCGCATCATGCCGGCCGCGCACTGCCTGGATCGCCGCCTCATTGACGATGTTGGCGAGGTCCGCGCCGACCAGACCCGGCGTGGACTTGGCGACATCCATCAGGTTGACGTCGGGGGCCAGCGGTCGGTCCTTGATGTGGACCTGGAGGATCTCGAGGCGTGCTTTGATGTCGGGCCGGGGCACATTGACGTGCCGGTCGAAGCGACCGGAGCGGGTGAGGGCCGGGTCGAGGACGTCCATGCGGTTGGTCGCAGCCAGCACGACGACGCCCTCACTGCCGGCAAAGCCGTCCATCTCGACGAGCAGTTGGTTAAGGGTCTGGTCCTGCTCCATCTCGCCGCCGCTGGTGGCGCTGCCGTGCCGCTTCCGGCCGGCGGCATCGATCTCATCGATGAAGACGATGCAGGGAGCCTTGGAGCGGGCCTTCTTGAACAGGGAACGCACGCGGCTGGCGCCCACGCCCACAAAAAGCTCCACGAACTCGGAGCCCGAGGTGCTGAAGAACGGCACGCCCGCCTCGCCTGCAATGGCGCGGGCCAGCAGCGTCTTGCCGGTGCCCGGGTCGCCGACCAGCAGCACGCCGCGCGGCATGCGCGCCCCGAGCCTCTGGTAGTGCGCGCTATCCTTCAGGAACGTGACGATGTCGATGAGCTCGGCGCGGCTTTCGTCGATCCCCGCCACATCGTCGAATTTGGTTTCCGGCACGTCGCCCTCGGCGTACTGCTTCCTGGCCGTCACCGCGCCGCCCGCCGCGAGCCGGCTGATACCGAAGCCCATGAGGCCCAGCATGGCGATGCTGAGCACGACGTTCGTGGCCTTGTCGGCGGTGGGGATGCGCGCCTCAACGATCTCGTAATTCAGCTTCTCGAGCTGCGCGTTGGTTACGCCCAGGTAGCCCATCTGCTCGAAGAACGATGCAGACTTATCGCGGCGGGCCGCCTGCTGCGTGCCGTCGGTATAATGAACGGTGAGCGTACCGGTATCCTGAGAATCTTCAATTCTCATCACGCGCCCCGCCGTGATGGCGGAGGCCACATCGGTCAATGGCACCATCTTGTCCTGCGGCTGCGCGCGGATGAGCATGGTCGCTCCGCCTGCAACCAATAGCATGATGCCCAGGAGTGTCCATTTTCCGTACCTGTGGGACTTGAAGAAGTTGTAGATGCGAATTGCCGATTCTTTCATGGTGCCTCGTTCCATCTTAGCGTCTGCCAATATTACCTCGTTTGTCGAAGACAAAGATTTCAAGCGCATTGAAAATCGTATTAGAGTTCTTTAAGATTAGGATGCCGCGGTCCGATCGCGAACCTTAAAGAACCTGCTTTTCCCGGCTTTTTTAATTGGTAGAAAGGCACGGTTTGCATACGTGTTAAGAATCGGCTTAATTTTCCGCATCCTACAATCCAGAAAGGTGTAACTACTGAGTTTCATCCCTCGTTATACGGTAAATTGTCATATGCACTTTTATCTTGGATGTCCCATCTGGTCGTTTCGAGGCTGGGTCGGCAACTTCTATCCGGAGAAGACCAAGCCATCGGAGTACCTGCGGGAATATGCGCGCCGCCTGACGGCCATCGAGGGCAACACAACCTTCTACGCCGTGCCGGCGGAGAAGACCATCGAGCAATGGCAGGCGGCAACCCCGGACAGCTTCCGGTTCTGCTTCAAGGTCCCCAAGGCGATCAGTCATGCCGGTACGCTTGCCGACCGGGTGGACGGGGCGCGCGAGTTCGTCCGCGTGATGGGGCAGCTCGGCTCGCGGCTCGGGCCGATGTTCCTGCAGCTGCCGCCGCGCTATGCGCCGGATATGCTGGATGACCTGCGCGCGTTCCTGGATGGCTGGCCGCAAGGCGTGCGGCTGGGGGTCGAAGTACGGCACCTGGGCTGGTTCGATGGAGCCGGCAACGAGGCGCTGAACAATCTGCTCCGTGAATACAACATGGCGCGCGTGGTGATCGACACGCGGCCCATCCGGACGCTGGATGGTGACGAGATCCTACAGGGGAGCGTCTACCAGGCGCTGCTTTCCGCCCGCAGGCGCAAACCGAACGTCCCGGTGCTGCCCGAGCGCACAGCAGATTTTCTGTTCGTGCGCTACATCGGGCACCCGCAGCTATCGGTCAACGCGCCGCTGCTCGACGAGTGGGCGGGCTATCTGGCGGCGCAGCTCCGGCAGGGAGCCGACGCATTCGTCATCTGTCACTCACCGGAAAACCTTACGGCGCCGCTTCTTTGCCGCGAGCTACACAACCGCATTGCGCGGCAGGTCGATATTGCCCCGCTCCCCTGGGACACGGCGAACCCGGGCGTAGCGGAGCAGACCCGGCTCATGTGAGCCGGGTCTGTTATTTCTTCACTGGGGATTGTTGGCAGCTACGCTGCACACATCTTCGTCAAGCTTCTGATAGTAGAGGATCTTCGACTCGGTTTTTCCGGTCAGGGGGTTGTCGAACTTGACCGGAACCGTACCCGACGGCACAGCGGAGGCCACGTCCCACACTTCCTGCCCCATCGGCTTCCCACCCGGCCCGTTGATCACGTCGGCTGATAACCCCACCAGCATGGGATACTCGCCGTTGGCGGTCATCGTGTGGTCGGCGCCGAGGCAGATCACCAGCAGGTTGGGGTTGTTGAACGGGGGCTTCTTCTCGGTGAAATCCTGGAGCGCCTGCTCGCGCCCAACGGCCTTGTAGTGATCCACCACGGAGTTGAGCATCGTCTCCGCGTCGTTCGGCGCGGTGGTCGGTCCTGTGTAGGTAGGCGCGGCCTGCGTGGCCGCCGCTGCCTGGGTATTGGATGGGGCCTGCGTCGTCTGGACGGTCGGCGCCGACGATGACGGCATCGCGGTCGGCACTACAGCTCCGGCGTTGCATGCAA
>DATKAF010000075.1:0-8492 GCA_035498395.1 Anaerolineales bacterium
AGCAGGGGAGCTGCCGCAAATGTCGAGGAGACTGCGATGACTGTCTGGATGCCGTCGTTGTAGAGGAAGTAAGCCCCGAGGAACTTCAACGTTTCCGGGAATTGGCGTATCTCCCGGATCGTGTGCCCGAGCTGTTTGAAGCCCGCAGATGCGTACGTTTCCCCTTTGGGAAGCGGCCGCCGCGCGTGCCGCGCTCGGAGCCGGGTCCATGTGAAGAAGGAAAAGGTCAGCCACCAGACGCCTGCCGACGCCAGGTTGATACGGATGGCAAGCTCGGTGGGAATGCCGAGCTGATCGCGGAACGTGTACAGCGCCAGGTTCAGGAGCAGCAGGATCCCGTCGCCGAGATAACCCATGGCCCAGCCGTACGACGACACCCGGTCTCGCTGATCTTCCGTGGCGATGTCCGGCAGGTAGGAGTTGTAGAGCACAACCGCCGCGCCGAACGCCAGGTTGGCGAGGATGAACAGAAGGCCGCCGAGCCACCACAGGCGGCCGGTGATAAAGAACATCAGGATCGTCATCGCCGCGCCGAACGTGGCGAAGGTCTGCATCATCGACTTGCGGATGTGGGAGTAGTCCGCGATGGCGCCCACAATGGGCAGGAAGAGCACCTGGAGTACCACCGAGATGGAGACGCAATACGGCACGAACGAATCGGGAGCGATGGCGAGACCGCCGAGCCGCGCCATCCCATCGGAATAGGCCTTGCCGGCCGTAGCTGCCAGCGATGCGATGTAGGGGCCAAGAAAAACCGTGCCCACCGTTGTACTGAAGGCTGAATTGGCCCAATCGTACATCGCCCAGCCGAAGATTTCCCGCTTGTCGTTCACTGGAGCCGCTTCGAATGCCATGTTCCCTCCGTGCTGCCCGGATTCAATGGAATGAACCCATTATATGCACCACCGTTCCGGGTAAAACCCAGGAAATACTGAACCAGCCTGACCGTGTGACCCATGGATACGGCTGTTTGGCCATAGAAAAGACAGGACCGGTGACCCAAAGGGACCTTCGGAACCCTTGACTTTCTGTGCAGATGCGCGTAAAATCAAAGGTCGGTATCCTGCCAACAATGGGCAGGGAAAATTGTTTTAAGCCACCCGCCAGACCATTCAGGAGAGAGGCGAATGACGTCTTTGCCCCGCAAGAACTACGCACGAATCCCTGTACAGCTGGATCTCCCCAACCTCATTGATATCCAGCTCGATTCATTCGAGCGCCTGAAGAAAGACGGCCTCGGCGACCTCTTCCATGAGGTATCACCCATTGAGTCATATAACAAGGGTATGAAGCTCTTCTTCCCGAGCCGGAGCCCCGAGTCCAAGCAGTGGGGTCTGAAGTACTGGTTTGAGAAGCCCAAACACTCTATCGAAGAATGCGTCGAACGCGATCTGAACTTCGCCAGCCCGCTGTGGGTCTCTGTGCTGCTAGCCGGTCCGGATGTTCCGGAGCCGATCAAGCAGGACCTGTTCCTGGGGGAGTTCCCGGAGATGACGGAGAAGGGTACGTTCATTATTAACGGTACCGAGCGGGTCGTCGTCTCGCAGTTGATCCGTTCCCCGGGTGTGTACTTCGAGGCGCCCAGTGACCGTTCCACCGGCCGGCTGTTGGCGATGGCGAAGCTCATTCCCGACCGCGGCGCGTGGATGGAGTTCGAGACGCGCAAGAGCGATTACATTATCCTGAAATTCAACCGCAAGCGCACGGTGCCCATCACCGTGTTCCTGCGCGCCCTGGCTGCCGTCAGCGACGGGACCAAAGATTCCCCTCTGAAGACAGGGAGCAGTGAGGAATTGCTCGCCATCTTCCAGGATGTGGACAACAATCCGGAGCGCCTGTTCATCGCCTCCACACTGAGGCAGGAGCCGGAATGGGACCTCTCGGGAGGCCTTTCGATCGCCGAAGCAGCGCTCATCGAGTTCTTCCGCAAAATGCGCCCGGGCGATCCGGCCACGCTGGAGAACGCCAAGCAGTTCCTGGAGGAGCAGCTCTTCGATCAGCGCCACTATGACCTGGAGCGCGTGGGCCGCTACAAGCTGAACCAGAAGCTGGATCTCAACATCCCCATCCCGCATCGCACGGTGACCAAGAACGATGTCATCCGCCTGATCCGGCGCATGATCCAGATCAACAACGGCGTGGAGCCGCCGGACGATATCGACCACCTCGGCAACCGCCGCGTGAAGACGGTCGGCGAGCTGATCCAGAACAAGCTGCGCATCGGACTGCGCCGCATGGAGCGCGTGATCAAGGAGCGCATGTCCATCCGCGACCAGGAGCAGTTATCTCCGGTCACGCTGGTCAATATCCGGCCAGTCGTCGCCGCGCTGCGTGAGTTCTTTGGCTCGAGCCAGCTCAGTCAGTTCATGGACCAGACCAATCCGCTGGCGGAGCTTCGCCACAAGCGCACCCTCTCGGCATTGGGCCCCGGCGGTCTGCGCCGTGAGCGCGCCGGGTTCGACGTGCGCGATGTGCACCACTCCCACTATGGACGCATCTGCCCGATCGAGACCCCGGAAGGCCCGAACATCGGCCTGATCGGTCGCCTGGCGTCTTTCGCCCGTGTGAATGAATACGGGTTCATCGAAACCCCATACCGCAAGGTTTTCAAGTACCTGCCCGCAGACGATGAGCGCTTGGTGGGCCGCACGCTGCGCGAGGCGATCATCGATCCGAAGACCGGAGAGCGACTGGCCAAGGCCGGCGAGGTGATCGACAGCAAGCTTGCCCGGCGGCTGGCAAAATTCGGAACGGAAGTGGCGGTCATCCCGTTCGTCTCCGAGCAGATCGATTACCTATCGGCGGATGCCGAGGATAAGTACGTCATCGCCCAGGCCAACGCGCCGTTGACGGAGATCAACGAGTTCGTGCGCGAGAGGATCTCCTGCCGCTACCACTCGGGCTTTTTGTTCTCCACACCCGAGACGGTCGATTACATGGATGTGGCACCGCACCAGGTTGTCGGCATCAGCGCGGCCCTGATCCCGTTCCTCGAGCATGATGACGCGAACCGCGCCTTGATGGGCTCGAACATGCAGGCACAGGCCGTACCGCTGGTGCGCCCCGAGATCCCGCTGGTGGCAACCGGGATGGAACGCACTGCTGCGCTTGATTCGGGGCAGGTCGTCGTCGCAGAAGAGAATGGCGAGGTTGTTTCGGTCACCGGCAGCAAGATCGTGGTGAAAGAGCGCAAGGGCGGCCAGCACATCTACCAGCTCCGCAAGTACCAGCGCTCGAACCAGTCGACCTGCATCGACCAGCGCCCGTCGGTCGTGAAGGGACAGGTCATCAAGAAAGGCGACATCATCGCCGACTCGTCCTCGACCGAAAGCGGACAGCTTGCGCTCGGTCAGAACGTGGTCGTGGCCTTCCTGTCATGGGAAGGCGGTAACTTTGAGGATGCCATCCTGCTCTCTGAGCGCCTGGTGCAGGATGACCGCTTCACCTCAGTCCATATCGAGAAGTACGAGGTCGAGGCAAGGGATACCAAGCTAGGCCCGGAGGAGATCACGCGCGACATCCCGAACGTCGGCGAAGAGGCGATCAAGGACCTGGACGAGAACGGCATCATCCGCATTGGAGCCGAAGTCGGACCGAACGATATCCTGGTCGGCAAGATCACCCCGAAGGGCGAGAAGGAACTGACGCCGGAGGAGCGCCTTTTGCGGGCGATCTTTGGCGAGAAGTCACGCGATGTAAAGGATACGTCGCTGCGAATGCCCCATGGCGAGCGCGGCAAGGTCGTGGATGTGAAGGTCTTCACCCGTGAGGACAACACGGACCTCTCGGCGGGTGTGGACATGATGGTGCGTGTCTCCGTGGCGCAACGCCGGAAGATCACGGCCGGCGACAAGATGGCAGGGCGCCATGGCAACAAGGGCGTCGTGTCGAAGGTGGTGCCGGTCGAGGATATGCCATTCCTCGAGGATGGGACGCCGGTCGACATCATCCTGAACCCGCTCGGTGTGCCCGGTCGTATGAACATTGGGCAGGTGCTGGAGGTCCACCTGGGGTGGGCTGCCAAGCGGCTCGGTTTCCGCGCATTGACCCCGGTGTTCGACGGAGCCACCGAAGAGCAGATCGAGGCCGAGCTGGCACGCGCCTGGATCGTCGACCAGGCGTGGAAGGAAGCCGCGGAGCAGGCCTGGGAATGGCTGAAGCAGCAGGAATACGAGCCGGAGTCCATCCAGGACGACGATGAAGTCCGTCGCCTGTATCTCGAATCATGGCTCGGAAAGCGCAAGTATGATGTTTACAGCCTAAACGATGTGGACTATGCCCGCCATGCGGCGGCCAAGGAATGGCTGAGGGACCGGGAATACGATCCGAAGGTTATACTCGGAACACTGGACGAACCGACCGCGGAGCGCAGCGCAGAAGTGGACCAGGCAGCTATCACCGCATGCCTGCGCCTTTGGATGGAAGGCCTCGACAAGCCGAGCAAAATGGCCGATGCGAAGGTTTACGCAGCGGCACAGGATGTGGCTGCTGCCACTGGCCTGCCGCTGCCGATCCTTGGCAAGCAGACCCTGCGGGATGGAAAGACGGGTCAGCCCTACGACCAGCCGGTTACGGTGGGCGTGATGACCATCCTCAAGCTGCATCACCTCGTCGAGGACAAGGTACATGCGCGTTCCACAGGCCCCTACAGCCTTGTGACGCAGCAGCCCCTCGGCGGAAAGGCGCAGTTTGGCGGTCAGCGGTTCGGCGAGATGGAAGTGTGGGCTCTGGAAGCCTACGGAGCAGCCTACACTCTTCAAGAGATGTTGACGGTGAAGTCCGACGACGTGCAGGGCCGCGTGAATACATATGAGGCCATCGTCAAGGGCGAGCCGATCGAAGAGCCGAGCATCCCGGCGTCGTTCCGAGTGCTTGTCAAAGAGCTGCAGTCGCTAGGCCTGGCAGTCGAGGCAATCAATGAAGGCGGCGACGTGGTGAAGTTTGGCAAGGATGAGGAGAAAACGCATCCGCCGAAGCTCGGCACAGGCCTGATGGAGCTTGGTATTGGAGCGGACGATCGTCGGAAATAGGTGCTGATTTTTCTTGACGTGCCAATGGGCGCATGTTAGAATAACCCGCCGTTGCCTGCAAAACAAGCGGCCTATTTCCCGCCGTTACAATGGCAGCTACAAATGAGGCCATCATTATCGTTCCTGATGGCCTCATTTCTTGCAAAGAAGTCATGTGAAAGATTAGGTTATCGGAGGCGAACGTGCCGACAGTCAATCAAATGGTCCGCAAGGGCCGCAAGAACAAGCGAGCCAAGAGCAAGGCGCCGGCGCTGCAGTACACGCTGAACAGCCATCGCCAACGCCGCGTACGGCAGGCGAAGGGCGCTCCCCAGAAGCGCGGCGTGTGCACTGTGGTGCGCACCATGACGCCCAAGAAGCCGAATTCGGCGCTGCGCAAGATCGCGCGCGTCCGCCTGACGAACGGCATCGAAGTCACGGCGTACATCCCGGGTGAAGGGCACCAGCTGCAGGAGCACTCCGTGGTACTCGTGCGCGGCGGCCGCGTTAAGGACCTGCCAGGCGTGCGCTATCACATCGTGCGCGGCTCGCTGGACACGACGGGAGTGGCCAACCGCAAACAGGGCCGCTCGAAGTACGGCGCGAAGCGCCCGAAGTAATACGAGGAGATCGAAAGATGAGACGTGGAAGCCCTGAGCGGCGGCCGATCCCGCCCGACATGCACTATAACAGCGTTCAGATCCAGACCATGGTGCAGCACGTGATGAAGCGCGGCAAGAAGAGCACCGCCACGCGTGTGATCTACGAGGCGATGGAACTGATCCAGGAACGCACCCAGAAGAGCCCCATCGAGGTGTTCGAGACAGCGCTCCGGAACGTGAGCCCGGCGATGGAAGTCCGCCCCCGGCGCGTGGGCGGCGCAACCTACCAGGTCCCGATGGAAGTCGCTGCAGACCGTCGTACGACGCTAGCGATCCGCTGGATCCTGGGCGCGGCGCGCGAGCGAGGCGGCCAGTCCTTCTCCGAAAAGCTGGCATCCGAGCTGATCGACGCCTCGAACGACACGGGCGCCGCGATCCGCAAGCGCGACGAGACCCACAAGATGGCGGAAGCCAACCGCGCATTCTCTCACTACCGTATTTAGTTGGTGCTGCAAGGGCGCTGTTCGAAATTTACCGAGGCGCCCTCTTTTTACGGATTTTGGACCGAGCTAACGAATGGCACGCGAATATCCGCTGGATAAATACCGCAATATCGGGATCATTGCCCACATTGACGCCGGGAAGACGACGACTACCGAGCGTATCTTGTTCTATACCGGGAAGACGCACCGGATCGGCTCGGTCGATGAAGGAACGACTGTCACCGATTGGATGGCCCAGGAACGGGAGCGCGGTATCACGATCGTCTCTGCGGCTATTTCCGCGGAGTGGCAGGGTTATCAGATCAACGTTATCGATACGCCGGGTCACATCGACTTCACCGCCGAAGTGCAGCGCTCGCTGCGCGTGCTAGACGGCGGGGTGGTCGTGTTCGATGCCGTGCAGGGCGTGGAGCCGCAGAGTGAGACCGTGTGGCGCCAGGCTGACCGCTACGGCGTGCCTCGCATGTGCTTCGTCAACAAGATGGACCGGGTCGGCGCATCCTACGAGCGGACCATCCAGACCATTATTGACCGCCTGGGCGCCAATCCGATCGCGATGCAGCTTCCGATCGGGAGCGAGGCCGGTTTTAAAGGTGCGGTCGATCTGCTGGAAATGCAGGGGGTCATATGGGAAGACGATCTCGGTAAAGAACCCAAGTTCATCGATGTCCCGGAAGACCTGAAGAAGGCAGCGGAAGAGGCGCGCCATCTGATGGTCGAGAAGATCGCCGAGCTGGATGATCACCTGACCGTCAAGTACCTGGAGGGGCAGGAGATCAGCATCGACGAGCTGAAGGCGGCGCTGCGCAAAGCGGTGATCGCCAACCGGGCCTACCCGGTCTTTTGCGGCTCCTCGCTGCGGAACAAAGGCGTCCAAGTGCTGCTGGATGCGGTAATCGATTATCTACCGTCCCCGGCTGACGTGCCCTCCGTGCGCGGCAGCGCTCCCGGCGATCCGGACACGACCATCGAACTGCCTGCGCAGGACGACGCGCCGTTGAGCGCGCTCGTGTTCAAGATCGTGACCGACCCGTACGTGGGGCGGCTGGCTTATTTCCGCGTTTATTCGGGCGTGGTTTCCCAGGGCCAGATGTTGATCAACTCGACCAAGGGCAAGCGCGAGCGCATCGGGCGCTTGATCCGCATGCACGCTGATCGTCGCGAGGACATCACGGAAGTGCGCTCCGGAGATATCGGTGCAGCCCTGGGTTTCAAGGAAACCTTCACGGGCGACACGCTCTGCGATAACAAGCAGATCGTGCTGGAGAGCATTTCGTTCCCCGAACCAGTGATCTCCATTGCCATCGAGCCCAAGAGCACCGCAGACCAGGAGAAGATGGGCGAAGCGCTGCGGAAGCTTTCGGAAGAGGATCCGACCTTCCGGGTACGATCCGATGAGAACACGGGCCAGACGATTATCTCGGGGATGGGCGAGCTTCACCTAGATATCCTGGTGGACCGCATGCTGCGCGAGTTCCGGGTGCAGGGCAATGTGGGTGCACCGCGGGTGGCTTACCGCGAGTCGATCACGCGGCCCGTGCCGGAGATCAACTACAAGTATGCCAAGCAGTCGGGTGGCCGGGGCATGTATGGTCACGTGGTCTTCTCGATGGAGCCCGGCGAGCGCGGCTCGGGGGTCGCCTTCGAGAACAAGGTGATCGGTGGATCGGTACCCCGGGAGTATATCCCGGCGGTCGAGAAGGGCGTGCGGGAAGCCGCCGAGAGCGGCGTGCTGGCAGGTTACCCGGTGACCGACCTGCGAGTCACGCTGTTCGACGGTTCCTTCCACGAGGTGGACTCGAACGAAATGGCGTTCAAGGTGGCCGCCTCGATGGCGTTCAAGGAAGGCGTCCAGCGCGGCGCGCCGGTGCTGCTGGAGCCCATGATGAAGGTCGAGGTTGTCGTTCCGGAGGAGTTCCTGGGCGACGTGATGGGACAGATCAACGGCCGCCGCGGGAACATCCTGGGAATGGAAGTGCGGCCCGGCAACGCTCAGGCCATCCGGGCCACCGTGCCGCTGGCGGAGATGTTCGGCTATGCCACGCAGCTCCGTTCGGTTACACAGGGCCGCGGCGTTTTCAGCATGGAGTTCGACCACTACGCGCCCACACCGCAGTCAGTGGCGGCTGAGATCCTGAAGGTATAACTTTTTCTTTTTTTGACAAGGAGTTCATCATGGCGAAGCAGAAGTACGAGAGGACGAAGCCGCATCTGAACGTGGGGACGATGGGGCACATCGACCATGGGAAAACGACGCTGACGGCGGCGATCACGAAGGTGAGCCAGATGCTGGGGAAGGCGGAGTACCGGGCGTACGACAGCATCGACAATGCGCCGGAAGAGAAGGCGCGCGGCATCACGATCAACATTGCGCACGT
>DATKAF010000076.1:0-9517 GCA_035498395.1 Anaerolineales bacterium
CGGATCAGGCGGAGTTTACGCCGCGGAATGTGCAGACGGTGGAGGGGAGGAGTAGCACGGTGTATGCGATCAAGCTGACGGTGGAGGACCCGCAGGGCAAGCTGAAGCCGGGCATGCCCGCCGATGTCACCTTCCAGAAGTGATGCTCATCGCGCTTTGTGCCGAAAGCCGGACTCCAGGGCTTCCTGGTATCCCAGCAACGACATCTGGCTGATAACCGGTAGCGAGATCGAGAAGGACCTCCGCCATTTATGAGTGATGAATATCTGATCGAGGTCAATAACCTGACCAAAACATTCGACGAGACTCCAGCTGTCAACGGGCTGAACCTGCAAGTACGTGCAGGCGAAATGGTCGGCCTGGTAGGCCCGGACGGCGCGGGCAAGACGACAGCCATGCGTCTGTTGTGCGGCGCGCTGCATCCCACCGCCGGGACGATGCGTGTGGCGGGCTACGAGATTCCCGGCCAGGTCGAGAAGGCGCGCGAGGAGATCGGATACCTGGCGCAGCGCTTCAGCCTGTATGGCGACCTGACCGTCAAAGAGAACCTTGACTTCTTCGGCGAGGTGTTCGATATGGAGCCCGCGGAGCGCGAGCAGCGCTCGAAGGAACTGCTGCGGTTCGCGGGGTTGGAAGAATTCGCCAGGCGGCCCGCGGTGGCTCTTTCCGGCGGTATGCAGAAGAAGCTTGGACTGGCGTGCGCGCTCGTGCACCGCCCGAAGGTTTTGCTGCTCGATGAGCCGACCGGCGGCGTGGACCCGGTGGCGCGGCAGGAATTCTGGCACCTCCTGATCGGGCTGCTGCGCGGCGGCTCGGCGGTGCTGGTCAGCACGCCTTACATGGACGAGGCCATGCGCTTCAACCGCGTGATCTTCATGAACCACGGGCGGGCCTTGAAGCAAGGCCCGCCGCGCGAACTGATGGCGCACCTGGGCGGCAGGATCCTTGAGCTGGCCGCGGAGCCGCAGATGGCAGCGCGGGACCTGGCGATTGGGGACCCGGGCGTAGAAGACGTGCACTCATTCGGAGGTTACCTGCACCTGCGGGTCCGTTCGCCGCAGGACGTCATGGGCCGGCTGCCGGGGCAACTCGAGGCCGCGGGCGTGCAGGTCGGGCACCTGTACCCGGTATCCCCGACGTTGGAAGACGTTTTCATCCAGTTGCTGGAAACGGAAGGAGAGCCGAATGGCGAACCAGGTCCTTCCGCTTGAAGTGCTCAGCCTGACGAAGAAATTCGGCGACTTTATCGCGGTCAACCACGTTTCCTTCGAGGTGCAGCCCGGCGAAGTGCTCGGGTATCTCGGCCCGAACGGCAGCGGCAAGACGACGACGATCCGAATGCTGTGCGGGCTGATGACCCCCAGCGAGGGAACCGCGAAGATCATGGGCATCGATGTGACCGAAGATCCGGAGGCGGTCAAGCCGCACATCGGATATATGTCGCAGAAATTCGCGCTGTATGACGATCTCACGGTGATCGAGAACTTGCAGTTCTATGCGGGCGTGTATGACGTGCCGGTGAAAGAGGAAGGGCCGCGGCTGGCGGAGATCCTGAGCATGGCAGGCCTGACAGGCCGCGAAAAGGCTTTCACCCGGGAGTTATCCGGAGGATGGCGCCAACGGTTAGCGCTGGGCTGCGCGCTGATCCACCGACCTCCGTTGCTGTTCCTCGACGAGCCGACCAGCGGCGTCGACCCCGTCGCGCGGCGTGAGTTTTGGGACCTGATCTACAAGCTGGCCTCCGAGGGCACGACCATCTTCATCACGACGCACTACATGGACGAAGCCGAGCACTGCAACCGCGCAGCGTTCATGTACCGTGGGCAACTGCTGGCGATCGATACTCCGGCGAACCTGAAAGCGCGCTACCTGCAAGGGGCAGCCTGGGACCTGGATGCCATGCCTCTGCTGGAGACCGTTGAACTGCTGACCGGAACCGAGGGGATCGCCCAGGCAAGCCTGCACGGAGATCGGGCCCACGTCATCCTCAAGGGCAATACGTGGACTCCGGAGCGGCTCAAGGGCTGGCTGGGCGGGAAGGGCATCACGGTGCAATCCGTGCAGCCGGTAGAATCGACGCTGGAAGACGTGTTCACGCTGCTCGCCCACTCATGAGGGTCAAGGGTGGGGAGGCGGAAGTTGGAAATAAGCGAGCGGCGCCGGGAGGCACCGCTCGATGTTTTTCTGTGCCGGAGCCGGGAACGGCTCAGACTGCGCCGTTCTCGGTGAGCAGATCGATCATGTCCCGGTTCGGGGTCTCCTTCGCCAGGGCGAGGAGGCTCTTGCCCTCATAGTTCTTCCAACTGAAATCGGGGTTGCCATGCTGGATGAGCCAGCGCGCCATTTGAACGTTGCCTTTTGTGACCGCATTGCCGAGGGCATGGGAGGTCCCGACGGTCGCACCGCGGTCATATAGCATTTGAGCCAACTCGACATTGTTGCTCCAGGCGGCGTGCGCCATCAGCGAAATGCCGTGGACGCCGCGGGCGTTGATGAGCCCGGGATCTTCCTGCAGCATCGCTTCGACAACGCTCTTTCGTCCGAGCATGGCTGCAACGAAAATATCCGGCTGTGCACCATGTGCCAGCAGGTACTCGGCGACCTGCGTGCTGCCCGACTGCGCGGCGGCCTGAATGGCGGTCTCCGGGTCTTCGCTTGACCAGTAGTAGACAGCGTTCACAATATCCGGGCGGGCGACCACCATCTCGCGGACGCGCGGCAAGTTGCCGTGGGCGGCAACCACAAAGTCGCGGATCTGTTCCTCGGTCAGCGGAGGCAGCGGTACAGGGGTTTGGGCGTCCATAGGTGTTCCTGGTGACTTCCTGGCTCAAAGCCGGAGATTTGGCTCGTTTTGTCTTCCACTGGCTGGCGAATTACACGGGCATTCGATCACGCCGCACACCCCACCGATGATACATCACGAGTTCGGGATAAGAGCAGTTGCCGCCCATGTTAACACCATTTTGGAAGGGAGGCAAACCGGTCGGTTACATGTGGAGGTCCTGAAAGTGGAAGGTGAGGAACAGTGTGATCAGTTGAGCGACAGCCAGGCCAAGCACGACAGACGGATGCTCCCGCGCCCACTTCTCGACCTCGTAGGCTGCCAAAATGACCACCATCGGCAGCCAGAACAGCCATAGGCGGGGCACTTCTCCCTGGGCCGTGCCCGCAAGATTCAGAAGAACGAAGCTCAGGAGCAGGGCTGACATCACCTGGCCATCCGGTCCCGGGTGGCCTTGTACAAGGCGCGTCAGTTGCCGGAAAGCCTGAACGATGAACAGAATGTAGACCGGGAAGCCGGCGGCAGCGGCAAAATCCAGGTTGTTAAGCCAGGCAGCGCCGAGGATCTGACCGAGACGAGTCGGAAAGGAATCGGGGCTGGTTGGAGGCTGGTGACCGACCCTCAAATAGAAGTCGAAATCGTGATTGATGGATACGGTCTTTGCGAACCGGGGCAGGAAGTCATAATTCAACAGGAAACGGAAGGCAAAGTAAGCGATGAGAGTGCCCCCGGCAAGCGCGGCGGCAAGGAGCAGTTGCCTTTGCAGCGGCCTTTCCGGGCGATCGGCCCAGTAGCTTACGGCCAGATAAAGCAAAGCAAACGGATAGAGCGGCAGCATCGTGAAGGCGAAGAAGACCGCCAGGTACAGGAATACACCGAGGAGAAAAGCGAGCAGGATGGACTGCCTGTTGATTGTGGTGACGATCAACGACGTCCCAAGCAGGAACAGCAGCGGATAAATGGCCTGGTCGGGAAACAAGGAGAACAGAATCAACGATGGACATAGGACGAGGATGAACGGAGCCAACGGCGGTACAAGGTCGAGGCGACCCGGTGCAAAGCGGCGGGCGAACGCGTACACTGCAACAGGAAGGAGCGCGGCCAATAAGGGGAAGAGGTACGTAACAAGCCACGAGAGACGGTCGTAACGGATTTCAACCGGATATGCCGATGGATATCCGTTGAGCAGATGATCCAGCCCACCATAGAAAGCCATCAGGCCGGGAGGCTTGGTGCTGGTGAAGGAACCCGATCCATACAGCTGCTCATAATCGCGGATGCTCTGCAGGACCGATACGCTGCCCTGTGCGGCCTTGGAGAGATAGGTCTTATGGTAGGTTGAGAAATAGCGGTCACGAAATGCAGCGAGGCCGCCGCCCGACATGAGGCCTACGCTGAACTGGAGGAACAGAAGCAACAGGAAGAGCGAGGCGAGCCCGATGGCCGCCTTGCGGCGGGCGATCAGGGTCCAGTAGGCGAGAGCGAGGAGAGCCAGGGAGAGCACGGCAAAGACCGCGTCCCCCGATTGGAATGCGACCGGCTCGAACTTCCAATACCAGGCGGGATCATTGACGAAGAAGCGGAGGCGGAAAAGCAGGACCAGCCAGTAACCAGCTGTCCATGCGGCAGCGAACAATAACAGCAGCGCGGGCCCGATCTTCCTCAAGGCCCAAATGCCAGGAGCCGCCAGCGAATGGCGGTAACGCAATGCCAGGAACGCCGTGAACTCAAGCGATGCAACGATAAAGAACACCAGGAATGGCAGCAGGGCAAGGACGATCGAATGCAGCAGCGGAAACGTATCGGGGGCCCAAACCTTGTAGGCCGCATACGCAGGCGGTGTAATCACGACCTTCAGCACCGCGGCGAGAACGAGCAACGGCAGGACGCTGAATGTGATCAGCAGCGCACCGAGGCCCTTTTCCTCGATGCAGAAACGGTCCAGCCTCGCCAGCAGAGAGCGGGCCAACTCTGTGGAGCGCCAGACAGCGAACGAGACTCCGAGAACCGCCGCCCACAAGAGGATGGCGAGAATGAAAAGGGCAAGCCTCTCCGTGGAGAGCCACAGAAGAAGCGCCCTGCCAGATTCGGAAGGCGTGAGGAATATCCACAGAACGGCGAGGAGGCCTTCTATGCAATAAAGAGCGAGCAAGCCCCGGAGCAGCTTCATCCTGGGGCAGGCCAGCCGAACTCATCGAAATGAACGGAAGCGCCATGATTCTCGATTGCGCGGCGCACATAAGGGATGGTGTTAGCGGGGAGGGAAGCGAGATCGACCCAGCGCAGCTCGTCGCACTTGTGCGGCTCATTGTTGAAAGGCTCCCCCTGCCACGCAAGGACCTCGACGAAGAAGTCGACGCGTTCATCGCCCTCGTTGCGGTGCATGACGCTGGAAAAGCGAAGATCGTTGGGCCCGATCTGCACGCCTACTTCTTCCGCTGCCTCGCGCTGCGCCGCGGCACGGACGGTCTCGTTGCCGTCCAGGTGCCCGGCGGGGACGCTGTACTCGCCATCGCGGTAGCCGGTTTGATACCGGCGCAGGAGCAATATCTGACCGCCGCGGAAGAAGAAGAGGTGCACGGTCACCGGGAAACGGGCGCGAGGGCTCATGCAGGCGTGAAGTAATGCTCGAAAATGGGCGCTTTAACGGAGTCGGGGAGGAAGGAAGACTCGCACGCGAAGCGGTTGCAGTGTGCAATCTCGTCGAACGTCATGCCAAGGACCTCATGCGCAATGCGGTATTCGTTGTTTAGGTTGGTGTCCAGAAGCTCGGGGTCGTCGGAGTTGATGGTGACGCGCACGCCGAGATCGAACAGCTTCTTGAGCGGGTGATCCTCGATGCGGCGGACCGAACTCGTCAGGTAATTGCTCCACGGATTGACTTCCAGCGTTATGCCGCGCTGGCGGACAAGCTCGACGGCGGCCGGGTCATCGATAATGTGGATGCCGTGCCCGATGCGGTCAGGCGAGGCGAGCCGGATGGTCTCGGTGACGAACGATGCGGGAGTATCTTCGCCCGTGTGAATGGTGACCTTGAGACCGGCGTCCCGGGCCCGGCGGATGGAGCCCACGAACTCGCTCAATGGAAAGTCGCGCTCGCTGTCGGCGAGGTCGATGCCGAGGATATCGCCGGTGTGGCGGATGGACCAATCGACGGTGCGGGCGCAGGAGAGGGGGCCGCGGCTGCGAGACGTGATGGCTATAAAGCCGATCGCCATGCCGAAGGCTTGCTCGGCGCGCGACTGGGCCCGTAAGAGCCCATCCAAAGCCGCATCCCAGTCCACGTTATGACCGCTGAAGGCCCAATCTGGAGAGAAGCGCACTTCGAAGAGGCGGATATTCTGCCGGGCGGCGTCCTCGAACAGCTCCCAGGCGATGCGTTCGATGACCTGCGGCGAGGTGATGCAGTCGCGGGCGATCCCGAAGGCCTCCAGCACGGAGTGTAGGTCGCGCCACTGGTCCAGGACCTTGACGTGACGATCCAGAGCAGAGACCTCATAGGAGGGCAGGTGCAGGTCATATTCTCGCGCGATCGCGATGATCGTGGACGTGCGAATGGAGCCTTCGAGGTGGCAATGGATCTCAGCCTTGGAGAGATCGTTGTATTGCGGATCGAAGTTCTGCATGGGATGCCCGGGGGTATTTTACCGTCAAAGGTATCGCACGCGGAGGCGGCGGGTGGCAGACGACGCATTAACAATCCTCTTTCGTCGCTCTTATGGGCCGGCTGAGACGGTTACCGTAAGATTGGCATTGGAACGGAATTCAGAGTGCTATGGCTATCGACGTGAATTCGCCTGACAAATGGGAAGCCGATTACCAACGCCAAACAGACGGCTGGGACCTGCGGGGCCCAACGCCGGCCCTCAAACGGCTGGCAGAGAGCGGCCGTTTTCCGCCGGGGCGCATGCTGGTCCCCTGCGCAGGGCGCGGGCACGATGCGCGCGAATTTGCACGAAACGGATTCTCCGTGACGGCTGTCGATTTCTCGCCGTTCGCGGCGCAGGAGATGAGGCGGCTGGCCGAACCGGGCGCACCGGTTGAGGTGTTGCAGCATGACATGTTCGAGCTGCCCCACAGCCTGGACGGTGCCTTCGACTATGTGCTGCAATACACCTGCTTCTGCGCCATCGACCCGCAGCGACGCGCGGATTACGCGGACCTGGTGACGCGCCTGCTCAAACCGGGAGGGTGCTATATCGACCTGGCGTTCCCGCTGGATGGACGAGGCGGCGGTCCGCCGTTCGCCACTTCGGCGGCCGAGATCCATGCCCTCTTCGAAAGCCGCGGGTTCGAGTTGATCTCCGAGGAAAAGCTTCCCGATTCGGTGTCGCCGCGGCGGGAGGCGGAGGCGCTGCTCGTGTTCCAGAAGAATTCGGTGCAGAGTCGTTAATCCATGAAGAATTCCAATTGCACGGGGTATCAAAGGGATAGCGGGGCGGCTTCCACGCACGCCTCTGTGTGCAGGATATGTTCAACTCAGAGTGTTTGATAGAGGAAGAGCTATGATGCAGATTTCGTCCAGTGAACCATTGAAAGAAGAGACCCTGCTGGATGCTTATTCGCAGGCGGTGATCGGCGTGGTGGAGAAAGTCGGGCCGGCGGTGGTGAGCATCGGCATCCGGCAAAAGGGAACGAACGGCCACGAGGGTGAAGGCGCGGCCTCCGGCGTCATCTTTGCCCCCGATGGATATGTGCTGACGAACAACCACGTGGTCGAAAGCGCCGCGGAGGTGATGGTCGGGCTGACGAACGGCGATACGTTCCAGGCCGAGGTCGTGGGGACCGACCCTGCTACAGACCTGGCGGTGATACGGGCCGGCACGAACGGCCTGCCGATCGCAGAGTTGGGCGACTCCGACACTCTGCGCGTCGGGCAACTGGTGATCGCCATCGGGAATCCCCTCGGCTTTCAGAGTACCGTTTCAACCGGCGTGATCTCGGCCCTGGGACGCGCCATGCGCAACCAAACAGGGCGGCTGATCGAGAACATTATCCAGACGGATGTGCCGCTGAACCCTGGCAATTCCGGCGGGCCGCTTGTGGATAGCCGCGGCCGCGTGATCGGCGTCAATACGGCGATCATACGCCCAGCACAGGGCATCAGCCTGGCCATACCGATCAAGACGGCCAGCTGGGTGATCACGGAGTTGCTGACCCATGGCAAGGTGCGGCGCGCCTATCTTGGTCTGGGCGCGCAGGTCCGGCCGATACGACCGGCTGCACAAAGACAGTTCCAGTTGGAAGCATCCACGGTGGTGCAGGTGATGTCACTCGATCCGAAGGGACCGGCTGCCAGGGGCGGCGTGCAGGAAGGGGATATCCTGCTGGCAATGGATGGCAAACCGGTGGGGACCGTGGACGACGTGCACCGCCTGCTGGCAGATATACCGGCGGGCTCGCGCATCAAGCTCAGCCTGCTACGGGAGAACGAGCGACGCGAGGTGGAAGTGGTCGCAGCGGAGCTATAGGGGCAAGGCGAGTACGTTAAGGGAAGCTGTGCGTCTCGCAAGGCACTCTGTACGTATCACGCGGTAAGCCGCAGGACGGTCTGGAGCAGAACGTTGGCGCCGTTGACACAAGCCGGCCATTCCGTAAACTCGCGGGCCGAGTGGCTTGCGCCGTCCACGGATGGCACGAAGATCATGCCGACCGGGCAGAGACCTGCGAAGGACTGACCGTCATGTCCCGCGCCGGATGCCAACGATTCGTGCGTCAGGTGCATGGAATCACAGGCTGCAGCCGTCGTGGCTCGGAAGGCCTCGTCCATCGGACAGGGCATGTGCCGGCCGAGGGACTCCAGGGCAATATCAAGGCCGAAGCGCCGGGCCTGCTCGTGGGCGAGCCGCAAGAGCTCGGCGTTGAGCAGGTCGAATTGCGCCTGCTCAGGGGAACGGAACTCCAGCGCGAGGTCGACGCGCGCCGGGACGATGTTGAAGACCCCGGGGGAAAAATCCATCCGGCCGACGTTCACGACGCAGCCTGGAAAATGGTTCACCACCAGCTCACGCGCTGCCAGCGTGAAAGCGCTTGCGCCCAGTGATGCGTCGAGGCGGTCTTCCATGGTGGTCGAACCGGCGTGGTCGGCGCGGCCGATAAAATAGAGCCGGTAGGACCAGATCCCGACGATGGCGGAGACGATGCCGATATCCTTGCCCATGCGCTGGAGCCGTTTTCCCTGTTCAATATGCAGCTCCAGGTAGCCCGCGAGGGACTGCTTCGGCCGCGCAGCGGCAAGCAGGCCGGATTCGGTCAACCCGGCGCGGTCCATGCCTGTGAGCAAGGCATCGCGGCCGCCGCGGGGATTTTGCACAACAGACGGATTGAGGCGGCCTGCAAGGGCGCTGCTGCCGAGCAGACCGACCAGCGTGCCCTCTTCGTCGGTGAAGTCGATCGCCTCCAGGTTGTACCGGAGGCGGATACCGGCGTCCTTGACCGTTCTCAGGACCTCGAAGGCTGCCATGACGCCCAGAGCCCCATCGAAGCGGCCCCCATGCGGGACGGAATCGAGGTGGGAGCCGAGCAGCAGAGTCGGCGCATCCGGCGGGCCGCACCGCAGAAATGCGGAATGGTTGTCGGCTCCATCGAGGCGGAACTCCAGCCCCGATCTCTCGATCTGGTCGCGGAACCAGGCCCGTGCTACCAGGTGCGCTTCACTGAATGTGGGGCGGTGAACGCCTCCATCCCCTGTGGAGCCGATCGCGGCAAGCTCGTCGAAGGCGGCAAGCATGCGGT
>DATKAF010000077.1:0-2651 GCA_035498395.1 Anaerolineales bacterium
CATTGAGCTTCGATGGTTCGAGATCATTTGACGGTTGTGCAAGATGGCTACCTGCGGTTGTTTCAATCCCCCGTCGACGAACGGTTCGCCAAGCATAGATCGCGCTTTGGAGCAAGAATCAGAGACGAGGCACAATTCACCGGGATGCTGCTGGGCCCTCCCCGAGGACTTCTCTCTTGTGCCAGAGAACCTGTCCAGCCGCATCTGTTGGCGCGGAACGGCAGGTCCATGTTAGACTAGGCCATTCTACAGGGAGCGGGTGATGGATGCGCAGGGAACATTGATCTCACATTACAGGAGCCTGCTTAACCTGCCGGAGCATACCCGCGAGGTGAGCTTGCAGGAAGGCCATACGCCGCTCATCCCGGCGCGGGCCCTGGTGCACGCCCTCGGCGGGGGCTTTGAGCTGTTCGTCAAGTACGAAGGTCTCAATCCAACCGGTTCATTCAAAGACCGCGGCATGACCGCGGCTGTGGGAGAGGCGCTCGGGCGTGGGGTAAGGACCGTGATCTGCGCCAGCACAGGGAATACGGCGGCTTCGGCGGCGGCGTATGCAGCGCGCGCCGGCATCAAGTGTATTGTGCTGATCCCGCAGGGCAAAGTGGCAGCCGGGAAGCTGGCAGGCGCGATCGCCTATGGCGCGCAGGTGCTCCAGGTGGACGGCTCGTTCGACGATGCGTTGGGGCTGGTGGTGCAAGTGTCAGAGAAGCACCCGATCTGCCTGGTGAATTCCCTCAACCCGTATCGCATCGAGGGGCAGAAGACCGCGGCGTTTGAGATCTGCGATGCGCTCGGACACGCACCCGACTGGTTGTGCCTGCCGGTCGGGAACGCCGGCAACATCACGGCTTACTGGGCAGGCTTCAAGCAGTACGACCAGGTCAAATCCACCGGCGTGCCGCGCGTGCTTGGCGTCCAGGCGGCAGGCGCGGCGCCCCTCGTGCTGGGGCACCCGGTAGATAAGCCCGAGACGGTTGCGACCGCAATCCGCATCGGCAAGCCGGCCCGCGGCGAGCAGGCGCTCCAGGCCGCGGAAGAATCGAGAGGGCGGATCATCGCGGCGAGTGACGAGCAGATACTCCACATGCAGAGGCAGCTGGCGATGCTGGAAGGGATCTGGGTCGAGCCGGCTTCGGCAGCCGGACTGGCGGGCCTCGCACTGGAGATCAGCAACGGAAAGCTCGACGTGAAAGGAAAACGGGTGGCAGCGGTCTGCACGGGGCACGGGCTGAAGGATCCCGACATCGTTACCAGGGATATCCAGAAGCCAACCGTGGTGGTGCCCAGGCTGGATGCGCTGGAAGAGGCGATCCTCAGTTGAGGATAGGCGCGGGATGAAGATCCAGGTGAAAGTCCCCGCCACAACTGCGAACCTCGGGCCCGGCTTTGATGCCCTCGGGCTCGCTCTCGACCTGTGGAACGAGGCTATCTTCGAAAGCAATCCGCGGGGGGCAAGCGGCATCGCGGTCACCATCGAAGGGGAAGGCGCGTCGACGCTGCCCGTGAGCGCAGAAAATGCGGTGGTCGAGGCGGCGCTCACTATGTTCGAGCGCGCCGGGCGGACCTGCAACGGCTTCCGGCTGCACTGCATCAACCGTGTGCCGCTGTCTTCGGGGCTGGGCTCCAGCTCAGCAGCCATGCTGACGGGCATGCTGGGCGCAAATGTCCTACTGGAGAATCCGTTCAACGACGAGCAAGTGTTGAAATGCGCGATCGAGGCGGAAGGGCACCCCGACAATGTGGCGCCTGCGATGCTGGGAGGTCTGGTGGCATCCATCGTGTATGAAGAGCGGGTAATCTCGATCAAGCTGCCGGCGCGGGCAAACCGCGGGCCGATCCATGCGACCGTCGTGCTGCCCGATTTCGATTTCCCGACCAAGCACGCGCGCGAGATCCTGCCCAAGCAGGTGAGCCGGCAGGATGCCATCTACAATATCAGCCGCGCCGTGATGGTAACGGAGGCGCTGCGCACCGGCGACCTGGGGCTGCTTGGGAAGGCGATGAACGATACGCTGCACCAGCCCTACCGGATGCCGCTCATCCCGGGGGCGCAGGCGGCGATGGAAGAGGCGCGAGGCGCAGGGGCGGCAGCGGTGGCGCTTTCCGGCGCGGGGCCGAGCCTGATCGCGTTCGCGCCGAAGCGCGAACCGGCCATCGGAGCAGCCATGCAACGGGCCTTCGAGTCGGCGGGGCTGGCGGCGCGCATCTTCGAGCTGGTTCCAAGCTATGAGGGGGCAGAGGTCAGTATTATCTAAGCAGTGATCTAAACGGTGGAATCAAGTCGTCAGCGCACGCGCAGCGGGGGACATCAGGAAGGCCTCACGAAGCTCGTTTTCGCCGATGTGATCGGCAATGAACTGCACGAGCCCCTGGCCTTGCGATCGGCAGGCAGCAGCCTGCTGAGGGTCTGATTCCACCTGAGCCAGCGCGGCGAGCGACTGCCACGTGAGCCAGCGCGATCCGACGGCCTCGGCAGCAAGACGGGCAGCTCCGAACGACTCCCGAGCTTCAGCGGCCTCGCCATTGGCCCGATGCGCCCTGCCCTTGAGCAGCAGCGCCTCGGGGAGCAGTTGGCCGACGCCGTTATCGAGGTCTTTACCGGCCGCCTCGGCTGCAATGGCGAGCGCTTGGGCCGCGCTGCCGCGCGCGAG
>DATKAF010000078.1:0-14407 GCA_035498395.1 Anaerolineales bacterium
GCGGCCCTCGCCCGAGTCCTCGACCCACGGCTCCAGGTCGGAGAGAGTCGGGTCGGCTTCGAGGGCGCGGGCCGTCAGGTCGAGGAGCCATGAGCGCACCACGCTCCCGTAGCGCCAGATCTCGGAGATACGGCCAAGGTCCAGGCTGAACTCCTGCTTGGCGCGCAGGATATCGAAGCCTTCGGCATAGGACTGCATCATGCCGTATTCGATGCCGTTGTGAACCATCTTGACGAAGTGGCCAGCGCCATGCGGGCCCACGTACCCCCAGCCCTTATCCGCGGCCGGAGCGAGGGTCTCGAAGATGGGGCGGAGCTTCTCGACGATATCGGATTTGCCGCCGATCATCATACTGTAGCCCTCGGCTAGGCCCCAGATGCCACCGCTCGTGCCGCAGTCCACGAACTCGATGCCCTTCGATTCCAGGAACCCGGCGCGACGGACGGATTCCTTGTAGTTGGAGTTGCCGCCATCGATGACGATGTCTCCCTTGTCCAGGAGACCGGCGAGCTGCGTGATCGTGTCCTCGGTGGGCGCGCCGGCCGGCAGCATCATCCACAGGATGTGCGGACTCGGCAGCATCTTGATGGTTTCTTCGAGGGAGGCCGCGCCTTCCGCTCCGTTCTTCTTCACCGCCTCGACGGAGGCCGCGCTGCGATCGTAACCGACCACGCGAATGCCGCCGCGCACCAGCCGCGTTGCCATGTTGAACCCCATCTTGCCGAGACCGATCATCGCAAGTTCCATCTCGCCTCCGAGGTTGTATCAGTAAAGCGAACGATCAGCCGGACCTCACAATCCGCCGGCCGCGGCCTTGTCTAGCAGCCAGATCAGCTCGCCATCCACAGGCCGGATGCGCTGCGCCGGCAGCAACTCCGGGCGGTAGCTCCCCTTCAAGACGTTCGCAACGGTCGCGGACTTACTCTCGCCGCTGACCAGGAAGGCCACCCGCCGAGCCGCGTTGAGTATCCGGGGCGTGAGGGTGACACGGTTCGCTGGCCGCCCCTGGTAATGCGCCGTTACCGGTTCCGTGATACTGGGCAAATCCACTTCAGAGCCGGGGAAGAGAGAGGCAGTATGACCGTCTTCGCCCATGCCGAGCAGCACCAGGTCGAAGCGCGGATAGGTCAGCGGCGGAGAGGGGAATTCCACCAGTGTGACGGCGTATTCCCGCGCCGCCTCGGCCGGAGCCAGCTCGCCGCGGACGCGGTGGATGTTCTGCTGCGGGATGGGAACACGGGAGAGGAGCCCATCCTGCGCTTGGCGATAGTTGCTCCCGGAGTCGTCCGGCGGGACGCAACGCTCATCGCCCCAGAAGACGTGGAGGCGAGGCCAATCGACTTGTTTATCGTAGGGAGCGTTCGCCAGCAGCCCATACAGCCGGGCGGGGGTGCTGCCGCCGCTGAGCGCAACCAGGAAGTGGCCGCGCCGCGTGATGGCTTCTGAAGAGGTCTCGGCAAAGAGCCGGGCAGCGGCCTGGCTCAGCGCATCGAGGTCGAGAGTGATCCGGATATCGGGGTTGAAGTCTGCCACGCCATGTGAGATTGTAGCAGTTGTTGGGCTCCCTGGGAGATCAGGTCCATGGCGCAGTCCGGGTCGCCGATGTGCTGCATGTCGAGCGATTCGGCGAACGAGACGCGCGGGTTGATCTTCATTTTGCGGCCCAGCATCTGCAAAATGATCTGAAGCATCTCGGCGATGCGCTGCCGGTCGACGCGGTTGTGGCGCGCCAGCGTGAGCGGGTTGCGCATGTAGCGCTGATCGACCACGCCGCTCACAATGCTGACCACGACGCGCGCCTCGGGCACGCGGTTCAGGAATATCTCCAGGCTGCGGGACCAGCCGTGGAGCTCCTGGCTGGCGGTGGGCATGAAGTCCGGATCGGGGTCGATGGTTCCGTGGGCGAACGTCAATAAGGCGCCGCCCTCGCGCAGGTGCCGGATGCACTCGCGCACGGTGACCATGCGGCGCTGCATGTTATCGTCGGCGGTGTAGATCACATGCCGGCTGATGTTCGGGCAGTTCTGGAGGAACTGGATGGGCCCGGCAATGATCTTGAGGTCGCGGCGCTGCGAGGAGGCGGCCAGCGCGACCGAATCCACGGTACCCGGATGATTCGAGGCGATGATGACCGGCCCCGCCGTAGGAATGTTCCCGACACCGCGCGCCTGGAAGTCCGCGCCGAGCTTGCGCAGCAGGAGCCGGGCTCCGCCGGGCAAGCCCTCCTGCTCGACGACGGCATCGACCTCGGCGAAGATCTCAGAGAAGCGGCGCGTCGCAGGGCGGATGATGGAGTGGATGCGGTCGGCCAGCCAGCTATCGGTGCGAATGTTCAAGGCGCGGATCACTTCATCGTCGATCAGGTGCGTTAAGGTAGCGATGTCGGGAACCATAGGCCTCTTCCAGAGAAGAACAGGATGATTGCGCCGCCCCTGACGAGGGACGCCGGAGCCCGGAGCGCTGTCACCAAGAACTTCTAAAGAAGATGACACTCCGAAACCCTCAAATCGATCCCAGAGATTATAAGATAGAAGGGAACGAAGTGTGAATACACGGTGCGTTGATGGAGCTTCAACGATTGATGAGGGTGGAGAGGCGCGGACTCAAATAGCAGACCATAAGTGCTCCTTGCCGTGAATTGTTCAGCGGAACAAAGAGGAACAATTCCGGCTTGCAAGGCGGCGAAGAGCGCGCAAAATAGATTGCCTTATCTTAACCGCTAGGCAAAGCCTGATGGCATGGTGCGTGCCATACAGCGAATGCCCAGGAATTGCTCTAATGACCGGCTTACCTTTGCTGGAGCCATGCGCTTCCCGTCCCATTGATTCAAGGTCGGGGCAATCCCACGTGCGCACCTCGAGGTTGCGCCGCCGGCCATGCGGGGAAGGCCATTGCGGCGCGATCTGCTTGCATCGCTTTATAATCGGGCCTGTGCCCGCTACTGATAAGAAGTCACAAGCACTGCCAGCCATCGATCCTGCGAGACTGAAGGCGCACCGCGCCAATACGTTCCGGTTGAGCCGCACGCGGCGGCTGTTCTCGCAATCGCAGGCGCGCAAGTTCGTGGACGAGCGCGGCTTCATCTATTTCTGGCCCGTGAAGGGCGTGGACCTGCCGAGCCTGTGGGCGGCGGCAGCGGGCGACCGGCCTGTGCCGGACGCGCACGACGACCCCGGCCACGTGACGTGGGGCTGGAAGGACAATGCCCTGCCCAAGCGCATCTGGTACTACGCCAAGGTGCTGCGGCGGCGAGCCACGATGATCTCGCTGGAGGTCGCCCCCTACTTTTATGCCCTGACCGAGAACTACGGCGAACCGGAGCAGGACCACCTGGTCGCCTACCACGAGGGGCGGCTCACGCTGGCGGCGAAGAACATCTACGAGGCGCTGCTATCCCAGGGGCCGCTCGACTCGATCTCGCTGCGCAAGGCGGCGCGGCTGGCCAGCGCAAAAGAATCGGAGTGGAACCGCGCGCTGGAGGACCTGCAAATGGACTTCAAGATCCTCCCGGTCGGGGTGGCGGAGGCGGGGGCGTGGAAATACGCGTTCATCTACCAGGTGACAGGGCGGCACTACCCGGACCTGCCTGAGCAGGCGCGGCAGATCAGCGAATCGGCCGCGCGCCACAAGTTGCTGGAGTGCTATTTCGATTCGGTGGGCGCAGCGCAGGCGCGGGACGTGCAGAAGCTGTTCGGATGGGGCCACAAGCTGACCGAGCGGGCGTTGAAGCGCATGGTGGAGGCAGGGGAACTGGCGGAGGCGGAACGATTCGGAGCGAAAGGGGAGTGGCTCGCCTTGCCGGGCTTGGTTTCGGAGAGATAAAGAATTTACGATTTACGATTTCAGATTTACGATTAGCACTTCACGACGAATTGCCAACCTGATCACGATTCACAATTCTCGATTCACGATTTGCGATTTCCGATTGACGACGATTTGTCAAGCGAGTCACGATCCACAATTCTCGAGTCACGATTTACGATTCACGATTTCCGATCACCGTTTAACCATTCACGCCTCACGACTCTCAACTCTCGGCTTGTCCGTATCCTCATCCCAACCTTGGAGGTGCCTGTCATGGAAATCGCGATCATGATCGAGGGGCAGAACGGGCTCACGTGGCCGCGCTGGAAGGCGCTCGTGCTGCTGATCGAAGAGCTGGGCTTTGTCGGGCTATACCGCTCCGATCACTTCACCAATGCAAGACCTCCGGATGTCGACTCGCTGGAGCTGTGGGTTTCGCTGACCTGGCTGGCGGCGAACACCTCGCGCATCGAGTTCGGGCCGCTGGTGACGCCGTTCTCGTTCCGGCATCCGGCGCTGACCGCGCGCATGGCTGCGGCCGTGGACGATCTCTCCGGCGGACGGCTGGCACTCGGGCTTGGGGCGGGTTGGCAGGAGCGGGAGCACCAGCTCTTTGGGTTTGACCTGCTGGATATGAACGGACGCTTCGCCCGCTTCGAGGAGGGGCTGGAATGTGTCTCGCTCCTGATGCACTCCGACGGGCCGGTCACGTTCCACGGGCGGTACTACCACCTGGAAGGGGCGCACCTGCTGCCGCCGCCGCAGCGCGCGGGCGGCCCGCCGATCCTGGTCGGGGGTAATGGCTACCGGCGAACGCTGCAACTGGCTGCGAAGTATGCGTCGGAGTGGAACGCGAACTTCATCGGGGCCGAACAGTTCGATCACGCAAACCAGCATCTGACGAAGCTGTTGAAAGCGCAGGGGCGCGCGCCGGGCTCGGTGCGCCGGTCGTTGATGACCGGGTGCGTGTTTGCCAGGGACCTGGCGGGCTTGCAGCAGAAGCTGGCGGGCCGCGGGCGGACGAAGCAGGAGCTGATCGAGCGCGGGATGATCGTCGCGGCGGGGGATGAAATACGCGAGAACCTGAAACAGTATGCCGAGGCAGGGGTGCAACGGATCATGCTCCAGTGGCTGGAGTTGGATGACTTGGATGGGTTGAGGGAATTGGCGAAGGTTGTATTGTAGAGGCGCAGATCACGCCGGTATCAGGGCATGGCGGGGAATCAAATAGAGATAAACGAGGATTAACGTTGGCGTGGGCACGGGGGACAGGTTGAGGGAATTGGCAAAGGTGATCCTGTAGGGGCGCAGCATGTCGAAGATCCCCGTGAGGGGGCTGCGCCCCTACGGAAACGTCAACATATTCTCGGCAGCAGCTCGCCAGCGGGGAGATCGACGACGCGGGAGCCGCCGATGGACGTCCGGGCGACGACCATGCCGCGGTGCTGTTCGACCACCCGGCCGATGATCTTCGCATCCGTGCCATAGGGCTTCTGGTGCATCACGTCGAGTATGCTCTCGGCGTATTGCTCCGGCAGCATGGCAACCAGCTTCCCTTCGTTGGCGATGAAAAGCGGGTCGAGGCCGAGCATCTCACAGGCCGCGGTCACCTCAGGGCGGACGGGAACCTTCGTCTCGTCGAACTCGATGCCGACGTTCGAGGCCTGCGCCAGCTCGTTCAGCACCGCGGCGAGCCCGCCGCGTGTCGCATCGCGCAGGCAGTGGATATCCTGGGTTTGGTCCAGCATGGCTGCGACCAGGCCGTGCAGGGGAGCAGTGTCGCTCTGGATCTGGGTCTGGAAGTTGAGGCCCTCGCGCACCGACATGATGGCGATGCCATGATCGCCCATGGTGCCGCTGACGAGCACCGCGTCGCCGGGGCGCGCCAGCGTTGGGCCGACCTGCACGCCCTCCGGGATGCGACCGATGCCCGAGGTGTTGATGTATACGCCGTCGCCATGACCCTTGTTGACGACCTTGGTGTCGCCGGTGGCGATCTGCACGCCCGCAGCCTTGCAGGCGCGCGCCATGGAGGCGCACAGCCGGCCAAGGGTCTCCATCGGAAGTCCCTCTTCCAGGATGAAACCGGCAGAGAGGAAAAGCGGCATGGCTCCGCTCATGGCGAGGTCGTTGACCGTACCGTTGACCGCCAGCTCGCCGATGTCGCCACCGGGGAAGAAGAGCGGGCTGACGACAAACGAGTCGGTGCTGAAGGCCAGCCTGCCGGCCTCCGGCTGGATCACCGTGGCGTCGGCCATCTGGCCCAGCAGGTCGTTGTTGAACTCCGCGGCAAACAAATGCCGGATCAGGTCGTTCATCATTTTGCCGCCCGCGCCGTGACCCATTACGATGGTAGGGTAGTTCTTGAGGGGTACGGGACAGGTCCAGCCTTCGAAGTTTGGAAGCGACATAGTCTCTCCTGAAGGGAGGATTATAACGGGTGAGGCGGTCAGTGGAAACTAACCACAGATGAACACAGATGAACTTTGATCCTGGATGACCAACCGCTAGGATGTCTGTGTTTATCCGTGATTTGTTCTTGCACAAGTAGGAGTCGGGTTGCGCAGCTAAACCGGGCGACGGAGGGATGCGCGACGCGACGGAGGGGCGGTGTGTACGTAGTTACAATTGGGGTTGAGGAAAGCCCCTGTTTGGCATACACTGTCGTAGGCCGGTGGAAAGCCCTACCCGGTCGGCAACATTTGTATTGGGAGATTGTCATGGATAGACGGAATCGCACACAGCTCGTGCTCGGCATCCTGCTCGTCTTGCTGGGGATATTCTATTTCTTTGCGCAACAGAATCCGACTCTGAAAGCATGGACGCAAATTCAGTTCGAATGGCCGTTCTGGGTGATCGGGGCCGGAGCGCTGATCCTAATCATCGGCCTGCTGACGGGCACGCCGAGCATGGCAATACCGGCCTCGATCGTGACCGGCATCGGCTGCATCCTCTATTATCAGAACAAGACCGATGATTGGGTTTCCTGGTCCTTCCTGTGGACGCTGATCCCCGGTTTCGTGGGCATCGGGCTGCTGATCACCGCGGCCCTGGGGGAGGACGCCCGCAACAACATAGCCCGGGGCTTGAATCTGCTCGTCATCAGCGGTGTGTTGTTCGTCGTCTTTGCGGCCATCTTCGGACGGCTCAGCGTGCTGGGCCAGTATGGGCCGGCGGTGCTGCTGATCCTGTTCGGGCTGTATCTCCTGGGGCGGACCCTGATGCGCGGGCGGCGCCCGCAGGGAGGCTAAAATGCGAAGAGCAGAGCTGTTCTGGGGGCCGCTGCTGATCCTGCTGGGCGTCCTGTTCTTCCTCGACCAGATGGGTTATCTGCCCGGCGGCGCGCTGAGTTGGTTCCTGCCGTTCCTCGTCATGGCCGCCGGCGCGTGGATCCTTATCGGGGGCCTGCAGGCGCGCAAGATGAGCTTCGAGACATCCGAGCAGTTCTCCGTGCCACTGCAAGAGGCGCGCGAGGCCTCGCTTGTTATCCACCACGGCGTTGGCGAGATCCGGCTGCAGGCGGGCGCCAATCCCGGTGATTTCCTCACAGGCGTGAGCGGTCCCGGTATGGACAAGAAGATCCGGCTCAACGACGGCAAGCTGGAGGTCGAGATCGATGCGGGGCCGAACTTCGTGCCATTCATCGGGCCGGACAGCGGTCTGTGGGAATACCGGCTCAACGAGGATGTGCCGGTGAGCATCAAGGTCGAGGCCGGAGCGAGCCGGCTGGACTTCGACCTGAGCGACCTGCGGGTGACACATTTCTCGTTCGAGGGCGGGGCGAGCAGCGTGAACTTGAAGCTGCCGGCCCGCGTGGAGAACGCGCTGATCGACCTGGAAGCGGGCGCGGCCAGCATCGACGTGCAGGTGCCGGACGGGGTCGCGCTGCGCTTCCGCAACAAGAGCACCGGGTCCCTCGACGTGGACGAGGCGCGCTTCCCGCGGAGAGAGACGGGGTTGTACCAGTCTGCGGATTATGCCGCCGCACAATATCACGCGGAAGTGAACGTCGACGGCGGCGCGACGTCGATCCGGGTGCACTAGCATCGCTTCAGGTGGAGCTTCCATGAACCGTTGGTCTGTTCGGATCTGGCTCGGCGCGGTCCTGATCGTGCTGGGCTTGTTGATGCTGCTGGAACGCTTCGGCTTGTTCCAGGGAGCAGCAAACATCTTCTGGGGTGTCATCTTCCTGGCGGGAGCCTCGTGGTTCCTGTACCGCTTCGCGGCGCACACCAGGCACGAATGGTGGGCGGCGATACCGGGCTTCGCATTGCTGGGCATCGGAGCCACGATCCTGCTCTCGGATCTGGTGGGCAACTGGTCGGGCTTTCTGTTCCTCGGAGCGCTGGGGCTCGGCTTTTTCGCCGTGTACTTCAGCGATCGAAAGCGCTGGTGGGCAATTATACCGGGCGGCGTGCTGATCACGCTGGGCCTCGTCGCCACCATCGGCGAAGTGTCGGACGGACGGCAGGTTGCAGGCCTGCTGTTCCTGGGGATCGGGTTGACGTTCCTGCTGGTCGCCATACTGGCATCGCTGCAATGGGCGTGGATTCCCGGGCTGATCCTGCTGGTCATCGGAGCGTTCATCGGTATGCCGTTCAGCGGGTCACTGAACTATGCATGGCCGGTCGCGTTGATTGCCGGAGGGGCGCTGCTGATCGTGCAATTCCTGCGGCGGCCGCGCTAGCACAGCGGCTGGCAAGATGAGAACAGACTTTCAGGGTTGACAGTTGGGGTGCCCCAAAGTTCAGATATACTTGGGATGAGGAACCGCGGTTCGCCTACTGGGAATGGGCGCCCGGCAAGGCGGCGGAGGGAACCTAAACGAGGAGGCCATTGTCCAGTCTGACGGATGGGTTCGACCAGTTAAAGGCGCAGATCTCGGTCGACAACCTTGAGCTATTCCTGCAGAACACCCGAACGCTGGTGGTGATTGTGGATTCCCAGGGGATGCCGCTGGCGTGGAACCCCGCATTCGAGGGACTGCGCGGCGACCTCGCCGTGCCTCGCGCCCTGCCCGAGTTGCTATCGGGCGCTGCCCGGCTGGAGTTCATCGGTTCCCTGCGCGACGCGGCTGGGAACGGGACGCCGGCACGCGTGCAGGTCGAACTCGGGACGCCGGTAGGCCGGAGGCGCTACGACTGCTATTTGATGCCGCAGTCTGACGAGCGGCTACTGTTCATCGGCGAGCCGGTGCCGGACGTGGCTCCCGAGGCGGAGGCGCTGCGGGCGGAGCTGGAGGACGCGAGGCGGGCCCTGGACACGAAGAAGCAGGAGCTGCACGCCGTTCTCGTGCAGGCGCAGGAAATCTCGCACACCGACATGCTCACGCTGCTGCCGAACCGGCGGGCCATCATCTCCAGCCTGCAGGAGCAGGTCACCATCTCCGAACGATACGGCTTTCCACTGACGATCTCGATGATCGACCTGGACAATTTCAAGGAGATCAACGACACATACGGGCACGCGGCCGGGGACCAGGTGCTGCGGTTCGTGGCGTCCGAGATGCGCGACCACATCCGGCAGCCGGACCAGATCGGGCGCTACGGCGGGGATGAATTCCTGGTCATCCTGCCGAACAGCGGCGAGCACGCGGCCGCGGACCAGGCCAGCCGCCTGTGCCAGAGGCTGCATGGGCAAAGCATTCCGGTTGCACATGACACGGTCCAGATGAGCCTGAGCATCGGCATTGCCCAGTACCGGCCCAAGATCGATGACTGGCGCTCGCTGGTGGAGCGCGCGGACCAAGCACTGTACCAGGCGAAGCACAACGGCAGAGGACAATGGGTAGTGATACAGGTGTAGGACGGGGCCGCACCGAAAGGAGACGAAATGGCGAAGATCGATGCGATGGTGCAGGACTTTCTGGCACAGAAGACGATCGCGGTGGTGGGAGTCTCCAACAAGCGCGAGACGGGCTGCAATTCCAATTATCTGAAGTTCAAGAGCGCCGGATACAAGGTGTATGCGGTGAGCCCGCACATCACAGAGCACAAGGGTGACCCGTGCTATCCGGACCTGAGGTCGCTGCCGGAGGTGCCGGACGCGGTCTTCATCCTCGCCAGCCCGAAGGTGACGGATGAGATCGTGAAGCAGTGCGTCGAGCTGGGCGTGAAGCACGTGTGGATGCACTGCATGATGGGTGTGAAGCCCGGCGCGGCGGCAGGTATGACAAGCGTCTCGCAGGCGGCAGTGGATCTGTGCAAGCAAAACGGGATCACTGTGGTACCCGGCTCGTGCCCCAACCAGTTCCTGAAGCCGGACTTCGGTCACGCGATGATGCGCAGCCTGTGGCGCATGTTCGGGTATATGAACGTGAATTGAGCGATACGGAAGCCGACGACAGCCTCATGGCGCAGAGCCGTGAGGCTGTTTTGTTTTACAGAGGCGCGGGGGCTCTGCAATCCGCCACGGCTCGGCCTTCATGTACTGTTAATTTGCGTTGGCTAGACTCCGACTACCTTGGCGTTGGAGTGATCGAATGAACAGACGCATGCTCCTTACCACTATCATCGCGCTCTTCTGCATCGTCCTGGCGGGGTGCGCAAACGGCATACCGGCTGTGCCCGAGGCAACCCCGGCGAGCACAGACCAGCCCACACCGGCCGCCGCGGGCGCGGGCATACCGACAACAGCCCCGACGATCGCGGCTCCGGCAGGCTCAGCCGCCCTGGCATGTTCCTCGGGCAGCCGATCCGCCAGCCTCACGCCCGAACTCACCGAGGGGCCGTACTTCAAGGCGGATTCGCCGGAGCGTGCCTCGTTAGTCGATGCCAGCACTCCCGGCACGAAGCTTGTCATCAGCGGTTACGTGTACTCAGCCGATTGCCAGCCCGTTGCCCACGCCCTGCTGGACTTCTGGCAGGCCGACGCGAACGGCAGCTATGACAACACCGGCTACAACCTGCGGGGACATCAATACACAGACGCCAACGGAAGGTACGAGCTAACGTCCGTCGTGCCCGGTCTCTACATCGGACGCACCGAGCATATCCACGTGAAGGTGCAGGCCCCCAACGCGCGGCTGATCACCACGCAGCTCTTCTTCCCGGGTGTTGCTCAGAACGACTCGGACGGAATTTATGATCCGGCGCTGCTGCTGGCCCTCCAGCAGGAGGGTAGCGGCGACCAGGCGCTGTACAACTTCGTGGTACCCACGCAGTAAGGAATCCCTGCGGAGACGCGGAGAAGCCTGACGGCACCCGAAAAACGACAACCGGATCATCCCGTTTGTGATTTAATTGCCGCACGATGGAGCGAACACAAGCCGATCAGTCCCGGCAGTCGACCGTGGCACAGGCGCATTACCCGTTCCACGGCTGGCTCGGCGTCGCGCTGGTCGTGCTGTTCTGGAGCGTCAACTGGGCCGGGTATGGGCTGCGGACGTATTGGGCGTTCTTCCCCCTGTGGCTTGGCTACTGCCTTGCGATGGATGGGTTGGTCCGGCTGAGGACCGGCACGTCGCTGCTCACACGAAGCTGGAAAGAGTACGTCGGACTGTTTCTCGTATCGGCCCCGATCTGGTGGGCCTTCGAAGCGCTCAACGCGCGGACGCACAATTGGGTCTACGTTGGGGCCGAGGGCTTCTCTGCGGGCTCCTACGCTTTCTGGACGACGCTCAGCTTTACGACGGTCGTACCGGCAGTGTTCGGCACTGCCGAGCTGATGGCAAGCCTTGGTTTCGTGAAGCGGCTGAAGCCCGGTTTCGTCATCAGGCCAGACAAGAGGACGACCGTATCCTTCTTCGTGCTGGGCTGGGTGATGCTGGCACTACTCCTCGCCTGGCCTCGCGTCTTCTTCCCCTTCATCTGGTTCTCGCTATGCTTCATCCTCGAGCCGCTGAACGTCTGGCTGGGGAACCGGTCGCTGACGGAGTGGACGGGCAAGGGCGACTGGCGGCCAGTCCTCGCATTGTGGCTGGGCGTTCTGCTGACAGCCTTCTTCTGGGAGATGTGGAACTTCTACTCGTACCCGAAATGGGTGTATCACGTGGCATGGGGCAACTGGCTGCACGTGTTCGAGATGCCGCTGCTGGGATACGGCGGCTACCTGCCCTTCGCCCTGGAGCTCTACGCCTTCTATCACATCATCATGGGACTGCTCGGCAAAGGGCAGACGAACTACGTCCGGCTCGAGGCCGAAGAGACTCTCAACGAGGAGCCTGCCTAGGGATGCCAAGCAATATCGAGATCAAGGCGAGGGCGCGTGATTTCGCGGAAATCCGGAGGCGGGCCGCGAAGCTGGCGGATGCGCCGGTGGAGGTCATCCCGCAGGAGGACACCTTCTTCCACGCGCCGAAGGGCAGGCTGAAGCTGCGCGTCCGAGGCCAGGGACCGGCTCAACTGATCTACTACGAGCGGCCGGACCAGGACGGCCCGAAGCGATCGGACTACCAGATCTTCGAGACCACGGAGCCGGAGCCTCTAAAGCTGACGCTGGGGAAGGCGCTGGGGGTGCGCGGCGTGGTGCGCAAGACGCGCTACCTGTACCTGGTCGGGCAGACGCGCGTGCACTTGGACGACGTGGAAGGGCTCGGGCAGTTCATGGAGCTGGAAGTGGTCATGCAGCCGGGGCAACCGGACGCGGATGGGCAGGCCATCGCACGCGAGCTCATGTCAAAGCTCGGCGTGAAGCCCGCGGACCTACTGGAGGGCGCGTATATGGACTTGATCGAGCAGGGCGGCTGATCGCATGCGCATATTCTTTGACTTTGTGGAGGCAGGATGCCGAATGTAAAGAAGATCGATCACGTGGCGGTCGTGGTGGAAGATATGGAGAGGTCACTTGGATTCTGGCGGGACGCGCTCGGCCTGGAGATGCACGAACTGCGCGACGTGCCCGCCGAACAGTCGCAGGTGGCATTCCTGCCGCTGGCGGGGTCGGAGGTGGAGCTGGTGAAGCCGATGACCACGGACTCGGGCATCGCCAAATATCTTGCCAAGCGCGGGCCGGGGATGCACCACCTGTGCCTCGAAGTGGATGATATTACCGCGATGCTGGCGCATTTAAAGGCTAGGGGCGTGCGCCTCATCAACGAGGAGCCGCGTACGGCCTCGGATGGCAGGAAGTACGCGTTCGTACACCCGGAAGCCACCGGAGGCGTCCTGGTGGAGCTGTACGAGCTGTAGGGCCGCACTAACGCTGTGCCATAAACATGCTGACACCTGCCTCCATCGAATCCATCCTCACGGGCCAATGCAAGCTTGACAAGGCCAGGCCGGTCGTAGCCGGCGTGTCTGGCGGGCCGGACAGCCTGTGCCTGCTCCTGCTGCTGCAACAGGCGGGCTGGCGCGTCGTGGCAGCCCATTTCAACCACATGCTAAGACCGGAAGCGGATGAAGAGGCGCTGGCCGTCGAGAAGCTTGCCCGGTCTCGCGGTATTCCATTCGCTGCGGGGCGAGGTGATGTTGCAGGGCACGCCGCGGCTCGAAAGCTCTCGATCGAGACCGCCGCCCGCGAGCTGCGCTACCGGTTCCTGTTTGCACAGGCGGAAGAGCACGGGGCGCAGGCCGTGGCCGTGGGGCACACGGCGGACGACCAGGTCGAGACAGTGCTGATGCACTTCATCAGGGGGGCAGGGCTGAATGGGTTGAAAGGCATGCCCTATCGGAGCATCCTGCGGGGGTTTGACGAGGAGATCCCGCTGGTCAGGCCGCTCCTGGATGCGTGGCGCGCGGACACCGTGGCATATTGCGAAGCGAACAAGGTGAAGCCGCACTACGATGCCAGCAACGCGTCGTTGGATTTCCTGCGGAACCGCGTGCGCAACGAGCTGATCCCGCTCATGGAAACCAACAACCCGCAGTTCCGGGAAGCCGTCTGGCGCTCGGGCAAGACGCTGACCGCCGACCATGAGATCCTGAAGGCTGCTCTTGAGCCGGTTTGGAGGCGGGCCGTGCAGCGCAAGGGGGCGAGATACGTCAGCCTGAAGGAGGATGTGTTGATGGCAGAGCCAACCGCTGTGCGGGTGCACATTCTCCGGGAAACGGCTCGAGAGCTCATCCCCGAAGAGGATATCGGTTATGAGGACCTGCTGCGCGCGGCGAACTTCGCCCGGGACAGCGCGCAGGACCGCGTAGACTTTGCAGGCGGGTTATGGCTGCTCCGCGAAGGCGGCTTGCTGCATGTGGCGGTGGATGTCGCAGATCTGCCAACCGACCAGTGGCCGCAGATGCCGAAGGGTATGGATTCGCTGGCGCTATCCATCCCCGGGAGCGTGCTGCTGGGAGATGGATGGCAGTTCACGATCCAGAGCTGTGACGCGGCGGAACTGGAGTCGCTGCAGCCATGGAAGGCCGGGCAGCCTTTCGAGGCGTTCCTGGATACCGGCAGCGTGCCGGATGCGCTGGAATTGCGCGTGCGCCGCGCGGGCGACCGCTTCGAACCGCTTGGCATGGGCCGGCACTCACAAAAGCTCTCGGATTTCTTCGTGAACGCGAAACTGCCCAGGCGCGCGCGAAGGCGCTGGCCGCTGATCTGTGCGGGGGAACAAGTGATCTGGGTGCCGGGGTACAGGCCGGGGGAACGCTACAAGCTCAAGCCTGATTCGCAGGGCGTGCTGTTGCTGGCCCTGAAACCACCAAAGTAGCCTGCCATCGAAACG
>DATKAF010000079.1:0-35705 GCA_035498395.1 Anaerolineales bacterium
GCGGAAGTTGTGCTGGGCTGCCTTCTGCTGCTGAGTGTGAGCCTGCTTACGTACTTGCCGCCAGCCCGTATCGTTCCGCCGACGTTCGATCGGCAGGGCAGTACGACGGCAGGTGATTTGCGTGTCAGCATCAGGATTGCGCCAGGCAGTGTGGGGTTGAATACCTTCACAGTTCATTTGACATCCGACGGCCAATCGGTGCCAGCTGTGAAAGAAGCACTTCTACGCTTCACGCCCTCCCAGAGCAACGTTGCACCATCGGAGGCCCAGCTAATTGCGCAGGGCAACGGCGACTATTCCGTGAAGGGTAGCTTCCTGAGCCTGCCGGGCAACTGGCAGGTCCAGGTCGTCGTGCGGCGCGAAAACCAGTTCGATCAGTTTGCCAACTTTAATTTCTCCATTTTCCCGGCGGGCGCGAGTCAGGAGAACGCTGAGATCCCAAATATCGCCGGCGGTCTGCTCGTGCTCGTGGCCGTGCTGTTTGTTGTCGCAATGGCGGTGCTCCCTGGGAAGAGAATTCCTCGGCTTGGTCTCGCCATCGTTCTGTCTGCTTTTCTGGGAGCAGCTGGATTATTCTTCGTCACACGGCCCGTAGCGGCGGTCAACGCACAGGCAAACCCGATCGCACCGGACGCCAAATCAGTTGCGGCCGGCCAGGCGCTATATGAGGCTCATTGCGTGGTGTGTCACGGGACGACCGGCAAGGGTGATGGACCACTGGGAAAGACGCTAATCCCGCGGCCGGCCGATCTGACCATTCATGCTGTGCCGGGTGTCCACACCGATGGTCAACTGTACGACTGGATCACCAACGGTTTTCCTGGATCCGCCATGCCAGCCTGGCGGGACGGCCTCTCCGATACGGATCGCTGGAACCTGGTGAATTTCATCCGGACGATGGCTCCCAAGACGGGTCCATGACGCTTCGCTTCCAAGTTCGTTGCATCATTTAGTCAAGGAGACATTTTGAGGCCGAAAACACCACCACTCCTGGTATCCCTGGCTATTGGTAGTCTCCTGGCTGGCTGCTCCATCAACATCTCGACGCCAGTTCCACCAACTTCTGCCGCGGCAGTTACCCCCCAGCAGCCGGTGGCGGTGCCTACCTCGCAACAGATCGCGGCGCCTTCCCCACAACCCATGGTCACAACGATACCCATGACGTGGTCGAGCCTCCACTTAGGCGGGCGACTGATCTTCACGGCTGGCATTTATATCGGAAATGACGGTTACATCGATGTCAGCTCGTTGGATCTAGCTACAGGTGCTATTGAGCCGATCTTTCAGACGCCCGATGCTGGCTGGGTGGATTCTGCGGCCGTATCGCCAGACGGCACGCAGATGGTCATCTCATACGCGCCACCTGTGAGTGCTCCTCATGGCGGGCAGGAGACGCTCTACGCTCTGCCCACCGATGGCTCAAAGCCTGCACAGCTCCTGTTCCCTCCGGCCGATCCAAAAGATCAGAATGCTCAGGTCGTGTGGGCCCCGGATGGGAAGAATCTATACTTTGCTCACATGAACTATCACTCTCCAGGTCCTCTCTCTATCTGGCGTGTGGCATATCCCGACGGTGCGCCGCAGAAGCTGCTCGACAATGCTTACTGGCCTCGGCTCTCTGATGATGCTACTAGGCTAACCTACGTCACGCTGGATCCTCAAACTGGCCAGAACTACCTCTACGTGGCGAATGCGGATGGCACCGGGGCGCTTGAAGTACCCGTCCAGGGTCCGTACATATCCAATGTCATCGACGTGCCGATGTTCTCGCCCGATGGCCAAAGCATCCTGTTCAGCGCACAGGATCCTCCGCAAAGCTCAATCTTGAGGGGGCTCGATTCAATCTTGGGTGCGGGCCTAGTCCACTTGTCGGATGGTTCCATTCCGTCCGATTGGTGGTCAGTTCCGATCACCGGTGGTGCACCCAAGCAGCTCACGCATCTGGGCGCGCTATCGCTCTATGGCGGCTACTCGCCGGACAAGCAGTACATCGTGAGTTCTTCAGTCAATGGGATATTCATCATGCGCCCGGATGGCTCAAGTCTCACCATGATTGTACCGGACATCGGGGGGATCCCCGGAACCGTGCAATGGATTCCATGAATGGACGCGTGAGTGCGTCGCTTTGTATCTTAATGATGGCCTGGCAACTGGCTGCCTGCTCCGTGGATATCACTCAAGGCCCCCAGCTAGACAGCACAAACCTTCTCCCAACATGGGCCGGCCTTCATATATCGGGTAAGCTTGTGTACACGGCTGGCGAAAGGCACGGAACAAATGTATTGGTCGCCGTCCGAATGCTCAATCTTTCCACCGGCGACATCACAACCCTGTTTCGGACGCCAGCACAGGGCTGGGTGGACTCCGCTGCCGTGTCCCCAGATGGAAAGCAGATAGCGATTTCCTATGTACCGCCGAATGGACAGCAGACAATCTACATGCTGCCTGCCGACGGCTCTCAGCCGCCTCAGCCGCTCGTTGCCCCGGATCAGCCAGGCGATCGGAATAGTCAAGCTGTTTGGTCACCCGATGGGCGTTACATCTATTTTGTGCATATGAGCCAACAGAATTCCGGTCATCCCGAGATTCAGCGCATCGCATTCCCAGGCGGCATAGTCGAGATAGTGGTAAGCAATGCTGCCTGGCCGCGACTCTCTCCAGACTCCCGTGAACTTGTCTATGTTCACGTCGATCCTGAAACCGCAGTCAATCGGTTATTTGTGACATCCGCAGACGGGACGGGACAGCGCCAAGTCACTCTATCCGGTGGCATGATACCAAACGTCATCGATGCCCCCATGTTCTCCCCAGATGCTCAATCCATTCTCTTCAGTGCGCCCCATTCGGACGAATCCTCTGCCTGGAAGTGGTTGGGCAGTATGCTGCCGATAGCGCTCATTCATGCTCCCCATGGTTCGATTCCATCCGATTGGTGGTCTGTGCCCGTTGGAGGGGGAGTCAAGCAGCAACTCACGCACATTCCTTGGCTATCCCTTTTTGGGAGTTATGCTCCTGATAACCAGCACATTGCCACTTACACCGCAAGCGGCATCTTCGTGATGAACCCAGACGGGACGGGTGTTACGGTAGTGGTTTCAGATACAGGGGGAATTCCCGGCACGGTGAACTGGATTCCGTGAAGCGGAGGTATTGCATGCGGAAACTCAATCTGGCTGGTGTGATGGCGATGGCATTTCTACTGATACTGACTTCGGCATGCTCGATCGATCTATCGAAAGGCACCCTGCCGCCACCGCCATCTCCCGTTCCCTCAGCGACAAGCGTCGCGGCTATCGCTGGCAGTTCATCCAATGAGAAGGTCGGGAATCCGCTACTGCCGAGCAGCACGGTACCCATTACGTGGACAGCACTCGGCTTGACTGGTAGGCTCGTTTATCAGAAATCGGTGCAGTCTGGCAACTCCGTCTCAATGAGTATCCAAGCTCTCGACTTGATGACGGGCCAGCTTACGACAGTCTTTCAGGCGCCCGATACGGCCTGGATCGATTTTGCTAGCGTGTCTCCTACAGCTGGGATTCTGGTAATGGCGTACATGCCCCCGCGTGGAAGCGGCGTTTCCTCTGGCCCCGGCCAACAGGGCCTGTACACAGTACCCCTAGATGGTTCGTCTCCGCCGCAGTTGCTCCTTCAACCCGCATCCAGCGGAGACCAGTTCTACCAACCGGTTTGGTCACCGGATGGCAGGTATCTTTATTTCGCTCACGTCGACTTCAACGCGCCTACACGCGTAGCGGGTCAGCACTACGCATACTACGAAATCTACCGCATGCAGTATCCTGGCGGGCAACCGGTAAAAGTTGCGGAGCAGGCTTATTGGCCGCGCTTGTCGCAGGATGGAGCCCGGTTAGCTTACGTCACCCTCAGCCCCGTAGATGGAACGAATCAATTGTTCGTTGCCAACCCTGATGGCTCAGGAGCCTATCAGGTCCAGCTTGCCGGGCAGTTCGTGCCGCCTATAATTGATGCGCCCGTATTCAGTGTTGACGACAAATCGATCCTGTATAGCGCCATTGATCCCCCGCAATCCTCCCAGCCGAATTGGGTTGATAGGCTTTTTGGCATAACGCTTGCGTCGGCGCACACGGTGCCATCGGATTGGTGGTCTGTCCCGATCGGCGGCGGCGCGCCAACTCAACTCACCCACGTAGCCGCAGTAGGTCTGTTCGGCAGCCCGTCCCCAGACGGTGAGTACGTCGCGAGCTACAGCGGGAGTGGCATCTTCGCGATGAAACCGGACGGAACTGGGTTGACCATGATTGTCACTGACAATGGTACATTATCGGGCACTCTGAGTTGGATACCTTAGAAGCCCGACTGCCTACCCTCGAGATATTCCTCAAGCTGTAAAAATCTTGTCGATATGGGCTGTAACCTCTTCGCTTTCTCACGGGGGCAAATGCGAGCATACACCCAAGGTGACAGCTACGCTCGAATGGCCGAGCGACGCCTGAAACACCTCTGGGTTGGTTCCGATAGCCAGATGGTAGGAGCCGCAGCTGTCGCGCAGGTTGTGCAACCGGATCGCCGGCCGGCCCGCTTTTTATAGGACGATTTGGGTTTGCCCAAAAACGTTTCGTGTGTGATATCTATTCAGGGGACGCGCATTCGGGGCATTTTTGTGGGCGCGGAGGGACTCGAACCCCCGGCCTCATCTGTGTGATAGATGCGCTCTAACCAACTGAGCTACGCGCCCGGGGTGAGCGGATTATAGCCGCAATAATCCCCTTTCGCAAGACGGGTCGGCGAAGGCACGTTGCAGACTTCAGGGAGCCGGCAGGACATCCCACGGGTTGATCACTGCCGAGGCCGTGCGTACCTCGAAATGCAGGTGTGGGCCGCTGGCGTGCCCGGTTGCCCCGGCCGCGCCGATCGTCTGACCCTGGCTGACGTTGTTCCCGCACTGCACGAAGATGGCGCTCAAGTGCGCATACAGCGTCTGGAAGCCGGTTCCATGGTCGATCATGATCATGTTGCCGTAGCCGTAGCTGTTCGAGCCTGCATACACCACCACGCCGCCATCGCTCGCGTAGATGTTGTCGCCCATTTCGGCTGCCAGGTCGATTCCCAGGTGGTTGGTCTTGGTGGAATAGTCGAAACCGGAAAGGTAGTGCCGGTCTGTCGGGAAGACGAAAGTGCCGGTGCCGATCGCGCCGCCGCTGATCGGCGGGCACGCTCCCGATCCTCCGACCTGGGCGGATGCAGGGTTGCTGCGGGTGATTCCCAGGGGCAGCTGTCCCGGCGTGTGGTATTGATATTCGCCGCCGGGGATGATCAGAAACGTGTTGGCCTTGATGTTCGCGTTCTGCGGATCGCCCACGGTGTTGGCGTCCAGGTGGTTGGCGGGGTAGTTGATGATGTCTTCCGGCTTGACCTTGAAATATGCGGCCCACTGCCCGAACGGAATGCCGCCGAGCCACTCCCAGTAGACGCCGTCCACCGGCAGGATCTTTAGCTGCAGATCCGGCAGCAGGTTGTGCGGATCGTCTTGCAGCACCTCGTAATTCGCGGCGAATACGGTCTTCGGTTGCAGCCCGTACTTATCGGCGATGCCGGAGACCGTGTCGCCCTTTTGCACCGTGTAGGTGATGATGTCCTGGCGCGGCCGTTCCGGCACGTTCGTGTGCAGATCTGCCTGCCGCGGGATGCCCATCGAGAAGATGTCCAGCGCGACTGCCTCGTTCGAGGGCGGCTGGATGGGCATCGCGGTGGCCCCAGTGCTCCCGCTCGCGGGCTGGGAGGCTGCCGCCGGCTGGCGGAAATACGCCTGAGCCAGCCAGATGACGATCACGATCGCAACCACCGAAAAGAGGTTTGTCGTGGCGCGCACCAGCAATTCGCCCAACCCCATTTGCAGTAGGCTCTGCACCCATCGGGCGATGATTCCAGGTTGTTCGGTTATTTCCGTTGTACGATCGGACTCTTCTGTGCCCCCCGGGCCAGCGTCCGGGACATCGTTAGCTTTGTTCTGCATTCTGCTCCGGGCGCGGATAATATCATGCGCCGAATCGAGCGTCAAGCCGCCTTGGAAACGCTTATCCGCCGCTAAGCCGATTATGGGCCATTTTCCACTGTATTCCATGGAAAACGGCCCATTTAGCCCGTCTAGGCGGGCTGCAAACACTCCGCCCGGTCGTTGGCTGGGCTGTTGACCAGCGCCGAGACCGGATACGCCTCCATCTGGTCTGCCGGGAACGATGCGATCAAGTGCTGGAGGCTGTCCGGCGCGCGCGGGGCCTGGTCCAGCCATTCGGCATAGTCCTCGGGCTGCAGGATCACGGGCATCCGGTCGTGGATGGTCGCCATCAGCGAATTCGGCGCGGTCGTGACGATCGTGCAGGTGCGCACCGGCGAGCCGTCTGCCGCGTGCCATTCATCCCACAGGCCCGCGAAGGCGAAAGGCTTGCCGCCTTTCATGTGGATGAAGTACGGAACCTTGGTCTTCGTCCCGGGCTGCGATTTCCACTCGTAGAAGCCATCGGCGGGAATGATGCAACGCTTGTACTTGTATGCCCCGCGATAAGAAGGCTTTTCTGCCAGCGTCTCGCCGCGGGCATTGATCATCCGCGCGCCCATCGCGGCGTCCTTCGCCCAGGACGGGATCAGCCCCCACAGGAAGAAATCGGCCGCGTTCTTTCCGTCGTTGGGGATCGCCAGGATGGCCTGCGACGGCGCGATGTTGAAGCGCGCCGCAAACTTCTCCGGGAACGAGGCATTCTCATATTGCTCTTTCACTTCGGCAGGGTCGAGCGTTAAAGTAAATCGTCCGCACATGGGTTCATCCTCTATCTCAATTTTCTAATATCTCCGTCACGTCTTGTAATGCCGGTTGCATCCAGGTGTTCGAGCAGCGCCTGTGCATACTTCCGGCTGGTGTTGAACTGGTCACGCACCTCCGCCAGCGTGATCTGGCCCTGCTCCTGCAGCGCCGCGCGTACCCGTCTCACCATCTCATCATAGTCCTCTTTGCGGAAGACGATCTCCGCGGAAACCGGTAAGAGGCGGCCCTGCTCGATCAACATATTGGCAAGCTCATCGCCCAGTTCGGCCTGGCATTCTTTGAACGTTGGGGGCGCGTAGGGCTGTTGCGCGAACTTCCGCATCAGTACCTCCACCTGCGCCTGCTGGTCGCGGTTCAGGTGGATGCTGTGGCCCGCTCGAGCCACCCATTCGCCATGATCCACGATCTCCTGCTCGGAGGCAAGCTTGTCGATCACCGCATTGAGTAGCCGGGGTGAAATGCCCAGCCGGCTCTTGAGCTCCTCGCGCGGCATCCCGCCTCGCAGCGGGTACTTGCCGTGGTAGGAGCTCACAGATTGTTCGGCTTTGGCGCGCAGCGCCTGCCAGTGCGGTTTCGTGATGACCAGCCGCGCATCGGCCGCCCCGCCACTTCCGTTCTCCAGCGGGATGAGCATGCCGCTCTCTAACAGTTCTTTCGACGCCTCGGCTGCGGCCGCCGGTTCGAGCCGCGAGCGCACGATCACGTCCTTCAGCGGGGCCGCATTCAGCGCCATCGCCGCCTCCAGCAGCACCTCCGATGGCGAGCCCCGCTTGAGCGATGCCAGCGACTCGATCACCGCGCTATCAAACCGTTTATGGCGCGTTTTTGGTTGCGCGTCCACGATGATGCCGCCGCCCAGCGTCTCGGCGGGGGAGGGGCGCCGCAGGATATACCGGTCCCCGCGCACCGCGACCAATGGCTCCCGCAGCTCCAACTGGATCCAGCCTTCCGCTCCGGGTGCCAATTCTTCCGCGCCCAGCAGCCGCAGTGTCGCGACTACCTCGGATGTGCCGGTGAATACCTTGACCTCTGTGTTGTGCAGCAGGGGAGTCGAGATATCTCCCAGCAATCGGAAGTGCGCGTCGAGACGGCGCGTCGGCGCGTACTGGCCCGGGCGTGCCAGCACCTCGCCGCGCTGGATCGCCTCCGCCGCAATGCCGGAGATATTTACCGCCGTGCGCGAGCCTGGCGCCGCTGTTTCCTCTTTCTTCCGGTGCGTCTGCAAGCCACGCACACGCCCGCTCAGGCCGGAAGGCAGCACCTCTATCTCCTCCCCGCCCCCTAGGTGCCCGTCGATCAGGGTTCCGGTCACGACGGTGCCGAAGCCGCTCATCGTGAACACCCGGTCGATCGGCAATCGCGGCCTCCCAAGGTCTCGCCGCGCGGGCTGCGCGCCCAACACCTCCACCAGCGCGGCCAGCAACTGCGGCAGGCCGCTGCCCGAGCGCGCGGAGACTCGCACGATCGGCGCATCCTGCAATACGGTACCCTTGACTGCCGCGCGGATGTCCGCATCCACCGCGTCGAGCCACTCTCTGTCCGAGATCAGGTCCGTTTTTGTTTCTACGATGATGCCCGCCGGGACTTGCAGCAGGTCCAGGATGGCGAGGTGCTCGCGTGTCTGGGGCATCACTCCCTCGTCCACGGCGACCACCAGCAAGGCCGCATCGATGCCTCCCACGCCTGCCAGCATATTCTCGATGAAATCGCGGTGTCCCGGCACATCGACAATGCCGATCTCCTCGCCGTTGGGCAGCGTGAGCCACCCAAAGCCGAGGTCGATGGTCATCTCGCGCGCTTGTTCTTCTTTGAGCCGGTCGGGGTGTGTGCCGGTGAGAGCCGCGATCAGGGTCGATTTGCCGTGATCGACGTGTCCGGCCGTGCCAATCACGCGCATCGGGGTTCGAGGTTCTTTCTGTGCCGAAATGAGGAGCTAGGCGCGGGCGGACTTGCGTACCTTCGTCTTGCCGTGCCCCATGATGCGCTCGTAGGCGGTCAGCCACTCCTGCGCGATGTTCATCAGCTCCTGCAACTGTTGCTCGGTCGCCTCGGTGGTTTGGCTGATCTGGTCTTGTGCGGTCTGCGTTGAATCGTCCAGGGCGGTGAGCCGGTGCTCGAACTTGTCCAGCGACTTGCGAAAATCACGCATGGATTCTTCCTGCGAGAGGGCGTGGCCCGTCCAGCGCTTCTGTTCATCCGCCTTGAATGCCACCCATTCCTGCCGGATGCGGTCCTCGGCCAGGCGCTGCATTTCTCCGACCTCCGCGATGCGCCGCTCGAGGCGCTGGTTCAGCTCGGTGTACGATTCCTGCGCGCGGCGCGCGGCCCGGATGGAATCGTCCAGGGTGGCCACCTGCGCTTCCATCGTCTCGGCCTGCTTCGTGAACGCCTCGAACTTAGCCTGCCAATCCTTCCACGTGCGCTCGCGCTCCAATTGCGCTATCGATTGCTGCGTGAGGAACGCGGTTTGAGCTTCCTGGCGCGCCGTCTCGGTTTCCAGCACCTGGTTGATGCGGTTTTCCGCGTTCCGGATCGCGTCGCCGGATACGGTCGCCCGCTCACGCGCGTCATCGGCGCGCTTGCGTGTGGCTGCGATCTCCCCCAGCAGGTCGGACACCCGCTTTTGGTCCTGCCGCCGCCCATCCTCGATCGCTTTCTGCGCCTGCATGACGTCTTTGATCTGGGCCTCGAACGTATCCACCATGCTGCGCGTGTCCAGCACCGAGGTTGCCAGTCGCTGCTCTTCGTGCGTCCGGTCTCTCAGCTTCTTCATGATCTCATCGGTGTTGACCGATTTGCTCACCTGGAACACGGACTTGCGGATCTCCTCGAGTTCCTTCTGATAGATCTGCTGGATGTCCTGCTCGCGCTTGATGGCTGCCTTTTCCACGGTGTCAATGATCTTGCTCAGGTCAGCCCGCTGCTTCGAGAGCATCTGCTCGAATTGGTCGATGCGCGCCGATATGGGGGAGACTTCCGTCAGCTCCTTGCTGAGGGTCTTGAACTGCTGGTTCAGCGCGTTGACGCTGGTCTCAAGAGCGGTCAGGCGCGTACCCAGGTCCCCCACATTGTTTTTGCTCTGGCGCTGCTGCTCGTCCAGCCACTCGAGGCGTTTACCGATCTGTTCGAATTCCATAAATTCCTCCGGGCGACTCTGAATTATAGCATGAGGACTTTTTAAGGATATGGGAGTATCGCAGTTCGATTCCGGCAGATAGTCCACCGGCGGACGGGCTGTTCGGTCTCTTCAGGCTCTCCCCCACTTCGATGCTTCACCGCGCCCGGCTCAGCGGTTCAAGTGCTGGAACATCAGCGGCAGCTTCTCGGCGATTAAAACGGTTATTCTCGGAAATACGCCCAGCAAGGTCAATCCGAGCACGCCGACCCCCAGCATTCCCCGCTCGATCAGGTCCTCGCAGGGTTTCCACGGGCCTTCTTCCCTCTGGGATACGACCGTGGCAAGCTGCCTCACCGCTCCGACGAGCAAACCCAGCAGACCGATCAGGTACCAGGCCGCCGTTGCGGAGGACTCAGCCGAGAGTCCCTGCCAGAGTGCCAGGCGGGCGGGAAAACCTGCCAGGAGCGGATAGCCGGCGCTCGATAGCGCGGCCAGTATGATTCCGCCCGCTGCAAACGGATACGAGCGGGCCAGGCCGTGCGCCGACGAGAGTTCGAACGGCAGCCGGTTCTTGCGCAGCACGGAGAGGCCCAGCGACCAGATTGCCAGCCCCAGCCCGCGCGGGATCAGGAACAGGAAGACGATGCTGGCGCTGTTGGCCGAGGCCAGGCCCAATGCCAGCAGCAGGAATCCGGTCTCAGCGATGGCGGCGTACGCCATCAGCCGCCCAAGGTGCCGTTCGAACGTGGCCCACCACGCGCCCGTCACGAGCATGATCACGCCTGCCAGCCGCAGCCCGCCGACGATCTGAGGGGATGTCCGCAGCCATGCGTAGCGGTCCAGGAAGCTCATGGCGAACACGATGACGACGGTTGGCAGCAGCCAGATCAGGAACCCGGCCACGTAGGGCGATGTCTCTTCCAGCAGTTGCGGGATCCAGTTATACAAAGGGAAGATCGCCAGCAGGAAGGCAAAGCCAAGCCCCAGCATGACCGTGGATTGCAACGTGAACGAGAGGTCGCCGGGGCTGGCCTCCACGCCGGCCAGCAGCCAGCCCGCCAGCAGGATGAACGGCATGCCCAGCGTCTGGTAGATCAGGAAACGTACCACGCCGCGCCCTGGTTTCTGTCCCGGTTCTGCCAGGAGCGGCACTGCCACGAGCACCGCCGTTTCGATCAGCAGTGAAGCGAACAGGAAGGGCTGCACTGCGATGGACGCCACCAGCAGTCCCGTGATGATCAGGCCCAGCGGTATCAACCGTCTTGCCGTGCCGGCCGCCTCGGCTCCGAAGAACCACAGGGCGCACATGCCGAAGATCACGGCCAGCAGCGGCGCGGTGGTTGCCGGTAGCACGAGGCTGCGTCCAAGGAAGGAAGCGGAAGATGCGACTTTCAGCGACAGCGGCCCGAGCTTCAGCGCCTCGTCGATGGGAAGCACCAACGCCAGTACCGCCAATGCAGCGGCCGCCGTGCCCCCCGCGATGGTCGTCGCATGCTCGCTGACGAGCAGCAGGGTGAACAGTCCGATCAGGATCGGCAGGATGATCCAAAAGAACGGAGCGCTCACAGGCTTTCCTCCGGTGTGGAGGCGATGAGCAGGTATGCGCCCACTAGGCCGAGCCCAAGGGTCACGGCGGCCAACAACGCCGCCACCAGCACGGAGCCTTCCAACGCTGCGTACAGCGTCTCGAATCCGCTGAGCACCGTCAATAAGGACACGATGACGCGCAGGATCTCCGAATTCGTAGCCAGGTGGACCAGCCCGACGCCGACGAGGATGACCGTGCCCGCCACCACCGGCGCGCCGATGCCGGACAGGGTCTCCTGCAGCTTCGGCGTCAGCGCCGCCGCCAGCATTACCACGATACCGATCATGAATAGGCGGAACGTGCGGCCTTGCGGCCAGAAGCCCTCGGCGGGCTCTTCGTTCGGGGGCAGGGCGGTGAGCGTGATGGCCAGCGCGGCGGTTGTCATCCAGCCGGTCACGAGCTTGGCAGCCGCCATCCCGAGCGGCCAGTGCTGTCCCACCAGGATCGCCACGCCTACGTACTGTGCGGTAAGCAGGCCCAGGTCCCAGCGCCAATCGCGCTGCAACAGCAGGCCCGCGGACGTCACGGTGACAAGACCGACAGCCGCCCAGGAAATGATCGTCGGCAGCAAGCTACGGATTCCTTTTCACGATCAGGACGATCAGCAGCACCAGGAATAACAGCGTCCACATCAACCCGGCCTCGCCCTCCAGCACGTCGGAGAGCATCTGGCTGATGCCCGCCAGCCATCGGTAGGCTCCCGCGAAGCCGCCCGTGAGCCGAGAGAGGCGCGCTCCCGTGGATGGCCGGAGCCAGTGGGCCGGTATCGGGTTCAGGATGCGGAAACGCGGGACCGCCCATAATAATGCCAGGGTCAGCAGCGCGGCGATCAGCCCGGGCAGCACTGCACCCAGCGCCAGCGCTCCGTCCCAACCCCATAGGCCAAGCGCCACGGCCACCAGGATCAGCAGCACGATACCCGCCGGGTACACACTGCGCGTCCATGCCGGTTGCGATTGCAGCGAGGTCCGCGCGGATGGGCGGATCACGTGCCGCACGAAGCCCGCCATCAACATGGCTTGTGCGATGAGGAATGCTGGAAGCCCCACCAGCAGGACGCCTCCGCTGCCATCCCAACCCGTTGCGGTCAGAGAGAATGGCAACGCGGAGATGACCCACGCGCCAGTGAAGAGCAGGCGGTTTAGCCAGATGTGCTGCGCGGAGAACAGGAACAGCGCCGCTCCGGCCAGGATCAAGCCGGAGCCCCATGCTGCCGAACCCACCGGATTGCCGCGCAGCGCGGAGTAGACCGCCAGGCTGGCGAGGCCGATGATCCAGAAGGGTCGGCCCGCCAGCTCATCCGGAGCCCGCAGCCACATCCAGCTAGCATACAGGCCGGCTGCGCCCGCCACCACCAGGATCAGGATCGTGACCCACGAGGAGAGGCTGGCAGCCGGTACGCGCGTCAGCAATATCAGCCCGGCCGCCGCCGATGACAGCCGCAGGTTGGTTCCGATGCCGCGCCGCAGGCCGGAACCCAGCACGTAGGGCAGGTGCAAGGGCAGCACGCCCAGCCGCAGTCCTGCCGCGGCTAGCAGCAGCAAGCCTGCCTGCGGCGCAATGGAGGCAAAGTCCCCGGCGGGCTTGTCCGGCGAGCCGCTCGCGATCTGTGCCAGCATCAGCAGGATGATGGCGGCGGCGTGCATGGAGAACGCCGCGACCACGCGCCCGCTTGCGCCTCGCGCGCCGGTGGCGCTCAACATGGTGATCAATTCTGCCAGGTCGAGCGCGGCCCAGATCAGCGCCAGGGTGAGCGGATTACCCGCTGTGACGGCCAGCACACCTAGCCCGCAGATCGCCAGGCTGACAGACAGTTCGCCTGCATCCGGGAAGCCCTGCCGTACCGTGGCGGTCAACAGCGTAGCAAGCGCCAGTGTCGTCAAGCTGAAGGCGTATATCCAGGAGAATTGATCGGCGGCGAGCGTCGGCGCCGTCGGCAGGATATCCGCCGATCCCCACGTCCCGAACGAGATCGATAGGGGTAGCGACAGGCGCCACAGTATGACCGTGATCCACGCCAGGAAGGTCACACCGACCGCGATCAGCCAGGAGAACCGGAACTGCGGCCGGACCAGTCTCAAAACCAGCAGGGTGAGCGCTGTCGCGAACAAAAGCAGCGCCGTGATCAGGATCAACATCGGGGGTTAATTCTATCAGCATTGGCCATCGCTCCCGACGCGGTCGCAGTGCACGGTGCGGCAGCGGTGCGATCTCCCTCAGCTCATGGGTTATGGCCCATGACCGTTCATCATGATCCATCCTCCATTCACTGCTCACTGGTTACTGGATACTGGTTATCGGAGCGAAGTCTTAGCGAAGCGGAGACCCCGCTATAGCAGGGCGGAGATCCCGCGCAGCGGGACTGTTCACTGGATACCGGAAACTGGTCACTATTCCCCGCTCTTTTTGCTATGGCATCGCTACGCAGGCGGAGACGGCCCTTTGGTAAAATCGCTCTGACTATGTTGCCCCGCCACTGCCGGTTGTTCTTGTTCGTGCCCCTCATTTGTTGTCTGATCGTCTCTTGTTCCCCGACTGCATCCGCCCAGACCATACCGACCTTTTCCGGCGGCGCGGCCCCCTCTCCAACGCCGTTCCAGCCGGGGACGGGGAGCCTCTCGCACGCCACCCCGCTGCCGCCATCCGTCCCGGCCACATTGACACCACTTCCGGTCGTGCAGGTGGGCGACCCAGCGCAGGCTGCCGCACCGGACACCCCCGCCGAGTCCCAGTTCCCTGCCTACAACCCGTTGACGGGCCTGGTCTCAGCTGATCCATCGATTTTGGAGCGCAGGCCGCTCGTCATCAAGATCTCCAATTACCCGCGTGCCATACGCCCACAGTACGGCCTCAATGAAGCGGACGTGGTCTTCGAGTACTACATCGAATGGCTGGATACCCGCTTCATCGGCATTTTCTATGGCAACAATGCCAAGCAGATCGGTCCGGTGCGCTCAGGACGCTACTTTGACGAGCACGTGACGCGCATGTACCACGGGTACTACGCGTTCAATTACGCCGACCCACGCGAGTTCAACTATTTTCTCGGCGGGGATCTGCAGCAGTTCGTGATCGTTCCCGGATATGGTGAGTGCCCGCCATTCTTCCAGTTCAGGGTCAGCAACCAGATCATCGATATCAAGCACTACGAAACCTATTTCGATTCCACGCGCTTCAGTGATTGCCTGGCCCGACGCGGCCAGGATAACTCGCGCCAGCCCCTGCGGAGCGGCTTCTTCAGCGGTAGTACTCCCTCCGATGGCTACAAGGTCGACCACATCTTCACGCACTATTCGAAGTGCGACTACAACTACTGGGAATACGATTGGAAAAGCAGGCGCTACCTGCGCTTCCAGGAGGTAAGCCGCATCCAGACGCCGGCTCACCTCGACGATTGTAGCGACAACCCCGAGACGTACGCGCCCCTCACCGATGCCCTGACGAAAAAGCAGGTGGCAGCCGACAACGTGGTTGAGCTGTTCGTGTCCCACACCTTTGCCAACCAGAACGAGCAGGAGGACGAGATCTACCATATCAACCTGGTGGACTCGGGCAATGCCTTCGTCTTTCGCGATGGCCTCGGTTATCCCGCCCGCTGGCTGCGCACCGATATCGACCAGCCGCTGGTCCTGACCACGCCCTCCGGCGCGCCGTTCTACTTCAAGCCCGGCACTACCTTCTATCAGGTGATCGGGGAAACCTCCAACGACTGGTCTGAGAACAACGACTGGCACTTCGAATTCCATACGCCGTAGCGGCCCCGTATCTCCGGGAGGCAAGACGCAGTAGAATTGGCGGCATGGGCATTTCCATTATCCGGAGGGAAGGCTGGAGGGTGCAATGAGCGATCGGGGCTTTCGCATCGAGAAGGACTCGCTGGGCGAGGTGTCCGTCCCAGCCGGAGCCTACTACGGCGTCCAGACCCAGCGCGCCGTCGATAACTTTGCCATCACCCGCCTGCGACCCTGGCGCGCCTTCATCTGGTCCATTGGGCTGATCAAGCGCGCCGCCGCGGAAGTCAACTTCGAGCTTGGCCTGTTCAAGGACCGCGAAGTCGACGGTCACAAATTCACTGCCCGGCAACTGGCAGACGCCATCATCCAGGCCTCCCAGGAAGTGATGGATCGCAAGTGGGACGCCGAGTTCGTCGTCGACCCGTTCCAGGCGGGAGCCGGCACGAGCCACAACATGAACGCTAATGAGGTGATCGCCAATCGCGCCACACAGCTCCTCGGCGGCGAGTTGGGCAATTACTATGTCCATCCGAACGACCATGTCAACATGGCCCAATCCACCAACGATGTCATCCCGACCGCCATCCGGCTGGGGGCTCTCTGGCGCCTCGACGAACTGCTGACCTCCGTCCGGTCCCTGCAAGCCGCGCTTGCGCTGAAGGCGCAGGAATTCGACGAGATCGTCAAGTCAGGTCGCACTCACCTGCAGGATGCCGTCCCCGTGCGGCTCGGTCAGGAGTTTGGAGCCTACGCCAAGGCAGTGGGACGCGATGAGGACCGCATTGCTCGATCCGCCGAAGGCCTCAGGCGTCTCGGCATCGGCGGTACAGCCGTCGGTTCGGGGCTCAATGCCCATCCGGAGTATCACAAGCGCATGGTGCGCAAGCTTTCGGAGTTGAGCGGCATCGAGCTCTACGAGTCCGACGACCTCTTCGAGTCCATGCAGTCGATGGCGGACGCCGCCGATTTTTCGGCCTCACTGCGGACGCTGGCCCTCACGCTCATCCGTATTGCGAACGATTTCCGCCTGCTGGCCTCCGGGCCGTCCACCGGTCTCGATGAGATCCACCTGCCCCCCGTTCAGCCGGGTTCCAGTATCATGCCGGGCAAGGTGAACCCCGTGCTGGCCGAGATGCTCGACCAGGCCATGTTCCACGTGATCGGCTGCGATACGACCGTGGCGCTTGCCGTGCAGGCCGGGCAGCTCGAATTAAACGTCATGATGCCCATCATAGCTCACAACCTGTTCGAGATGATGCAGGTGCAGATCGGCGCCATCAATGCGTTCCGCGACAAGGCGGTCAAGGGCGTCGCAGCCAACCGCGAGAAGGCCGAAGGCTGGCTGGCGAAGAACGCCATTGTTGTCACCGCGCTGAATCCGGTGATCGGCTACTCCCAGGGTGCGGCTCTGGTAAAGGAAGCCCTGGCTCGCAACGCGGCCATCCGCGAGGTGGCTGTGGAAAAGGCCAGGTCGGGAGCCCTCAAGCACCGCGACGAGGATCGCCCGGTGACGGTCGAGGAGATCGAATCCGCCCTCTCAGATCTGCGGCGGCTCACCGAAGGCGGCATTGTCGGCGGTGGCGCAGGCGGCGGATAGGAGGCCATATGCCATTCGACCCCAGTTTCCTCAGCAGCTTCCTTTTGGTGCTCACAGCCTTCGGCGGTGCATTCCTGGCTGCCCTCTGGATCGCCCTGGTGATTTGGACCTATCGGGATATCCGCTCGCGCGCCCGCGACCCGCTGGTGCAGATACTATCGGCGTTGCTCGTGGCGGTCCTCAGCCTGCCCGGTGTTCTGATCTACCTCATCTTGAGGCCGCCTCGCACCCTGGAGGAGGAGTACCAGCACACGCTGGAGGAGGAATCGCTGCTCCAGGCCTTGGAAGAGCTACCTCTTTGCCCCGGCTGCGAGCGGCGCGTCAAGGATGACTGGCAGGTATGCCCGAACTGCCATACCAAGCTCAAGAAAGAGTGCCATCACTGCGGGAAACTGATGGAATTGCCGTGGAACGTCTGCCCATATTGCGGCACGCCCGTTCCGGGCATGCGCCAGGAGAGCGTGAATATGGATGAAGCCTTGCGCTCGCTCGGGCTCGATCAGCCGGACGAAGAGGCCAAGCCCGCCTGACGAGTGCTCTCAACCGTCGCTTCGAGCCAGCGGCAAAGCGTCGTGCTGCGCTCTGGCAGCGCGGTTTCGCATGCTCCCCTTGCATTGATTTTTCCATGGATCAGTCAGCAGCTTCGCGCTCGCGTCTTGACTTCCCCCGCCTCACGCGCATTTCACAGCAGCCGTGGTTCTACCCGGTTACCTTGCTCCTGATCGGCTTGGTGGCATACGGCTATCAGCTCGCTTCCCTTGGCTACTACTGGGACGATTGGGAGGTGGTGTTCCTGCTGAACAGCAGGAGCGCTCCGCTTCTCTACAATTACTTCGCCTTCGACCGTCCGTTCGCATGGCCGTACCAGGTGATGTACGCGCTCTTTGGCCTGAATCCCCTCGCCTGGCACCTCGTCACGCTGCTGTTGCGCTGGGGCGGCGTCCTCCTTCTGTATCTATCCCTCAAGCAATTGTGGCCCCGTTTCGACGGCTACCTCCGCTGGACCTGTGCCCTGCTTCTCGTCTATCCGGGCTTCTTCCAGCAATCGGTTTCGGCGGCATACAACCGGCACTTCACTGCCTTCTTCCTGTTCGCGCTTTCCACCTATTTGATGACGCTGGCGGTCAGGCATCCTTCACGGGCCTGGTATCTGTTCCCTCTCTCATGGGTCGCCGCCTTCGTCCAGGTCTTTACCATCGAATACTTCGTCGGGCCCGAACTGGTCCGCCCCGTGATGTTGTGGCTGCTGCTCACCGCCGACGGGAAGATGGACCGCCGCAAAGCCGCCGGCCGCGCTGCCCTCCTGTGGCTTCCATATCTTGTTATCTTTGGTTTCTATTCCTGGTGGCGCGTCGCCATCTTCCCGGCAACTCTGACCAAGCTCAACTATGCGGGCGACTTCAAGATGCTGGAGGACTTTCGTGTCTCCTTGCTTGGCGGCCTCCTCGCCCTTGTCACGCGGCTCTTTAACGATCTCATTTACTCAACCCTGCAAGTCTGGATAACCGGCCTTACGTCGCAGGATGGGTTCACCTTCCAGAGCAAAGCACTGTGGTTTGCCTTCGCTCTCGGCCTTTTGAGCGCCGTGGTCTTCGCGCTCTTCCAGAGCGTCAGTGATGACCTTTTAGGGGAGACTAAGGAAAGCCCGCTGCAGGTCTTTCTCTTTGGCGCGTGGGCGTTCCTGGTGAGCAGCCTGCCGATCTGGCTGACGAGCAAGCAGCTCAGCGCGGGAGGCCGCTGGGACGATCGCTTTGCCCTCGCTCCGATGCTGGGCGCGGCTCTCATGACCATGGCGCTGATCATCTGGCTGGTTCGCACCCGCTATCATCGCCTCGTGTTCGGCCTGCTGCTGATGTTCGCGATCGCCGCGCAGGCGCTCCTCGTCAACCGCTATCGTCTGGAGTGGGACGCCGAGCGCGACTACTATTGGCAGCTCGCCTGGCGCGTCCCTGCTCTGAAGCCCGGCACCGCCATCCTTTCCTTCGAGCAGCCGTCCGCATCGATCCCCGGCTATGACGCAAGCTTCGCGCTGAACGTGCTGTTCAACGGGCAGTACCAGGACGGAGCGGTCCCATACTGGTTCTTCACCAATGACCGCTTCCTCAACTTCGATCTTGTTCCCGGCAAGCACATCTCGTACGCCGACCGCAACCTGAAATTTACCGGGAACACCTCTGATGCCATTTCGGTGATCCGCCAGGGTGAGAACCGCTGCTTGCAAGTCCTTGATTCTGCCTATGCAGGTCAACCATTCTACGAGAGCGGGCAGGAGCAGCTTGTGGGCGTGTCGAACGTCAGCCGCATCTCGCCGGATGTTGGCGCCGATCCGCCGGATCCACAGGTCTTCGGCTCCGAGCCGCCGCGCGAATGGTGCTACTATTTTGAGAAGGCCGACCTGGCGCGGCAGTTCCAAGATTGGCCGTCGGTCCTCAAGATGGAGAAGCAGGCCACTGCACGGCGCTTGCGTGCGAAGTTCGGCCCGGAATTCCTGCCCTTCATCGAGGCCCACGCCCAAACCGGTGACTGGCAGGGAGCGTACGACCTGAGTCTCTCCGCCCGTGCCGCCACCAAAGAGATGGACCCGCTGCTCTGCTCCACATGGCAGCGCCTCGGCAAGCTGCCCTCCGCCGACTCGGGCATTACTAATCAGGCCTTGCAAACCCTCGCGTGTCCCGCCGAATAGGAAGCCATGAAGATCGAATCCCTCTGCCTGTATCACCTGCGCATGCCGCTCGTCGCCCCCTTCGAGACCTCCTTCGGCGTCGAGCTCGACCGCGAGTGCATCCTCATCGAGCTCAGGTCAGCGGGCCTCACGGCTTACGGCGAATGCGTGGCATCGCATGATCCCGGTTACAACTATGAGACGACTTCCACCGCGCTGCACATCATCAGGGACTTCATCGCGCCTCTCATCCTTCATGAGGATGTTGTCAACGCCGCCGATTTTCAGTCGCGTGTCTCGGGCATCCGCGGTCATCACCTCGCCAAGGCCGGCATCGAGATGGCGCTGTGGGACCTGCTGGGAAAGAGCAGCGGGAAGTCGCTGCGCGAGATGCTGGGCGGCGAGCGCCGACGCGTCGAGGTCGGCGTCTCGGTTGGCTTGCAGGAATCTCCCGCCGTCCTCGTCAAGACCGTGCGCAATTATATCGACGCGGGCTACGCGCGTATTAAGATCAAGATCAAACCCGGCCGCGACGTGCTGGATGCCTCTGCTGTCCGCGCCGCGTTCCCGGATATGCGCCTGCAGGTCGATGCAAATTCAGCATTCACGCTCGATACGGCGCAGGCCCTCAAGCCTCTCGATGACCTCGACTTGTTGCTCATCGAGCAGCCGCTGTTCGAGGACGACATCTGGGATCACCGCAAGCTGCAGCAGCAGTTCCGAACCCCGATCTGCCTGGACGAGAGCATCGTATCGCCGCGCCACGCCCGCTACGCCCTCGAAATGCAAGCCTGCCGCGTGATCAATATCAAGGCCGGTCGTTTGGGCGGCCTCAGCCAGGCGCTGCAAGTGCACGATCTATGCCGCTCGCAGGCCATCCCCGTGTGGTGCGGCGGCATGCTGGAGACGGGTGTTGGTCGGGCCTCCAATCTCGCCTTGGCCTCGCTCCCCGGCTTCACGCTTCCCGGCGACATCTCCGCCTCCAACCGCTACTACATGCAGGATGTCACCGCGGAGAGCTTCACGCTCAACGCCGATAGCACCATCGATGTCCCGTCTGCTCCCGGCCTCGGCGTCACGGTGGACGAGAAAGCCCTGCGGAAGTACACATTGAGCACCGCGGTGCTCGCCTAAAGCTTTAGCCCATCTCACAATTCGGTAAGATGGCCGCGGTTCTCGCCTTCAAGATTCCGATTGTGCTTTCACTTCTGTTAGTTTGACGGCTTCTCTGCGTTTCTGGGTTCTAATGCCCGAAATACAAGGGGCACATCATGCGCTACCGATTCTTTATTGGCTTGGTTCTGGTCGCTGCGGTTGCCGTTTACATCATCGCTGCCCCATCGCACGGCGGTCTATCACTAAGTCTCTTTCGCCATTCTGAGCACTCACAAGCCCCCCAGTCTGTTGCTCCGGCTTTGCAGAAAGCCGCCGCTCCGCGTCTGTGGGTAAGCCCCGCCGCGCCCGCGCAGTTGCGCCGGGCTGCGCAGGCCTGGGGCATTCCCATCGAGCAGGATCGGGCTGCCGCCACCGTTTGGCTTGATATGGCGGGCGAGAATGAGGCCGGGAGTACGTGGGTGTACGCCCTGGTCACGCCGTTCCCGACCGTCACGGATGCTGTAGCTTTTAGCGACATCCGTTCCAACTGGGGTGGGGTGAAGGCGGGGCCGTTTGCAGGCGTACCCCTCTTGATGGACGAGTCTACGTCCGCCGCGTTCACATCGCTGTGGGGCGCGCCTGCCGCAGGCTCCGTGCAGGCCGTGCCGTCAGGTCAACTGATCGATACGGCCTGGGCCCAGCGTCCCTCCTGGGCCATCGTTCCGTTCGAGGAGCTGGATCCCCGCTGGAAGGTCCTGGCAGTCGGTGATCAATCCCCGGTTCAAAAGGACTTTGAGCCCCACCGACTGCATCTCATGCAGTCCTCGTTCGACTATCCCTTGAGCGCTACGTTCGCGGTAACTTGCGCTCCGCCGTGCCCGCTGGAGAGGCTGCCGGTTCTGCCCGCCACCAATCGTGATCCCGCGAAGTTGACCACGGTTGTTACGACCGGCGTCACTGCCCTCGTGCGCGCCACGGCATTCATCATGAACACCAAGGGCATCACCTATCCCGGCCGCGATATTCACGACTGGCTGGCTAACGCGGATGTTGCTCACGTCAGCAATGAGGTCCCATTCGCCTCAAATTGCCCTCCTCCGGATCCGAGCCAGACCAAGAAGCTCGTGTTCTGCAGCGACCCGCGCTACATCGACCTCCTGACCTCGATCGGCACCGACGTCGTCGAACTGACCGGCAATCACTATGCCGACTACGGCCCCGAGGCCATGCTGCTCACGCTAAAGCTCTACAACCAGAATGGCATGGCTCACTACGGCGGCGGATCCGACCTGGAGGATGCCCGCAAGCCGTTGCTCCTCGAGAACAAGGGCAACAAGCTGGCATTCATCGGCTGCAACTCGCCGGATGTCGGGCGCATGCCGACTGCCACGGAAACCCGCCCGGGGGCTGCCCCCTGTGACTATCAATACATGGCGGACCAGATCCGCCAGTTAAAGGCCCAGGGCTACCTAGTGATCGCGACATTCCAGTACTACGAGACGTACGATCCCAAACCCTTCGACCAGCAGCTCAAGGATTTCCGCATGATGGCCGACGCGGGTGCTGCCATCGTGCAGGGCAGCCAGTCCCACAACCCGCAGACCCTCGAATTCCGCAACGGCGGGCTGATCCACTACGGCCTCGGCAATCTGTTCTTCGATCAAATGGGCAACTCCAGCACGCCGACCCGCCAAGAGTTCATCGACCGGCATATCTTCTATGATGGGCGTTACATCAGCACGCAATTGCTAACCGCCGAGCTGGAAGACTACGCCCGCCCGCGCCCGATGACGCCCGAGGAACGAGCCGCCTTCCTGACCCGCTATTTCGCCCTCAGCGGCTGGTAAGCTATAATCCCTCCCCGTGACACGGCTATATCTGTTGTTGATATATGGCCTGCTGCTGGCTGCCTGCACGCCCGCCCCTGCCATTCCATCCACTGAAACCCCTGCGGCGCTTCCCTCGCCCTCCCCAAGCGCAACAGCTGCGGCTGCCCCGCCCTCCCTCTATATTTCACCGGCTGTACCCGATCCCCTCCGCGATGTCTCACGGGATTGGGGCCTTCCTCTCGCCTCGGACCCATCCCGCGCAACGTTGAGCATCGGTTTCCATCCCGGTATGGAAGGCGTGGGCAGCAAGTGGGCGTATGCTCTCGTTGCCCCCTTCCCAACTGTCTTGGATGGTGTGACCTCCGATGAGCTGCATGCCGTCTGGGCCGGCGACTCCACCGCCTCCTACAGCAAATGGCCGCTCCTGATGGACGCCTCGACCCTGGAGGCCTTCACCGAGCTTTGGGGCAAGCCCGGCATCCCAGTCCAGGTTGTCGCCGAGGATCAGCTTCTGGACCGCGCCTGGTCCGCGATGCCATCTTGGTCCATCATCCCCTTCGAGTCGATTGAGCCGCGCTGGAAGGTCCTGACCGTGGACGGTCAATCCCCTCTCCGCAAGGACTTCGACCTCGACACCTACAAGCTTACGGTCTTCTTCACCGTCGAATCATCAGGACGCGACGCGGCCAGCTTGCCGTTACCGGCCTCCAACCGCGATCCATCCCGGCTGGCAACCGTCATCATGACAGGCACGAGTTCTCTCGTCCGCGAGATCGCCTACCAGATGGAGGTAAAGGGCCTGGACTATCCCGGCCAGGCTATCGGCGACTTGCTGCGCCAGGCCGATCTGTTCCACGTGAGCAACGAGGTCGCCTTCGACCCCGCCTGCCCGCCGCCGAATCCGGACCGCAACCGGTTCTTTTGCAGCGATCCTCGCTACATCCGGCTGTTCGATGACGTCGGCGTCGATATCGTCGAATTAACCGGCAACCATATCCTGGACAATGGCGCGCAATCCCTGCTCTACACCCTGGATCTTTACCGCCAGCATCACATGGCTTATTTCGGTGGCGGGGCGGATCTCGCCGAGGCACAGAAGCCACTCCTCGAGACCGTGAATGGCAACAAGCTGGCATTTCTCGGCTGCGACTCCGGCGAGCCGCCCAAGCCGGATGCCACCGCCTATTCGCCCGGGGCCAACCCGTGCAACTTTCCTCTGATGATCTCGCAGATCAAGGACCTGCGTGCCCAGGGCGTGCTTCCCATTGTGACCTTCCAATACAAGGAGGGCTACTCGCCGCAGGTGATGCCCTGGCAGGAAGTGGACTTTCGCCGCATGGCGGATGCCGGTGCTGTGATCGTCAGCGGGAGCCAGTCCCATGTGCCGATGAAGATGGAGTTCGATAACGGCGCCTTCATCCATTACGGACTTGGCAACCTGTTTTTCGGGCAGATGGGGAATCAGCCGCCCGGCCCCGGCCTCCCACTCCAGCCCGCCGAGCGCTACGAGTTCCTCGACCGCCATGTTTTCTATGACGGCCGCTATCTTGGAACTGAGCTGCTAACGGCCATGCTGGAGGATTATGCTCGCCCTCGTCCGATGACCGCTGACGAGCGTGCGGCGTTCCTGTCAGATTACTTTGGCTACAGCGGCTGGCTGCCTCTGGTTCCCACGCCTGCGCCGCAGCAGACTCCCACCCGTTATCCGCTGCTGGAGTTCAACCCGCTTCCGACGCATACTCCCTTCCCTCAGAGCACATCTACCCCGTGAACGGCAACCCCCCACACTCGATGGTGCGGTTCTTGCATTTGCTACTCTTCTTTGGATGTGGTTGCTGGCGCACCACCCGCTAGCCTGCTCCCTACTTCCCGTTCCCCTTCTGCTGCCTGCCCGCCGGAGCTTCGGCAGATTCCCGCCGCAGCCTCGGCAGCACATCCTTTCCGTACCTCTGGACGAAGTCCTTCTGGTCGGGGCCCGGGCAGTGGAAATAGAGTTGATCGAAGCCCAGGTCCAGGTATTGCTGTGCGAATTGCACGTGTTGTTCCGGATCCGAGGAGAAGCAGCCGTGCTTTCGTACGGCGTCCGCTTCTATTACCTTGCCATTCTCTGCTGACTGTTTGGGCGTGTAGATCTTCTGGGTGTACAGGGCCGGGATGAACGTTCCCGCCCAATACTTCTTGGAGCCTTCGATGGCGCCTTCCATATTGTCGGTATACGCCACGCTGAGTTCAATGGTCTTGGGAAGGCTGGTCGGGTCCCTCCCTGCGTCGCGCGCGCCGTGCTCGAAGGCTGCGATGATCTTCTTGTAAGCCGCAGGCTCCTGTCCGCCGGTCGTCATGAGCCCGTCGCCCATTTCACCGGCAAACCCGGCGCTCGCCGGTACCTTGCTGGAGATGTAGATCGGCACCGGCTGCTCCGGCAGCGTGTAGAGCCGGGCCTTGCGCGTCGCGTAGAAGTCGCCGTCAAAGCTGATCTCCTCGCCCGTCCACAGTTCTCTCATGAGGACGATCGCTTCCCGCAGCATTGCCTGGCGTACGTCGTAACCCGGCCATTCGGCGGTGCTCGAATACTCGTTCAGTGCTTCGCCCGTTCCCAGGCCCAGGAACGTCCGGCCCGGCGCCATGCATGCGAGCGTCGCTGCCGCCTGGGCGATGATGGCCGGGTGGTATCGCAGGATGGGGCAGGTCAGCCCCGTGCCCACCATGCTTCGCTTGGTCTTGACGGCTGCCGCTCCCAGCCATGTCCACGTGAAAGGGGCTTGCCCCTCTTCGCTCCACGGATGGAAATGATCGCTGACGTTGATGCAATCAAAGCCGGCCTCTTCAGCCGCCACCGCATAATCCAACAACTCCATGGGCGGGTATTGTTCGGAGCCCGCCTTCCAGCCTAGAATAGCCATGATGCACCTCTAAGAACTTGGGATACGACAGCCAGCCTGGGCTTGGTCGCCGTGACCCGGGCCGGCTGCTGATCTCTGGCTTCGGCCGGGGAACCTTCGCCCGGCATATGGGGAGTAACGAAACAAAGGCCGAAGTCGCTTCGCCGTTTCCTCGCTAACGGGCATCTGCAAAACCCCCTTGCCGAAAACATCGCTAATCGAAGTAGATATTCAGGTCCGAGCAGTCGTAGCGGCTGCCGCAGTTCGGGCAGACTATTTTGCACTGGCGCTCGGTCATCTCAGCCCCGCACCGGTCGCACAGGTGGACACGCCCCGGTTTCGCCGCGGTACCTTTGTCCTCAGGCTGTTCCCGCGTATTTCCTGTCGGCTCCCTCTTTGCCTCTAAGCTCATACTGCGCATGCCCCGGTCATTCCTGGTCACGGTCTTCCTCATCCATCCGGACGGGCTTCAGCAGCCCCGGATCGAACTCGGCTAGCCGGGCCCCTCCCAAAAGCTGCGCCTCGAAGATGGCCGTTGCCAGGTCCCTGCGAAGCTGCCCGACGTCCACCCCGCGGCATTGTTCAGGCCAGTCCTTCAGCCAGCGCATGCTCCGCGCGTAGACCTTCATGGCGCCCGGATAGTTCCCGCGCCGGATGTGCAGATACGTCACGGCTGCTTCGAGGATTCCCTGGTAGAGCTCGCGGACTCGCCCCTTCTCCTCCCGCCATGCTTCCTCCAGCTCCTCGTGCGCCTCGAAGTAGCGGCCCTCGTTCATCAGCACGATTCCTTCCCGTGCCCGCGGGTGAAGCCTTCCCTCGCACTCAGCCATGTCCCGGGCAGTATATCATTGCGCTGCCATCCGCGGCTCGGAATCTTAAAACCCCGGTGGTAAAATCTGCTCGATCATGATTGGCAGACGCTGGCTGCTCATCCTCTGTGTGTTCGTCCTCGCCGCGGTCGCGGTCCTCGCCTCCAGCCTGCACGACGTCCGCTTCCAGCCCGCACGGGCGCTTTCCTTCGATCAGCCGGGCGCAGCCGCGCCCCTGCCATTGAGCGCCGAGGAGGCGGTGACTCAGACTCCTCTCTGGAAGGTGCTGCTCTTCTGGGCCGCGTTCGTCATCAACCTGCTCCTGTTCTTCTGGCTGATGCCGCCTGATATGCGCAAGAAGGTCATCCGCCAGATGCTGAGCCTGGCGCTGGGCATGCTGGCGGTTCTGCTCGCCCTCCGCTACAGCCTGATCGATCTGCCCTTTCTCAAATCCAAGCCGGTCGACCCATCCGATCCGGTTCCGTCCGGCGCAGGCGGCGATTCCCCTTTGCCCGCCTTCACCGCGCCTCACATGGCTCCCTGGTGGGTGTTTGCGGTCAGTTTTCTCGTGCTAGTCTCGTTGCTCTGGCTGCTCTGGGCCGCCTACCGCTGGTGGTTCCGGCCCGCTCGCCGGCATTCCGAGTTGGATGCCATCCGCGATATAGCACAGTCCTCGCTTGGCCAGATAGCCTCCGGGCATGACTGGGGCGATGTCATCATCCAGTCCTACGTGCGCATGAGCGAGGCCGTCCAGGCCGGCCGCGGCCTTCAGCGCTCCCGCTCCTCCACCCCGCGCGAGTTTGCGGAGCGGCTGGAGCAGGCCGGTTTGCCGGCGCACGCGGTCCAGCGACTGACGCGCCTGTTCGAATCCGCCCGCTACGGCATTACCGGTTCCTCCCAGGATGACATCCGCGAGGCTGTGGCCTGTTTGAATTCAATCCTGCAAGCTTGTGGGCAATCCCAATGACCAGACCTCGCTGGCCGGTCCTTCTGGTGTTGGTGGTTGGCTCGCTCCTCCTTGCCTACCTCCTGCGCGACCTCATCTTCCAGTTGATTGTCGTCCCGCTGGCGTATCTCCTCTGGCTTTTGCAGATCTACTATTCGCTGATTCCCCAGTGGCTTCTCTGGACATTCCTGGTGGTTGGTCTGCTTCTCGTCGTCCTCTGGAACCTCCTGCCGGAGATAACCCCCTCCAGGCCCCGCGATACAAAGCGCCCTCAACCCAAAGGGGAGGTGGAGGCCCTGGCAGCCTGGATTTCGAATTCCCGCCGCGGCAACTACTTCAAATGGCAGCTTGCCAACCGCTTCGGTCGCATCGCCCGGGGCTTGGATGCCGCGTCCGGTCCGGTTGGTCGGCAGCTTTCGTCGGAAGAGGCCGTCGAGAAATACCTCGATGCCGGTATGAACTATTCGTTCGTGGATTTCCTCGTCCCCGGAAGCCGCTTCATGCGTCCACCGCGCACGGCCCTGGATACCGATATCCGGCGCGTCGCGGATTACCTTGAGTCACAAATGGAGAATAGCAGTGACCGGCGTCGATGAAGTCTCCGCCCTAAGCAGGAAGGTGATCGTCGAAGTGGAGCGGGCCGTGGTTGGCAAGCGCCCGCTGCTTGAAATGGTCATGGCCACGGCGTTGGCAGGCGGTCATATTCTGTTCGAGGATTTCCCCGGCCTTGGCAAGACCCTGATTGCTCGAAGTTTCTCCACCGCCCTGGGGCTGGCGTTCAAGCGCATCCAATTCACCCCCGACCTGCTGCCCGGCGATATCACGGGCGGCTATGTCTTCAATCGCAATACCAATGCCTTCGAGCTTCGCCAGGGACCCGTCTTCACGAACATCCTGCTGGCCGACGAGATCAACCGCGCCTCGCCCAAGACTCAGTCTGCCCTGCTGGAGGCCATGCAGGAACACCAGGTCACCATCGAAGGCGAAACGCTCGTGCTTCCCGATCCGTTCATTGTGCTCGCCACCCAGAACCCCATCGAATACGAAGGCACCTTTCCGCTGCCGGAGGCCCAGCTCGACCGTTTCATGGTCAAGCTGTCGGTCGGTTACCCCACGCTGGATGAGGAGAAGGAGATTCTGCGCCGCCGCGGTACGCGCGTGGAAGACGAGGTTGCGCTCTACCAGGTCTTGCAGCCTGAACAGTTCGCGCCGCTGCGGGAGGCCGTCGAGTCGGTCCACGTCGATGCCGACATCGAAAGCTACATTGCTGCGCTGGTCCAGGCCACTCGTGCGGACCGGCGTGTCGCGGTGGGCGCCTCGCCGCGCGGCTCTCTCGCCTTCCTGAAGCTGGCCCGCGCCAATGCCGCCATCGATGGCCGCAGCTACGTAATCCCGGACGACGTGAAGCATTACGCTGCCTCTGTCCTCACGCACCGGCTGATCCTCCAGCCGGAATACTGGATGTCCCATTCCGTCACGGGCGACGTCATCCATGATGTGCTGTCCCGTGTTCCGGTCCCGGTCATCACCTGATCAAGGATCGCCTCCTCGCATGCCTTTCGGTCTATTCCAATGTCTCGCGCCTTCACCCTCGGCACTCTGATCCTGCTTCTCGTCCTGGCGGGGCTTGCCAGTCTGCACGGCGCGCTGCTGGCTCTGACTCTGCCCTTGCTGGTCTATTTCTTGTATGCTCTCCTTGTTGCGCCTGAGCGTATGGATCTGGATGTGCGCCGTGAGCTGGCAATGGAACGCGTGTCACCCGGCACGCCGGTCAAGGTTCAGGTCACAGTCCTCAACCGCGGACCCGCGCTGGATGAGTTGGCGCTGGAAGACGTTGTTTCGCTCGATCTCGTCGTGACGGATGGCAGCCCTCGCCACTTCATCTCCCTGGCCGGTGGCGCGAGTTTCTCCTTCGCATACACGGTGCAGGGCCCGCGCGGCGGTTTTCCGTTCGAGCGTGTGCATGCGGTAGGCGGCGACGCGCTCGGGTTGGTCGCGCTCGTCCGCGACCTCCAGGTCTTTGGTCAGTTGTTCGTCCTCCCGTCCATCAGCCGTATTCGCCAGGTTCCCATCCGCCCGCGTCGGACGCGCGTCTATGCCGGTTCCATCCCGGCCCGCGTAGGCGGCGCTGGCGTGGAATTCTTCGGCGTCCGCAATTACGAGCCCGGTGACACGCCTCGCCGGATCAACTGGCGCGTGAGCGCGCGCCATCCGGACGCCCTCTACTCCAATGAATTCCAGCAGGAGCGCGTCGCCGACGTCGGCATTGTGCTGGATGGTCGGGAGCGTTCCAACCTGTTCTCAGGCGGTCGTTCCATATTTGAGTATTCGGTTTCTGCAGCCGGCGCGCTGGCCGATGCGTTCCTCACACAGGGCAACCGCGTCGGCCTGTTGATCTACAGCCGGTATTTGCAGTGGACCATACCCGGCTACGGTAAGCTTCAGCGCGAGCGTATCCTGCATGCGCTCGCAGGTGCCTCTCCCGGCGCAAGCCAGATCTTCGACGGTCTCCAGTACCTGCCGACGCGTGTCTTCCCCGGAGAATCCCAGATCGTGCTGGTGAGCCCGCTGGTCGAGGACGATTTCACCACGCTCATCCAGTTGCGCGCCCGGGGCTACCAGATCCTGGTGGTCGTTCCCGATCCGGTTTCGTTTGAGCAGGCCTATCTCCTGGAGGGCCATTCCAGGTATGCCAGCGGGGATATCGATCTCGCTGCCCGCGTGGTCCGCATGGAACGGCGCCTGATGCTTTCCCGCCTCCAGCGTGCCGGTATCCAGGCCACGGAATGGGATGTTTCCCAGCCGTTCGATCTCGCCATGCGCCGGGCCTCTGCTTGGCGCATGCAGGCAGGCATTCGGCTGTGACGCTCATCGGGCTGGTCGTCAGCATCGTATTGGGTATCGGTTCCCTCGCATGGGGCTATTTGCAGGTTGGCTTGCCGATGTTCGCGCGTTGGATCATTTTCTTCGGCGCGGTCTGGCTGTTCGCGGTCTGGCAGCGCTGGAGATGGTTCGCCGCCGTTGGGCTCGTCTTCTGTTTCCTTGCGGCTGCGCTGGGCCTCTGGTTTCTCGATTTCTCTCCCGGCTGGATGTTCGCGGGCGCCATCGGCAGCCTGCTTGCCTGGGACCTGACCTATTTCCAGTATCGCCTCCGCTTCGTAGCCGCCGAGGAGGAGCGCCGCACGATGGAGAGGCGCCACTTCGTCCGGGTTACCGGTGTTGCCCTGCTCGGCTTTCTGCTTGCCAGCCTTGCCATGGCGATCAAGCTGCAATTCAATTTCCAATGGTCGCTGCTTCTCGCGGTGGTCGCTATCCTGGGCGTTACTCAGCTCATCCGCTGGTTCCGCAAGCGCAGCTGATAGGTCCATCCGTCGCCTCACGCATCACTGCTCACTACTCTCGCTTCTTGCCTTACCGTTCACGCCTCTCGCTTCACCAAACACGCATCACCACTCACGAATCACGATTCTCGAATCTCGTTCCCTCAGGAGCCGCCATGTTCGACCTCCCCGACGATGAGATCCTGCCTCTTTCCATGGAGCACGTCTTCTGGACTTGGTCCGCGCAGGCCCGGGTGGACCCCATCCCCGTGAAGCGCGCAAAGGGCGTCTACTTCTGGGATGTGGACGACAAGCGATATCTCGACTTCAACTCCATGACGATGTGCGTCAATATCGGCCATGGTGACGAGCGCATCATCGAGGCGATGGTGGAGCAGGTGCGTGCGCTTCCGTATGCCGCGCCCGCCATGACGAACCGCGTGCGCGCTCTCGCCAGCAAGCTCGTCGCGGAGGTATCGCCCGGCGGCGGGCTGACCAAGATCCTCTTTACGCTCGGCGGCGCCGACGCCAATGAGAACGCCATCAAGCTGGCGCGTGGTTACACAGGACGGTTCAAGATACTTTCCCGCTACCGCTCCTACCACGGTGCCAGTGCGGGCGCCATGGCTGCCACCGGTGACCCGCGGCGCGTCGCCTGGGAGCCGATGCTCATGCCCGGCGTTGTCCATTTCCTCGACCCTTATCGCTACCGTTCCACCTTCCACCGCACCAACCCCGATATTTCCGAGGCGGAGTTCTCCCGCGACTACCTCAACCATCTGGAAGAGATCATCCAGTACGAGGGACCCGATACCATTGCCGCCATCCTGATCGAATCGGTGACGGGCACCAATGGCATCATCATCCCGCCCGAGGGCTACATGCAGGGAGTACGCCTGCTGTGCGACAAGTACGGCATCCTCATGATCGCCGACGAGGTCATGAGCGGCTTTGGTCGCACGGGGAAGTGGTTCGCCGTGGATAATTGGAATGTCGTCCCCGACCTCATGACCATGGCCAAGGGACTTACCTCGGCCTACGCGCCGCTTGGCGCTGTTGCCATGAAGCCCGCCATTGCTGCGCACTTCGATGATGTGGCCTTCAAGTCCGGCTTGACCTATACGTCCCACCCTGTTTCGCTCGCCGCGGCCATTGCGAACATCAACGTCATGCGCGAGGACCATATCGTCGAGCACGCCGCCGTCATGGGTCCGGTCCTGCGCCGCATGCTGAATGATCTGGGCGAGTCTCATCCATCGGTGGGGGAGGTGCGCTCGATCGGTCTGTTCGGGATCGTCGAGCTGGTGAAGAACCGTGAGACGAAGGAGCCGATGGCGCCCTGGAACGGGACCAGCCCGGAAATGGCGGCGTTCAAGAAGTACTGTTTTAAGCACGGCCTCTTCCTTGATATCCACTGGCATACCGCGCTGATCATCCCGCCGCTGATCATCTCAGAGGAACAGTTAAAGGAAGGTTTTGAGGTTCTCGATGAGGCCCTCAAGATCACCGACAAGGCCGCGACCTAACGACGGCTCCCGGGGCTCATCCCCGATCAGGCACGTCCCGAAGCGATTGCACCGCCGCGTAGGTCGGACGCCGCGAAGCGCCCATGGAACCGGGGGACAGCGGAGACCCCGTCCTGCGGTGCTGTGCCCGTCCGCCCGTAGGGCCGACCTCTCTTCCGCGTCCTCCGTTCCGATTCCTTCGTGTTCTTCTTTTCATACCTGGTTTTCAATGCTCTTCCTCTTCGCCATCTCGTTTACCTTCTCTGTGGGAGCCCACACAGCGCCCCGTCCACGTGTGGGACCCATAGAGTCGAAGACCCCGTAGTCGAGCGAAGGAGGGTCGGGGTATTCTCTGTGCGATAGGTGCCACGTAGAAACAAATAGCCCAAGAATTCCCTCAAAACCCGATAAAAAGCATGTGATAACGTATTTACGTATATATATTCTGCCTTTACAATCTAGGCGTTCGCGTTCCGGTTCCGTTGTTCGTTGCTGATTCTCGTGCCCTGGGAGAAAAGCCATGCCTGAAGATCTGTCCTCGCCGAAGTATGTGCTCGCCATCGATCTGGGTACCGGGGGGCCGAAGGTCGGTATTGTTGACCAGCACGGTCAGGTCCTCTGCAGCGCCTCGGCTCCCGTGCAGATCTTCTTCCTGCCGGGCGGCGGCGCGGAGCACGATCCTACCGAGTGGTGGTCCTCCATCGCTCAATGCGTCAAGCAGGTGCTCCAAGCCTCTCCGGTCTCACCTCAGTCCATTGTTGCGATCGGCGTCACCAGCTTCTGGAGCGTCACGGTTCCCGTTGACCAGGGCGGCGAGCCGCTGATGAACGCCATATCGTGGATGGATCATCGCGGCGCGCGCTACACCCACGAGATCACTAAGGGCTTCCCGAACGTCCAGGGCTACCAGTTGGGCACGTTGTTGAAGTACCTGAGTCTGCATGGTTTCGCTCCCACGCAGACCGACGCTCTCGGCCACATGCTCTTCATCCAGCATGAGCGGCCCGAGGTCTATGCCCGCACTTACAAGTTCTTCGAGCCGATGGATTACATCAACATGCGGCTGACCGGCAGGTTCGCTGCCACGCAGAATACGGTCCTCCCCATGATCCTGGTCGACAACCGCAGGCTGAACAACCGGCAATACGATCCCTGGCTGGTCAAGACCGGCGGCGTCGATCTGGACAAGCTGCCGGACCTGCTGCCGATCGACGGTATTCAGGGCACGCTCGTGCCTGCCATCGCGCAGGAATGGGGTCTCTCCCCGGACACGGTCGTCATCTGTGGGGTGAATGACAACAGTTGCTCCGCCATCGGAGCGGGCTCCACCGGGACAGCCGAGCCCGCCGCCGTGATGGGTACCTCGGGGCACATGGCCTTTCACGTCCCGTTCAAGAAGACCGATATCTTTCACACTGTCTGCACCATTCCCAGCGGCGTCAAGGACAGCTATTTGTTCTGGGCCGATCTTGCCAACAACGGCAAGGTCTATGAATCCTTCATCAAGAACTTCCTCTTTGTGGACGAGGCCGCTGGCATCAACGGCATTTCCCGGAGCATGTATGAGCGTGCCGACGGTCTCGCCTCCGATGTCCCCCCGGGCAGCGAGGGCGTGCTGTTTCTGCCCTGGTTCAATGGCAGTCTCTCCCCCGGTGAAGACCCGTACCTGCGGGGCGGCTTCCTAAACCTTTCGCACCGGACAACGCGTGCGCATCTGACCCGCGCGGTCTTTGAAGGGCTCGCCATGAATTGGCGCTGGCTGCGCACGCCCGCAGAACAACTGTCCGGTCGACATTTTCAATATTGGCGCCTGACGGGCGGCGGCGCCCTCTCCGACGTTTGGTCTCAGATCATGGCCGATGTCATTGGCCTGCCGATGCATCGCCAGGCCGACGCCCGGAATAACAGTGTGGTTGGGATCGCCCTGCTGGCCTTCAGCCGCCTCGGCTTGGTCAAGCTGGAGGACGTTCCTAATATGATCAAGTTCGACCGCATCTTCGAGCCAGACCCGAAGAACCGCGCCGTGTACGATAAGATGTTCGCACAATTCTCGGCCGCCAGGGACAAGATCCGTCCTGTGTTCCACGCGCTGAACAAGACCTGAGGCATACATCCATCAAACGACAGCTATACCAAGGAGATTGCGATGTCTGACGAACAAGAAAGCTTGGATCTGTTTGGCGATATGCATCCGTACAAGGACCTCTACCCGGTCTTTACCCGGCTGCCGGAGAGCGGCCTCGACGAGGAAGACGTCCTGGATGAGCTGGCCTACATGTCGCAGGAGGAGAACAAGAAGTGGCAGGGCGGGCAGTGCTCCGGCACCATGTATCACGGCGGCATGGACCATTATGCCTTTCTGAACAAGGTCTTCGGGATGTTCTCCTGCGTGAACGGCTTGCAGCGCGACCTTTGCCCCAGCGTCACGAAGTTCGAGGCGGAAGTGCTCGCCATGGTTGCCGCGATGCTGCATGGGGAGGAGGTCGGCAAGGTCGATCGCCATGACGAAGTGGCGGGCGCGGTCACATCCGGCGGCACCGAAAGCATCTACAACGCCATGTTCGTCTACCGTGAGTGGGGCCGCGATCAGAAGGGCATCACCGCGCCGGAGGTCGTCGCGCCCTCGACCATCCATCCTGCGCATGTCAAGGCCGCCCATTACCTTGGCATGAAGGTCATCCGTGTCCCGGTGACCGCCGACTTTGAGGCCGATATCGACGCCATGGGTGCCTGCATCACGCCCAATACGGTGGCTCTCGCCGGGTCGGCTGGGACGTATCCTCATGGCGTTGTCGACCCCATCAGCCGCCTCTCCGACCTGGCCCTCGAGCATAAGCTTGGCCTCCATGTCGATGGCTGCCTGGGCGGGTTCATCCTCCCGTGGATCGAGAAGCTCGGCTATGATGTGCCGGTCTTCGATTTCCGCTTGCCCGGCGTCACGTCCATCTCCTGCGATACACACAAGTATGGATATTCTCTTAAGGGCACCTCGACCATCAACTTCCGGAACCGCGACCTGCGCCGCTACATGTACTTCACGCAGGAAGATTGGGCGGGCGGCATCTATGCCGCGCCGACCGTCCAGGGCAGTCGCTCGGGGGGTCTAAGCGCGGCCATGTGGGCCGCCATGGTAGCAATGGGTGAGGAAGGCTACCTCACGGCCGCGCGCGCCATTATGGATACGTCCGACAAGATACGCGCGGGTATCGCAACCATCCCCGAGATCCGCATCATGGGCAAGTCCACGTTCCTGATCTCCATGACGTCCGACGTGGTCGATCCCTACTTCGTGAACGATTATTTGCACGATCACGGCTGGCGTATGAACGGCTGCCAGGATCCCCTCGGCTTCCATTTCTGCATCACCCTCCCGCAGACTCAGCCGGGTATCGCCGAGCGGTTCGTCAAGGACCTCCGGGCGGGTGTGGAATTCGCCAAGCACCCTCCGTATGAGCTGCCCAAGACCGGCTTCCTGTACGGCATGGGCGCCACTCCCGATGGCCGCGAAATGTTGCGCATCGGCGTCAAGGGTTGGCTCGATGCATCGTACGAGTACGAGTAGACCCGCATCCGGGCTCCTTATTTCAAGACAAGAAAGGAATGAAGAACGTGTCTGTGAGATTTCCTTCAGAGGGATGGATCAAAGAGCTGGAAGCGAAGTTGAATGCCAGCGAGTCGTACGCCCAAGCGGCTGCCAATTGGGAGGGAGATTCGATCTACGTTGTGCTGCCTGATGCGGATCACCCGGAGACCACCTATCTCTACATCAACCTTCAACACGGCAAAGCCACCGGCGCCCGCTTACTCAATAATCTCGGTGAGCA
>DATKAF010000080.1:0-5257 GCA_035498395.1 Anaerolineales bacterium
TCTCACACGTTATGCCAGCCTCCGAGTCAAAGGATATGGGGGTGTTCTGCCATCCATATCCCTAAACTCGGGCTTTCCTCTTCTCTTAATCTGACAATTTCCTCCGCGCCGACTCGGGACCGGCATTCTGCCGCAACTCTCATGGCGATGCAGGACAAGCCTCGACATGCAGATATTGCTGGCACTCCGCGGTCGTGAGCGAACGAGTCAGCCGCGATCTGGCCAGGGCAACCAGATCTTCGATGCGGAGGAGATACAAGCGTACTGCGCCATCGCCTCCAGCAGTGGCCAAGCGAGTTCCATCGGGGCTGAAGGCGACGCCTAGGACACCGCCGCTATGTCCGATCAAGGTCAGGACCTCTTGTCCCGTCTCTGCATTCCAGATCTTCGTAGTGTTGTCTTCACTGGCTGTTGCAAGTTGTTCGCCGTTGGGGCTGAAAGCCGCTGCTTCGATCAATCCGCTTTGATCGGCAAGCGTGAAAAGGGGCTGTGTTTGGCTTCCGTCTGCACTGACCCGAAAAGCCTGGAGTGTACCATCCACAAATCCCACTACCAACTCAAGGCCGTCTGGACTCACCGTAACGGTTGTCGGAAGTCTCTGAGGACTTGCGATGCTTGCAAGCTGCTCTCCCGAGAAGGGATCCCACAGGACTATTGTGTGGTCCCGGCTGATGGTGACAAGATACTTGCCGTTAGGACTATACGCGATGCCGAGCAAGGGCTTGTGGTGTCCGACGAGCGTCTGCAGTTGCTGGCCCGTGCTCGCATCCCAGATCCGGGCTGTATTGTCCTGACCTGCGGTTGCCAGACGCCTTCCGTCCAGGCTGAAGACGGCCCCGACCACCGGTGCGGTGTGGCCGGTCAAGGTCAACAGCACCCTGCCGCTGGCAGCATCCCATATTTTGGCTGTCATATCATTGCTGGTGGTTGCCAGCTTCGTTCCATCAGGGTTGAAGACTACTGCATTGACAGCGGAACTATGTCCCGACAGTGTGAGGAGTGGCTTGCCTGAAGCCGTATCCCAAATCCTTGCAGTGTTGTCACCGCTGGTTGTCGCGAGCCGCTTCCCGTCCGGGCTGTACGCCACACTGGCAGCGTATCCTCCGGAGTCCGTTGCCATGAAGGTAAGCAGCTCATGACTCGGCGTAAGATCCCAGACGAAAGCAGTCTTATCTCGTCCCGCCGTCACGAGGCGGGTACCGTCTGGACTAAACGAGACATCGTAAACTGCACTGGCATGCCCATGAAGTGCAAGTAGTGCCTTACCCGATTCGGTATCCCAGACTACAGGAATCCCGTCGAAACCGGCGGTCGCCAGTCGTTTCCCGTCCGGGCTGAATGCTACGGCATTTCCGGCGCCAGACAGGTTCAGCAACAGTTGCTGGGAACCTGAGGCTGCATCCCATACCCGCGCTGTGCTGTCATCGCTCACGGTGGCGATCAGCCTGCCATCTGGACTGTACTTGATTCCATTGACTGCTCCCGTATCCCCGGATAGTCTAGCTAATTCATTTCCTGTGAATGTATCGCGGATCGACACGTCGTTGTCGTCAAGGCCCATTGCGAATCGTTTTCCATCCGGGCTGAATACAACTGCCCCACCGCTGTGCGGGATCGTCAGCAGCGCCTTCCCCGTTCCTGAATCCCACAAGATCACAGTCCCATCCCCGCTGGAGGCCGCAAGGCGCGCACCGTCAGGACTATAGGCGACGGACCCAACGAAATCGCTGTGGCCGGTGAGAGCCATGAGCTGCTGGCCGGTTGCCACATCCCAGACCTTCACCGACCCATCATCGTTGGCAGTTGCCACGCGGGTCCCGCCCGGACTGTACGCGAGGCCGTTGACGGCGTCGCCAGCACCCGCGTCCTGCAACGTAATGACAAGCTTTCCGGTGGCTGAATCCCAGACCTTTGCAACCCCATCCTGTCCGCCGGTTGCGATCCGCGCGCCATCAGGGCTGTATTGGGCGGCGGATAGCGAGAGGGTATGGCCGGACAGTGTGAGCGCGGCCCGATTTGAAATGATGGCGCGGTGCAGCGCGTCTTCCGCCTGGGGTTGGACGGTTCCGTCCTTTGTGTAGGTCGCGGCAACCGCCTGCAATGCGAGGAGAATGCTCCGCTCGGGATCCACGTTGAGGTTGTTCAGCGACGCGGCAGCCAGCTCCCGGGCAGTTGCGATGCGCTCCTCGGCCTGGGCTCGCAATTCACTGGCCTTTGCGGCCGCTTCGTTCTGCTGCGCCAGATTCGCATTGTCCAGAGCGTCCGCCGCGTTGTGGTTAGCCCGGTTGCCAAGGACGATCGCTGTGCCCGCCAGCAGGATCGCGAAAACCAGGGCACCCGCCAGGAAAACTGCGCGCCGCCTGAGCTGCCGCGCGGTTCGGCCTCGCAGCTCCGCCAGCTCTTGTGCAGCCGCGAGCGCCCGCTGCCGTTCTGCTTCACGTTCGTGTGCCTCATCCTGCTCGCGCTCTCTCGAGGCCCGTAGAAAGAGACGCTCGGCGTCGTTCAATTCTCGTTCGTTGCTCGAGGCCCACTCCTGCATTTGCGCCAGCCGCGCGCCGCGATAAAGGTCGGCGGCGTCGCGTCCGCGGGCTTCCCATTCGTGCGCCGAATTAGTGAGATGACGATGCATGCGCAGCCCGTCCCGATCCTCGGTCAGCCAGTCTTGCAGCCGCTGCCATTCGCGGATCAACGCTTCATGGGCAACCTCCGCGCTTTCCTCGTTCAATGTGATCAAGCGCGCGTCGGCCAGCGTGTTGAGCACGATACGCGCTTGTGCGGATTCCTCGGTTGCCTGCATCAGCTCGTTGAGGGCTGCGCGGCGGCGCGTGTCCTCCGTGCCTTCGCCCAGCTCGGTCAGGCGCAGGAAGATATCGCGGGCTAGGTTCTGCTGTGCCCGGCTGAGCTGGTCGGTGAAGACGCTCTCGGCCGTCTCGGCGATGGCGCCGCGAACGCCGCCCGTGGCGCGATATCCTTCGAGCGTAAAGGTCCGGCCGCGGCGGCGCTCCCATGTCGCGAGCAGTGCATGCGAGAGCAAAGGCAATGCGCCGGGCTCGGGTTGCCCTGTCGCTCCTGCGCCAACGTCCTCCAGCAGGACATCCACGAGGCCGGGCTCGAACTGCCAGCCGCCCCCGCGTGCGGGCTCCTCGATTGCCCGCCGCAATTCCTCGGTGGTCATCTGGCCGATGTATTCCTGCTCCGCGGCGACCGCCTCGCGCAGGAGCGGATACTGCGCACAGTGCGAATAGAAGTCGGCGCGCAGGGCGATCACCGCGCTCGTTTTTAGCAGCGGATCTCGGGCAATCGAGAGTAGTCGTTCGATGAAATCTGTGCGCTCCCGTTCGCTCCGGCACAGCGTGAACGTCTCTTCGAATTGATCCACCAATAGCAGCCGCAGCCGGTCACGTCCGGGAAAGCCTGGACTGTGGTTTGCGGCCAGCATCTTCAAAGGGGATGCAGTGGGGGTGAAGACGTGGACTTCCCAGCCTGCACGCTGCAGGGTCACCGCCAGTCCGGCGCGTACCAGCGACGATTTGCCGCTGCCGGAAGCGCCGACCACGGCCAGGAAGCGGGTCGAGGCGTCCATGGCAAGATCGGTGACGCGATCGGCGAGAGTGGAGGTAAGCGCCTCGCGCCCAAAGAATAGATCAGAATCTGCCAGATCGAAAGAAAGCAGGCCCTTGTACGGGGCTTCGCCCGCAGCGGGAACATCTTCCTGGCGGGCGGACTGGGCCAGGCGGAGCAGCCGCTCGGTTAGCTGGGGATCCTCCTCAAGGTGCAAGGCTGGCACGAAGAGCGCCTTCACTGCCGCAATGTCGGGCATGCGCTGATTCTTCTCGAGGCGGGTGATCTGCGCCTCACTGTAGCCGACGGAAGTGGACAGCTCGAGCTGGGTGAGCCGCTCACGGCGGCGCAGGTATTTCAGCAACTCTCCAAAAGTGGAGAATGACTCGGGGCTTAGCGGCAGGGCGGCCATATCGTCTCCGGTTCTCTGTAGTCCCATTCTATGGATTTGGCCCCGCGAATTCAAGAGATTTTATGCCCGAATTGTCCGTTTGGCAGGATTTGTCAACTTCCTGTCAGGAATTGTCGTAAATTCCTCGACCTCGGGTGCTACGATGCGCACAGTGATCGGACCCAACCCCCTAGACCCCGATCAAGGAGCCAAAAATGACTACGAACCGCATGTTTGCTATTCTTGTCGTGTTTGCCCTAGCGATCGTGACCCTCTTCACCTTCCGTGAAGCCGTGGCGACCCAGGCAGCAGCCAGCGCCGATCGCTCATACGATCAGATCGAACAAGCGCGGCTTGGCCGGGTGCAGGCCGATGCATCCTACGAGCAGGTCGAAACGCTGCGCCTGGAGCGTTCATCGGACTCACAGGATAGCAGCTACCAAGAGGTAGAGATGCTGCGTGCTCTGCGCGCTACTGTGGCCGCGGATCGTTCCTACGACGCTATCGAGAACCTGCGGGCCTCACGCGGGGAAAAGTAGCGGCCGAATGCGCTCCCTAAACGGATGAACCTTCCAGCACCACAGACGATCTGTGCCGCGGGCAGCCCGGCACAGATCGTTTCTCATTGTATTCAGCATGGCATGAAAAGAGCTCCGGGTCCTTTTCTCCTGGAGCTCTTCGTTTTTCAATCAGCGGCGATGTGACTACTGAACAGACATCCGCGGCCTGAACTTATACCCGTATATCCGGTTTGGCCGCGGCTCTTCTCATAAGGGCTACTTTCTAGTGTCGGTGGACGCCGCTGTGGTGCTGCGACGGGGCCAACCGCGGGTCCGGCTTGCCCCGGAACTGCGCATAGCTCACACGATGTATTCATGATTACTACTGCAGGGTGACTCGGTCGTTGGTTCAGCTGCCCCCCACGCGCGGAGCTGGTCACAGCAGCCTGCCTAGCTGGACATCCGACTAGGCCTAGTCACTCAAATGGGCTGGTGGAAATAGAGTATGAACAAGTGGCAAAGTCTACCCGCAGCATAGCCCAGGCATCCCCATTTTCCCAGCGCAAGGTAAGCGCCGTGTCGCTGGTTGCTGGCATAGTGAACGATCCACCAAAGGCGGCGTGAGTATTTCGAAAGTGGATCAATTCGAACAGTGACTGAACCACAGGGCGCTCGATCGCTCTATCAACCTCATCGGGCGTGTAGAAATGGCGGTTGATGTCGCGCCCAACACCGGTTTTGGTCAGCAAGTTCATATCATTCTGGCCCGCGAGCAAGCCTACATAATAGACCTGCGGCACACCGG
>DATKAF010000081.1:0-3602 GCA_035498395.1 Anaerolineales bacterium
TCAGATTTACGATTATTGATTGCCGAAGCGAAATCGTCAATCGTAAATCTGAAATCGTAAATCTGTGGACCTGAGGGGATTCGAACCCCTGACCTCCTCAGTGCGATTGAGGCGCGCTCCCAACTGCGCTACAGGCCCGATTGGAGAACATCACCCCGATTTCAGGGTGCACAGTATTCTACTTGACCGGGGAGGCAGTGTCAAGCAAGGTTTTGGCTGTAAAATTAGTTCACCTTTTCACGAGAGGCTGCACATGACGGAGAATGAATCCCGCCCCGCCCACCGCATCACCGACCTGAGCGAGGACGACCGCCCACGCGAGCGGCTGGTGGCGCGCGGGCCGGCCGCACTGAGCAAAGCGGAGCTGATCGCCATCCTCCTGCGCGTCGGTATGCCCGGCGAAAACGCTGTGCAAGTCGGAGAGCGGCTGTTGCGCCAGTTTGGAGATCTGCCAGGGCTGCACCGCGCCCCGATTGAAGAATTGATGAACCAGCGCGGGGTTGGCCCGGCCAAGGCTGCGCAATTGAAGGCAGCCATCGAGCTTGGCCGCCGCCTCACGGCAGAAGACCCGGAGCAGAGGCCTACCATCAACAGCCCCGAGGATGCGGCCCAGTTGGTTCGCTACGAAATGTCGGGCCTCGAAGAGGAACACCTCAAGGTACTGCTGCTCGATACGCGGAACCATGTGATCGGCCAGCACGAAGTCTGCCACGGCTCTGTGAATAGCTCGCAGGTGCGCGTCGCGGAAGTCTTCAAGGCCGCCATACGCAGGAATGCGGCGGCGGTCATCATGGTCCACAACCACCCCAGCGGCGATCCCACTCCCAGCCCGGATGACGTGGCGGTCACACGCGCCTGTGTCCAGGCGGGCAAGCTCCTGGAGCTGGAGGTGCTGGACCACCTTGTGATCGGACAGAATCGTTATGTCTCGATGAAGGAACGGGGGTTGGGATTTGGGTGAGAGCGGAGAATGGAGAGAAGAGAATAGAGAATGGTGAGCAGTGAACCGTAAGGCGTGAAGCGTGGGGGAAATCGGGAATGGGAAATAGGGAGCGTGAGGCATGAAGCGTGAGCAGTAGTGAGGGATGCGCTGCTACATGCTGCGGCGGAGCTGGAAATCACGGAATTCGCCGGTGGCGTTCTGCCATTCGACGTTCGACTCATCCACGCGTGAATTCATTGGGCCGGTTTTGACGGCCTCCACAAAGCGATCCAGCTTTTCGCGCTCCCCCTCGCCGACCGCCTCCACCGTGTCGTAATCCACGTTCCTCACCCAGCCGGTCACGCCGATCTGCCGCGCGCTGTACTGCACATGTGCGCGGAAGCCCACCCCCTGCACGCGGCCTTTGACCCACACATGCACGCGCTGGATGTTGCCACTATGGGCCATGGTTGCTCCTTATCCTCCGGCTGAATAAACAGGCAGCCTGATTCTTGATTCTACTTACTCAGGAACAGCAGCAGCGGGGTAAGTGTCAGCGGGCTGAGGATCGTCCCCAGGAACACCATCGCCGTCACCAGCGAGGTATCCAGGCCGTACTCGGTTGCCAGCACGGTCGTCGTCACGGCCGCCGGCATCGCTGACTCGATCACATTGCCCTGCCACATGGCGCCCTTAAAACCAAGCATGGCTGCCAGCAGGAAGCCGGCCGCGGCCCCGCCAAGCAGGCGTAACCCCGCGCTCAACCCCACGGCGGGCAGCCCGTGCTCCCACCGGACCTTCGACAGCTCCAAGCCCAGCAGGACAAGCATCAGGGGGATGCTGCCGTTGGCAGCCAGCGCGATGGTTCGGTCGAGCGGCACTGGCAGCGTGACCTGGAAGCGGTTCAGGGCTGCCGCCAGGATCACGGCGTACACCGCGGGCACCCGGAAAATACCCAGACTGGCGGTTTTCAGGTTCATTTTGCCCAGCGAGGCGATGAACACACCCGCCGTATTGAAGAGTATCACGCTGGTTACGAAGTTCACGGTCGCGAACGCCAGCGCATCCTGACCGAAGGCAAAAGACACCAGCGGCAGGCCGTAGTTCCCGGTATTGCCGAAGGCCGCCGTAATGATGAGGGCCATCAGCACAGGGCGCTCCAGGTGCAGCACTCGACCGGACAGGAATGCGATCAGCCCCACCAGGAATGCCACGCCCACGGCAAAGAGCATGGTGGTGAGGATCTCGCGCGAGCTCAACTGCGTGTGCAGCAGCAGGTCGAAGACCAGGATCGGGCTAAAGACGTAGAACACGACACGGCCCAGTGTGCGCGAATCAAGGTCGAGTGTCTTGCCGAGCAGGAATCCTGCTCCGCTGACCAGCAGGATCGGCAAAAGGTTGTTGGCAAAGGTGGTTAGAAGCCCGCTCAGATCCATAGTTGAGATATCGCCGCCTGCGTTTCAGGATGTGGGAATTGCAGCTTGCAGTGGATTGCTGAAGCAGTCACCTTCCATCCATTAATAATGAAGCGCCCCGGGGAAGGCTTGCTACGACCCGGCCCTGCGGCCGAATACATCGATTCTACACTAAGCTTGCGCAGGGTATGGTCCGGCGTCCCCGAACCATCGTATAAAGAGCGCAAGATTGTATAATCTAATCGACTCACATGTCCATCCATTCGTTCAAGCTCCAAAGGGCCATCCAGGATTTTCAAGCTGCACGGCAGCGGGCCGCCATGCAGGAGATTTTGGCGCGCTTCACCGGCAAATCGACTCAGCTCCTGTCCTACGAAGACGTAGCCGAAAAACTAAGGCTCCAAGGCCGGACGGAACGCGGCATTCGCACAATTCCACTGGACGCTATCGTGGGCAGCGTGGGGCGCTACACCGATTTCACCCGCGGCTTCCTGCCTCGTCGCGAAGAGGACCGGCAGCGCTGGGTGCGGCTCAAGACTGCCATGGAGGACGGCCTGGATGTGCCGCCCATCGAAGTCTACAAGGTCGGCGAGGTCTATTTTGTGGTGGACGGCAACCATCGCGTTTCCATCGCCCGGCAGCTGGGCGCGACGACCATCGAAGCCCGCGTCATCGAATTGAACACGGTCATCCGCCTCACGCCCGATGTGCAGGCCGACGACCTCATCATCCAGGCGGAGTACGCGGAGTTCCTCGACGCGACCCGCCTCCACGAGCTGCACCCCGGCGTGGATTTGAGTGTGACGTCCTGCTGCCAGTACGATACGTTGATGGCCCACATCCATGCGCAGCAATACCTGATCCAGGATGAGACCAGCCACGGCGGGACGGTTTCTCTTCAGGAGGCGGCTGCCTGCTGGTACGACAACGACTACACGCCTCTTGCCGAGGCCATCCGCGATCGTGGTCTGCTGCGCGGATTCCCCGGTCGCACCATTACCGACCTCTACATCTGGATATCGGAGAATCGCGCCGCGCTGGAGCAGGAGCTGGGTTGGGAGATCCGTTCGGACGCCGCCGCGACCGACCTGATCCTGCAAAGGTCTGCCAGGGACGAGGCCGGTAGTTGGCGCAGGGCGCGCACCGTTAGCCGCTACATCGATCACCTTTTCACCGAGATCCTGGTCCCGTTGAGCGGCGCTCCGGAAAGCTGGGATGCGCTCGAGCAGGCCATTGCCATCGCGCAACGCGAAGAGGCAAAGATC
>DATKAF010000082.1:0-24596 GCA_035498395.1 Anaerolineales bacterium
AGATCGTAGGCGAAGGGCGTGCTGGAAGGCAGGCTGACAACTTCCGCCGAAAACGAGCTTGCGCGGCTCACGAGTCCGACGCCTTTTGACTTCTCAGGCGGCGGAGGCGCAGATCGGTGCGTGCAATGCCCGCAAGATGATAGGGAGCAGCCAGCAACCTGCGCGCATCATGCTCGCGCCACGCTCGGCGCAGCCTGAACTCGTGGTGGACGCGGGCATGCAGCACCCGGTAGAACTCAGTCGGAAACGGCCCGTGATAGAGCATCGCGAGGTCTTCGGAGTCGACCCAGTTTTGGCGCGTTCCCAGCTCCAGCCGTACTCGCTCGAAGAACTTCGTGCCGGGCATCGGGTAGGAAACGGATATGCCAATGTCGTCTGGGGCGCACTCGCGGACCATCTGCAAGGTCTGCTCAATGTCCTGCCATTCCTCGCCGGGATAACCGAATTGAAGGAAGAACCCGACTTCGATGCCTTGCTGCTGGAGCAGGCGAGCCGCCCTATGAATATCATCGACCTTGTCTCCCTTCTCCATGGCGTCGAGGATCTTCTGAGAGCCCGATTCGGCTCCGAGCCAGACCGTCCGGCACCCGGCAGTCTTGAGCGCCGCGGCAGTCTGCTCCGTCACAAGGTCCGCTCGCTGGAGGCACTTGAACGGAACCTGGATGCCTTGGGACTTCACCAGCGATGCAAACGTCTTCAGCCAGCCGGGCTTGAGACCCAGGATGTCGTCAGCAAACCAGATGTGATCCGGCTTATACGTGTCTTGCAGCCACTTCATCTCACCGGTGACATTCTCGGGCGAGCGCGAGTTGTAGCGCTGTCCCCAGATGGGCTTGGCGCACCAATTGCAGTGGTACGGGCAGCCGCGGGTCGTGACCATATTCATCGAATAGTAGCCGTGATGCTCCAGCCAGATGCGGCGGTATCGCTCGACGTCGATCAAGTCCCAGGCGGGGAACGGCAGGTTGTCGAGCAGGCGGATATCGGGGCGGCGACTCGGATGAACGGTCGCGCGGCTGGTCAACCCGATGATCGATTCAGGGCGGACCGGTGAGCGACCGCTTAGCGCATCCATCAGCTCGCCAAGGGTTTCTTCGCCCTCCCCGATCAGCACGTAGTCCGCGCCGTTCTCCAGGTAAAGCTCACTATGGTCCGTCATGTCTGCGCCAGCCGCGATGACAATACAGCCGCGGGCCTTCGCCATGGCGATCATCGTGTACGCAGCTTCGCGCATGCGGAGAAGGCACATCTTCGAGAGGTAGTTGAAGTTGTCCTCATATAGGATCGCGTATTCAGGCTGGTGAGCTTCGAGCGCTGCCTGCCACTCATCCTCCGATCCGGCAAGCATCGCATCGAAGAGACCTACGTCATAGCCACGTTCCCTCAGATAGCTGGCAGCATACATCGTCCCGAGCGGCGGATAGGGCTGCATTGCCTTCCACAGCTTCGGGTCGAAGCGGAGATAGTACGATTGGCCGAACAACACTTGTGACATTGCTGGATCGCTATTCTTCCGGTGCATTGATGCCGAGCCAGCTCAACCGCCGTCGGTACTCTTGCTGCGTGATGGACCGGTGATGGTCGAAGTTGCCCTGGCAGATCTCGGCATCGAAATTGGTCTCCGGGCCGTAACCGGGCTGGCACATTAAGCGAGCCATCTTGCGGTTGCGCTCCCATGCCTCCAGCCTGTCACCAAACTGACCTGAGAGAGTCCATTCGCCCAAAGACTGCAAACGCCGCGATGGGTTTGCGCCGGGAAGCGGAACGGGCGGCATGCTGCCAGCGTTTGGCAAATATCGCTGCGTCCAAGTGTTTGCACCGCGAAGCTTAACGTAGGTGGGCAGGCCGGTGATCGGGATCATTTGGCAGATCTCGCGGGCGCTGTAAAGGCTCCGGTCCGCCCATTCGAGGCGGCGTTCCGAGACGATCAGGTTGGGGCACAGTGTGTAGCCCAAATGGGATGTGAGGCGGCCCATCAACACGGCAAGACCGCGGGCGGTCCACACGCGATCCGGCGCGGCGACCAGCATGTAGTCGAGGTCTGCGGTCGCATCTGAGTTCAGCACGGCGAGAGAGCCGGTCAAAGCTGCCATGCGAATGAACGGGAGCCTGCCGAGCAGTCGGCCGATGCGATATGCGACGCGCAACTGCTTCAAAGAAGCCGGCTCACGCCGCTCGCGCACGCGCACGATGGCCTCCCGGCCTTCGAGAAAATAGTAGCCGCGCAGGCACTGGACAACAGGCCCAGCGTCATCCAGCGAGCGCCGCACCTGCTCGAGCGTTGCCGCGACGGGCATGTAGCGGACGATCTCATCGGCGCGGAGCGGATAGTTGAAGATATCGGAGTAGGCCAGCGTCTCAAGGATGGCGCGCTCCACAGAACCGGTAAGGTACGTCAGAGGACGATCAAGCACTTGGATGGACATCGGCGATCAACTTCCCGGGCCTCGCCGGGGATCTGGTATAAGAAGCGGCAAGCTGCGATCGGGGCATGAGAGCCGCCGCAGCGAGTCCCCAGGCAAGCCACAGCCACAGCCGTCCCGGCACAAGCAGCCAGGTATAGTAATCGAAGAAGCCCGCGATTGTGATGGCGAGAAGCAATGCGACCGTCACAGAAACCAGCGGCTCCCGGAATGAAGCCGGGCGGCGATTCAAGTACAGCACGAATGGAGCGAGCATCAGCGCAAGGTAGAAGGCCGCGCCGGGAAGCCCGGTCTCCACTGCGACGTCGAGCAAGGCCACGTGCGGCGGTTCGAACCCCAAGGTCCATTGCGGCTGGTAGGCCTTGAGAGCGACCGGCGCGGCGCCCAGGCCGACCCCGAAGACGAGATGATCGCGGATCATGGCGGACGAGGACTGGATCAACAGCAATCGCTCGCCGATGGCCTGTTGTTCAACGGTCGGCGCGGTGAAGGAGCCGCCCTGCCCGAGGCGCACGCCGAAAAAGCGCGGATGGACCAGTATGACGGGCATCACCGCCACCAACGACGCGACGGCGAGCACGAGCAGCGGCCTGACGGCCTCCTGCCGATTCCGCCAGAGCTTGAGTGCGACGATCCCCGCGCTGCCGAGCAGGAACGCAAGCCAGGCGGATCGTGAGAACGTGACGAGTAGGGCCGGCAGGCCGAGTATCAAGACTGCGAAGGCCAGCCAGCGATGCATGCCCTCAACGTATGCATACAGCATCAGGAGAAGCCCGAAGGCGAGGCAGCCGCCCAGGATGTTGGGATGATCCGTTAGCCCATAGGCGCGCAGCAGCCTCGCTCCGTCCGCGGCAACGATGCTGATACCGCGCTGAGCCGGATCCAGAGACATCTCGCCCATCCATTGCAGCAGGAGCGAGCGTTGAAGGAAGTATTGACCCAATGCCGCAACGGACTGGATCAGTACCTGGAGACCCACGGGGATCAACACCCAGCCCAGGGACGTGATCTCGTTGACAATGTAGAGGTAGAACCAGAACAGGCCCAGCAGCCGTATTGCGTGATAGACTGATAGGGGGCGATCGTAGCTGTGCAGGCTCGATGCCCAGCCGGTGGCGGTCAGCCCCAACAGCGGTATCCAGAACGCACGCGGCCCGAGCTTGAGCCGGCGCGGCAGCGCGAGCATCGAGGTCGCCCAGAATGCCAGCGTGAGCAAGAGCGTCAGGTCAGCCACAAAAAGCAGATAATCCGTGTAGCCCGACTGATATTTCAGCTCGGGACGCGCGAGGATCACGGTCTGAAGGCGAAAAGGCAGGAAGACAAGCGTCGCACCGAAACATATTCGTGCGGCGAATTGAGCCATCTGGGAGGCGCGTTCTCGAACGGAGGATACACGCCCGGCTTGGATCAAGAGGAACTCATTTCCAACGTGGAGCACTCTTGGATTAATAACGTCCTGAGCAGCGTGCTTGGATTAACGCAGCCAGGGCTGTCCGGTGCGCTCAAATGTACCATACCTTCGTCGAGCCCTTGTGAGTGTGCGCGCAGAATACACAGGCTGGTGGCGTGCAGGGTATGGTTGTAGGATAAAGTTGGAGTTTGGATGTCCGGTGAAATCGTGATGAATGGCCGCTTCGAAGGGCGGCGCCTTACAGGTGTGGAGAGGTATGCCTCGGAAGTGCTGCGCTGCCTGCGGCCGGCTGTCGGGGTGGTTAAACCTGCCCGGCCCATGAGCGGGCTGCGGGGACATGCGTGGGAACAGTTCGTGCTGCCGCGCAGGATCGCCAACGATGACCTGTTGTGGTCGCCCGCCAACACGGGTCCCCTGTCCGTTTCGCGCCAGATCGTAACGATCCACGATCTTAGCGTGCTCGATCATCCGGAATGGTTCGCTTCGAGCTTCCGGCTGTGGTACCTGTTCCTGCTTCCGCGGCTGGCGCGCAATGCGCGTCTGGTGCTGACGGTTTCCGAGCACTCGCGGCGATCCATCAAGCGGAAATTCGGGCTCCCCGATGAGAAGGTCCTTGCAATTCCCAACGGCGTCAATTTGCAGCAGTTCCATCCGACAGACACCACCGCCGCACGCGCGCACTATGGATTGAGCAAGCCGTATGCGCTGTTCGTGGGATCGCTGGACCCTCGCAAGAACCTGGACCGGCTGCTCCAGGCATGGGTACGTCTGCCGGAATTCAAGGATGTCGAGCTGGTCATCGCGGGTTCGCGAGGCCGCATTTTCAAGCCTGTGCAGATGCCCGGCTACACACGGCGCATCCGTTTCCTGGGATACGTGCCGGATGAGGACCTGCCCGGCTTGTACTCCGGTGCGCTGTTCTTCATCATGCCCTCGCTGTTCGAGGGCTTCGGGCTGACCGTGCTGGAGGCGATGGCCTGCGGCGCGCCGGTCATCACCTCCTATGCGAGCGCGCTACCGGAGGCTGCCGGAAACGCGGCCATCCAGGTTGACCCGACGTCGGTCGAAGGCATGGCAGAGGCGATGCGCACGCTGATCGTGGACGAGGACCTGCGCCGCGGGCTCCGACAGAAAGGCTTGGATCGCGCCAGCCGATTCTCATGGGAACGCTCGGCGCGTCAGATCGCCGAAGTCCTGGCCTCGCATGCGTGATACTCCCAGCATTGCCATCGTCATCGATGCCTTAGGGAGCTTCACGGGCGCGGAGCGGGTGCTGGCTGCCATCCTGGAGCTTTATCCCGAAGCCGCGCTCTACACGCTGGCACACGATGCGCGGGCGTTTGTCGGCCGGCCCATCGAGAAGTATATTGTGCACACCTCGTGGGTGCAGCGCTTGCCGTGGGGCGCCACCCGATATCGGAGCTATCTGCCTCTCCTGCCGCTTGCAGTCGAATCACTGGACCTGCGCGGTTACGACGTTGTGCTGTCGCTGAGTTACGCAGTCGCGCATGGCGTGCTGTGCAGGCCGGACCAGATCCACATCAGCTACACGCTTGCGCCGCTGCGTTACGCGTGGCAGAGCGCGCACGAGTATTTCCAGCGTGGGCCCGCCACGCCCGTCGCCGGCCTCATCATGCACTACATGCGCATATGGGACTTCCAGGCGGCCGCGCGTGTCGATCACCTGGCTGCCATCTCGCAGTGGACCGCGGACTGCGTGCGCCGGGCATACCGCCGGGAGGCGGAGGTTATCTATCCACCGGTGGATATCGAACGATTCCATCCGTCGCCAGTCCGCGATGATTACTATGTGGCCTTCTCCAGGCTTGTGCGGCACAAGCGGCTGGAGTTGGTCGTTGAGGCCTTCGCCCAGCTTGGGCTTCCCCTTGTCGTCATCGGGGAAGGGCCCGAACGGCAACGGCTTGAGGCGCTGGCTCGAAACCGCGTTAAGCTGGTGGGCTGGAAATCAGATGAAGAGATCGCGTCGATCCTGGGACGCGCACGGGCGCTGATCCACGCCGCGGAGGAGGACTTCGGCCTTGTGATGGCGGAGGCGCAGGCGGCGGGCTGCCCGTTGATCGGTTACGCCCGTGGGGCGGCGCGTGAGATCATGGTGGAACAAGAGACCGGCCTGCTATTCGGGGAGCAGACCGTTGAGTCCATTGTGGATGCGGTCCGTCGCTTTGAGTCAAAGACCGGAGGATTCCCACCGGCAGCAGCCGCACAGAATGCCCTGCGCTTCGGCAAGCAACGCTTCCAGGCTGAGTTTGCGGCAATGGTCGATCGGGAAGCGAGCCGGGGGCTCAACCTTGAGCATCGAACGTCGATGGCTGGAACGTAAAGGCGGGCGCCGCGCGTGCAGCAACAGAACGACAGGAGCGGACATTCTCGTCCGCTCCTGTGATTCTTAGGAGCCCTGCAACGTCTGCACGGCGATATGCTTCATGTGGGCGAGCACGCCCATGAATCCGGTGATGCGCTGCTGGGTGATGGCTTCTTCGAGCTTCATTGGAAGGTAGAAGTCTGCGGGGACTGCCAAGATCTCTTCCGGCAGGCTGCCATTCAGCCCGCCAGAGAGCAGGGATGCCAGGCCGCGTACGGTAGGTGAGTGAGGCGGGATATCGAAGTAGTAGATGAGGCCGCCATCCGGCTGCCGCTCTGCAAGGACACGGACGGGGGTCATGCATTCCGGCACGTCCTCCATCCGGTCGAAGCGCTGCCTCAGTCGATCGGGGATGTCCGGCAGAGTCTCGGCATATGCCAGAAGAGTCTCCAGCTTCTCCTCGCGGCTCATGCCGGAGAAGTCAGCGACGATCTCTTGCAATTTCGGCGGGAGCGCCATTGCTTATCCGGGTGCGCTCACTTCTCGATGGGGGCGTCGACCAGGTTGCCCCACTCGGTCCATGAGCCGTCGTAGTTGCGCACGTTCGGATAGCCCAGCAGGTACTTCAGCACGAACCAGGTGAGCGATGAGCGCTCGCCGATGCGGCAGTATGCGATCACGTCGCTTTCAGGGCGGACGCCTTTGCCGTCAAAAAGGGCTTGCAGCTCCCCGGCAGACTTGAATGTGCTATCGGCCTCGTTGACAGCCTGGGCCCAGGGAATGCTCACTGCTCCCGGTATGTGGCCTCCACGCGTGGCGCCCTCCTGAGGATAGTTCGGCATGGAGATCAGCTCACCGGAGTATTCCTTCGGCGACCGGACATCGATCAGCGGCCGGTGCGCCTTCAGATGCGTGAACACATCGTCACGGAAGGCGCGGACCTTCTTATCCGGGTCCTTCGCCGTGTACTGGGTACGCGCGTACGTCGGCACTTCCTTCACGAAGGGCCGCTTCTCCTGCTCCCACTTCAGCCGTCCCCCGTTCATAATGCGGACTTTCTGATGCCCGTAGTATTGGAACAGCCAGAGCGCATAGCAGGCGAACCAGTTTGACTTGTCGCCATAGAAGACGACCGTTGTGTCGTTGGAAATGCCCAGGCTCGAAGCAACCGCTTCAAAGGCCTCCTTGGAGAGGAAGTCGCGGCGCAGCGGATGCTGCAGGGTGCTGAACCAATCGACCTGCACCGCGCCGGGGATGTGCCCGGCCCGGTAGAGCAGGGGATCCTCGTCCGATTCCACGACGCGGACGCTCGCATCGTTCAGGTGATCAGCAACCCATTCGGTTTCAACCAGGTATTCGGGATGTGCGTACGACATGAGTATCTCCTCTGAATGGATCGAAGAATACGGCCAGCACAGGAAAACAAAAGACGGCGATAGCTTCGCCGGCGCGGATAAAATGCGCGGAGCTCGCTCGCCGTCTGAGTGCTGGCTTGTCCTGCTTGAAACTCAGGCGACGGTCACGGGCCCCGCCTGGGACAGGAGCAAAGTCGATAAGGACGCATAATTAGCTAATCAGACGTCATAAGCCCGCAAATCTTACCAGGGCAGCGGGGAAAAGGCCTGGCGCAGGAATCATGTACAATTTCCGCATGCCTGCGCAAAGGTTCTACGTGGTGTGGAAGGGACGGCGGAGAGGTATCTTCGACAGCTGGGCGGAGTGCGAGGCCCAGGTGAATGGTTATGCGGGCGCGGAGTACAAGGCGTTCGGCACACGCCGCGAGGCCGAGCGGGCGCTTGGGGAAGAGTGCGCGGAGCACCGGGGCAAGGATTCCTCGAGCCAGCGCTGGCTCTTCGCGGTGGAGAAGCCGGTCCTTCCTTCCATCTCCGTCGATGCCGCGTGTTCCGGATCGCCCGGACGGCTGGAGTTCCGCGGCGTGGAGACGGAAACGGGCAAGCCGGTCTTTGCAGACGGACCGTTCGATCATGGGACTAATAACGTCGGCGAGTTCCTCGCCATCGTAGAGGCCATGAAATGGCTGGACGAGCGCCAGCATCCCTGGCCGATCTACTCGGATTCCGCCAACGCGATCGGCTGGGTCAAGGCGAAGAAGTGCAACACGCAACTGAAGCGCCTGCCCTCCAACCGGAAACTCTTCGAGAGGATCGCAGAGGCCGAGAAATGGCTGCGGTTCCTGACGAAGAGAAAGGTACTGAAATGGGACACGAAAGCATGGGGGGAGATACCTGCGGACTACGGGCGGAAGTAACTTGCGGAGGTGCCCGCGACTCCCGTGCTGCCGAGAGTACAATTCGCTGGTGTGCATGGCGGGGCCTGGATCGAGCCAGAGCCGCGATTCTGAAATGAGGAGTGAACGTGAAAACCAGCCTTCTGCTCATCGACATTCAGAATGACTACTTCCCTGGCGGGAAGATGGAACTGGTGAAGCCGCTGGAGGCAGCGAAGAAAGCCTACGAGCTTCTGCAGTGCTTCCGCGAGCACAACCAGCACCATGTCCATATCCAGCATGTTTCGAACCGGCCCGGAGCAACCTTCTTTTTGCCGGATGGCGATGGGGTCAACATCCATGACTCGGTGGCCCACTTTGAAGGCGAACCGCTGGTGATCAAGCATTTTCCGAACTCGTTCCGCGAGACCAACCTGCTCGATCTGTTGCGGGAGCAGAACACGCAGCGCGTCGTTATCACAGGCATGATGACGCACATGTGCGTGGACGCTACGGCACGGGCCGCGGGCGATCTGGGCTTCCAGGTGATCGTCGTCGAAGATGCCTGCGCTACACGCGACCTCAAATATGGAGACACCACGATCCCGGCGGATCACGTGCACAAGGCGTTCCTGGCTGCGCTGAAGTCCTATGGGCAGGTCATGACGGCGGAGCAAGTGCTGGTGCATTTGGCCGCCGAGCAGGTGAACGCTGCGAAGTGAACGGATAAGCCGGTTCGTTGGAAAATTGGAGTCGAGGAATGGTCACTCTGGATCCGGAGAGACAGAAGAAGGCGAAGGAATACGCGCGCATCTCGCGGCGGCTGTGGCTGGTCAACACCCTGTTCAGCGGGATCTACCTGCTGGCGTGGCTGCTCTTCGGGTGGGGCATTGCACTGCGCGACTGGCTGCTGGCGCGCTCCCCGCTGTTCTCCAACCCGTGGCTCCTGGTAGCGGGCTTCCTGGTCGTATTTGGCGGTATATCGTTCGTGATCGATATCCCGCTGGGCTACTACTCGGGCTTCGTGCTGCCGCATCGCTTCGACCAATCCACGCAAAACCTGAAGGACTGGATCGTGGACCAGCTCAAGGGATTGGCGATCGGCGCGCCGCTGGGGCTCCTCATGGTGGAGCTGCTCTACCTTGCCCTCCGCGCCGCCGGTGACCTGTGGTGGCTATGGGCTGTGGCCGGGCTGCTCATCTTCAATGTGCTGCTCTCCAACCTGGCGCCCATCTTGATCATGCCGATCTTCAACAAGTATGTGCCTCTGGGGGATGAGCATCGAGACCTGGCGGAGCGGCTTCTGCGGCTTGCGGAACGGGCGCACACCAAGGTGCGCGGCGTCTACAAGTTCGACATGTCGCGGCGGACGAAGTCCGCGAACGCGGCGCTCACCGGCATCGGCAATACCCGCCGGATCGTGCTCGGCGATACGCTGATCAACGAATTCACGCCCGACGAGATCGAGACGGTGCTGGCGCACGAGCTGGGCCACCACGTCCACCGTGACATCCTGCTCCTGATCAGCTTTGGGACGCTCAGTACGTTGATCGGTTTCTACCTTGCATCGCTGGCGATGGACTGGGCGGTGGTGCATTTCGGCCTCATGGGCATCAGCGATATCGCCGGATTGCCGGCCCTGGCGCTCATACTCGGCCTGTATGGGCTGATCACTTCACCCATCGACAATGCCGTGTCCCGCTGGCGTGAGCGGATGGCGGACGAGTATGCCTTGAGCGCCACCGGCAAGAACGAGGCCTTCGCGTCCGCCTTTGTGCGGCTGGCGAACCAGAACCTGGGTGAGGTCGATCCGGAGAGGTGGGTGGTGTTCATGTTCTACTCCCACCCGCCGCTGGCAGAGCGCATCCACATGGCGCGGGAGTGGAACGGCGCTTAGGACCAGCAAGAAAGGCCCCACAGGGCCCAAGCGAATAGAGAGTGAAAGGCAACGGACGGCTTCTTGAGCCGTCCGTTTTTTTGTTGGTGGATGTGGAGATGCTCACTTCGCCCAAAGACTGCGTTGCAGGAGGATGGGGAAAACGATGATGAACACGATCGCAAAACCCATGACCATGATACCGCCCGTGGAGCCGGGATGCGACTCAGGGGAGGGGGTGGGCGTCGGGGTCGCGGGCTGATTCGGGAGACGCTTTTCCGCCAAATGGGCATTCGCGTTGGACGAGGGGATCGCGTGTCCGGTGCGAGATGGCGCGAGCGCCAACACGAAGGCAAGCACCGTGGCGATGATCAGAAAGGGAAAGAGGACGCGCGCAAGCGCTTTGTTCATCGTCGTCGGCAGTATATCACGGGCTTCACAGTCAATTCATATCCATTATGTGTATTTTTCCTGCTTTTGCAGTATAATGCCGCCCGAGCCAAAGGGAGAGGGTTCGCCGTTTGGGATTGACATCTGTGACAATTGATCCAACTCAGGAGAGTCCATGGCCAGACGATTCTTCAATGCGTTGAATCAGCCTCTAGGGCGGATCGGCGTGTTCATCGCATTGCTGGCGGTCTTCAGTGGAGTGGTCTGGGGAATTGTGCAGACTCAGAAGCCACCAGAGCAGCCTATTCAATTTCCTCACAATCTACATGTTGGTCTTGGAATCCAGTGCCTGTACTGCCATTCGGGCGCGCTGCGCGGCCCCTCGCCCGGCATACCGACCGAGACGAAATGCTGGGGATGCCACCAGCAGATACCCATCCAGGGAACGGAGCTTCCCAAGCTTGCTGCCTACGTAGAGAACGACAAGCCCATTAGCTGGGTGCCGGTGGCGCAGGTGCCCGATTTTGTTCACTTCGTGCATCGCCCGCATATCGCCGCGGGACTGAACTGCGAGAACTGCCACGGGAACGTTGCCGGCATGACCGTCTATCAAAACCCACAGGTCATCAACATGGGGTGGTGCCTGAAGTGCCATCGACAGAAGGCACAGGATAACCCTGTGCTGTACGCGAAGCTCACCGACTGCGGCACGTGCCATTATTAGGCCGGGTGAAAGGACAGATTATGAGCCCAGAGATCTCCCGGCGCGATTTCCTGAAGCTGGCCAGTGTGGGCGCGGCGACGACGGCCGCGCTGACCGGCTGCGGACCGGCATCGCGCTACGTGACACGCGAGCCCTACGTCAAGATGCCCGAGTACAACTACAACGGCTTGAGCACGTACTATGCGACCACGTGCCGCGAGTGCTCCGCCGGATGCGGGTTGGTCATCCGGACGTTCCAGGGGCGCGCCTTGAAGGTGGAAGGCAACAGGGATCACCCGGTCAACATGGGCAAGACGTGCCCGCGCGGCCAGATCACGCTGCAAGGTCTCTACAATCCGGACCGGGTGACGGACCCGCTGCACCGCAAGCAGCGCGGGTCGAACGACGGCGAAAAAATGGATTGGGATGCGGCCGTGCAAGTCGTTACCGATGCCCTGACGCATAACCAGCCGAACGAGGTTGCATTCCTGCTCGGTATGACCCCGGATCACCTCTTCGACATGGTGAGCGACATGACGAAAGCGATGGGAGCCCCTGCGCCGATACGCTACGGCGCGCCGGCGATGTTTGAATCACGTGCCACGCTGGTACAGGCAGCTCAAACCGTGTTCGGGCAGGCTGCTCTGCCATCGTTCGACATCGGCGGGGCCGACTTGGTCGTTTCCTTCGGGGCCAACTTCCTCGAGCCGTGGTTGTCACAGGTCTCGCAGACCCGCGGCTACCGGAACCTGCGGCAGGGCACGCCGAACCACCGCGGGCTCTTCGTACAGTTCGAGTCGCGGATGTCGCAGACGGCGTCCAAGGCAGACGAGTGGATCCCGAACAAGCCTGGCACGGAGGCAGTGCTGGCGCTTGCCATGGGGCGCATCATCGCCGAGGCGCGCGGGCTGCCGCTGCCGCCGGCCTTTGCAACTGCGGATGTAAACCAGGCCGCATCGCAGGCCGACATCAACGCCGACGACCTCAAGCGGCTTGCCACGATCCTCGGTAATGCGCAAAGACCGCTGGTGATCCCCGGCGGGCAGGCATTGGCGCAGAGCAATGGCTTGCAGACCGCTCAAGCGATCCTCTCCCTAAACGCTTTCCTGGGCAACCTCGGCAAGGCAGGCGGCGTCTATCTCTCGCCTATTGCTCCATTGGAAGACGCCTATCACCGGCCGGCAAGCGCGAAAGAGATGGCTGATTTCGTGGGCACACTAAAGAAGGGCGCGGTCAAGGTCCTGTTCGTACACGGCGTCAATCCGTTGTTCGAGCTGCCGAAGTCCCTGAGCTTCGCGGATGCGCTTAAAAATGTGCCGCAGGTGATCTCCTTTGCGACCTTCCCGGATGAGACCGCGCTGGAGGCGGATTACGTGTTCCCCGACCACCACGGACTCGAATCATGGGGATATCAGAAAGTGGCCACGGGCTCGAACGCGTCGGTGCTCTCGGGAGCCCAACCCGTTGTTTCTCCATTCCACAACACGAAGGCCACCGTGGACCTGCTGCTCGCCGCATCGCAGGCCGCCGGAGGTCAGATCGCCAGCGCACTGCCGTTCAAAGATGAACTTGAGTACATTCAAAGCAAGCTTTCCACCATGCTCTCGAACGCGAATGGCTTCTTCACCGCGCCGGAGATCAACAGCTTCACGGCATACTTCCAGCAGCATGGCGGGTGGTGGAGTACGGGCGATGACCGCCTCGCACCGACCGCGGCGGACGCCCTGAACGCGAACATCGGCGCCTCGGTCTCCCAATTCGATGGAGACGGCGAATTCTTCCTGCTTCCATTCGTATCTCCCACGCTGGCGGAAGGCGGCGCGAACAAACCCTGGCTCCAGGAATTAGGCGATCCGACAACCACGGTCATGTGGAATACCTGGATCGAGATGAACCCGCAGAAGGCCGATGAGATGGGGATCCAGGATAACGACATCGTGACCATCGTTTCCCCGTTCGGGGCGCTGGAGGCGCCTGTTTACCGGTATCCGGCCATTCGCCCCGACACGATTGCCATACCGTTCGGGCAGGGACATACGGCTTATGGACAGTTCGCCGCCAAGCGCGGTGTGAACCCGGTCGATCTCCTGCCTCAGAAGTACAACGAGGCGGGCGACCTGGCATATGCAGGCGTTAAGGTGCACGTCCAGAAGACCGGGCGCGCCAGGAAGCTCTCGAAGATGGAAGGCGTGCTCGGCGTCTATGGGTTCGATGCGAAGCAATAGAGTGGAGACCACAGTCATGGCGAATGACCTGCAGTTGCCCGTCTTTACCAATACATCGGAGCAGGAAGTGAGCGGTAAGTGGGGGATGGTGATCGACCAGGACCTGTGCACCGGCTGCCAGGCTTGCGTGGCGGCCTGCTCGATGGAGAACAACGTGCCGTTCGTGGGCGAGGAAGACGCGAACTACGGCCGAAGCATGCACTGGATCCGTATCGAGCGGTTCTGGTCGGGTACGTTTCCCGAAGTCAAGATGACGCCTTACCAGCCGATGCTCTGCCAGCAATGCCACAACGCGCCCTGCGAACCTGTCTGCCCGGTGTTTGCATCCGTCCACAGCGCCTCGGAGGATACCAACCTCCAGGTCTACAACCGCTGCGTGGGGACGCGCTATTGCGCCAATAACTGCCCGTACCAGGTGCGCGTCTTCAACTGGCGCGATTACACGGATGCCCGCGCGCGACCGTGGCTGACGAGTTTGCAGAACCAGCTCAGCCCCGACGTGACCGTCCGGCGGCGCGGCGTGATGGAGAAGTGCACCTTCTGCATCCAGCGCATCCACCAGGCCGAGCAAGTGGCCGCCTCTGAGAACCGTTCCATCGCCGATGGCGACGTGACGCCTGCGTGCGCGCAAGCCTGCCCGGCGGATGCCATCGTGTTCGGAAGGATCGACGACCCCAACAGCCGCGTAAGCCAGGCCGCGCTGAACGCGCGCGGTTATCACCAGCTGGATGAACTTCGGACCACGCCGCGCATCACGTATCTGCATGGAGCCTCGAATGGCAGCAACGGCTAAATCACTTCCACAACCTCGGGCGCGGGTTGCAGAGCACGAGGATCCGCGGGTACACCTGATGCACGACCCTCGCCCACGGGGCGAGATGAACGACATGGTGCTCGAGTCCATGCATACGGCGACGTGGCGCTACTGGATCGCCACCGGCACGCTCACCTTCCTGGTGCTCACCTGTTTTGTCTTCGCATGGTATTACCTGATCGCGAACGGTCTTGGAGTGGCGGGCGTGAACCGGCCGGTCTACTGGGGCATTTTCCTGGTCAACACCGTCTTCTGGATCGGCATCAGCCACGCGGGCACGTTCATCTCGGCCATCCTGCGGGTCATGAAGATCGAGGGCCGGAGGCCGTTCACCCGGGCCGCCGAGCTCATGACGACCTTCGGACTGGTGCAGGCCGGCGCCAGCATCTTCATGCACATGGGCCGTGTATGGCTGGCATACTGGCTGTTCCCATTCCCCAATGAGCGCGGACTATGGCCGGATTTCCATTCCCCGTTGATGTGGGATTTCCTCGCCATCAATACGTATCTGCTTTGCAGCACGATGTACCTGTTCCTGCCGTTGATACCCGACCTGGCAATGGTCCGGGATCGGGCCAAGGGCTGGCAGAAGATCCCGTATCGCATCCTTGCGCTTGGGTTCCGCGGTACAGAGGGTGAGTGGAAGAACCTGCACACGGCCATGAACATCTTTGCCTTTGCGATCATCCCGGTGATGTTCTCGGTGCATACGATCGTGTCGTGGGACTTCGCCATGGCGACCCGGCCCGGCTGGTCCTCCACCGTGTTCGGCCCGTACTTCGTCATCGGCGCGCTGCACTCCGGCATGGCCGCCGTAGCCATCGTCCTGTTCCTGATCCGTTCGACGATGAAGAACATGAAGTACTTCCTGCGCCCGGAACATTTCAACCTCATCGGGATGTTGATGCTGTTGGTTTCCATGGCGTGGGCCTACTTCTATTTCAATGATTACCTGGTGCCGTGGTATGGCGGCGACAAATGGGAGAAGATCCTCCAGGAATTCACCGAAAAGGGACCGATCTGGTGGCTGTGGTACGTGATGCTAATCTGCAACGTCGCCATTCCCTGGCTGATCCTGTGGAGAAAGAAGTGGCGCAGCACGCCGTGGCTGCTGGCCATTGTGGGCGTGTTCATCAACATCGGCATGTGGATCGAGCGCTACGTGATCATACCGGAGGCGCTGACCATCAACCGCATGCCGTTCACATGGCGGATCTACATCCCGCACGTGGAGATCTTCCTGACCATCGGGACCGTTTCTCTGTTCCTGTTGCTGTATATGCTGGCCTCCCGCGTGATCCCGCTCATTCCCGTTTGGGAGGTCCAGGAGGGGCAGGAAAGCCACACTCTGCGGAGGGTGGGGAAAGCCGAGCTATCGACTCTCACCAATATCGAGTGAGGCGGAGGAGGACGAATGGCTGAGAATATCACCCTGCTGGCGCTGTTCGAGGACATCGAACCGGCCGTCAGGGGCATCGACAGGCTGCGCGAGCTGGGTGTCTCCGACCAGGACCTTAATGTGATCTCCGGCGTGCCGATCCCCGGGCGCGTGCTGGGCCGCCCCGGCGCGATCACCAATGTAGCAAAGATCGCCATCGCCGGCGCGATCTTCGGGTTGTTCTTCGGATTGGCGCTGATCTATGGAACGCCGTATCTCTATCCGCTGCTCGTCGGCGGGCAGCCCATCTACCCGATACCCATGGGCTGGATCGTGATGTTCGAAATGACGATGCTGGGGCTGATGGGCTTTGCTTTCCTGGGCCTGTTCGTCGACAGCGGCTTTCCGGCGTATACCCCGATGAACTACGTGCCCGAGATCAGCGATGGCAGGATCGCGCTACTCTTCCCGTGCAGCGATGATGAGCGGGGTAAGTTCAGCGATGCGCTGAAGAGCGCCGGCGCGGAGTCCGTGGAGCCAGCGGAGGCGCGGCATCTATGAGCACCAGCCTGAGCGTCATCCTCCGGCGTTTCGCGTTCCTCGCCCTGTTTGCGGCGGTCGTGATCGCGATCCTGATGATCTTCTCGTACGATGTCATCAAGATCGACTGGCCCTCCTTCATGGAGATCTCGCCGGCCCGGAAGCAGATGGAGGACCCGCTGCCTGTGCCCGCACAGTCCATCCCGGTGGAGGGGCCGGCCACAATCCCGAACCTCGGCGCGCCGAAGAACCCCGTGGCGGCTGATGCGACCTCGCTGGCGCGCGGCTCCGAGTTGTTCAACATCAACTGCACCGCGTGTCACGGCGCCGACGGCAAGGGCAACGGACCGGTTGCCGCGTTCCTGCGGAACAAGAAGCCCATCGACCTGACTGGCCCGATCGGCATATCGCTCAGCGATGGCGCCATCTTCACGACCATCTCGAACGGGACGCCGGGCGGCATGCCCCCACTAAATGAGAACTTGACCGTCCGCGAGCGGTGGGATGTGGTGAACTTTGTTCGCCAGCTGCAAGAGAAGAAATAGGGGAGAGCGAGATGGATGATTTTCGTCGCATCTTCTATGGGGTGATCGTAGGCTTCGTTCTCGTGATCGGATTGTGGATCTCGTTCGTCACCTTCCGCGGCTGCGGCTCGTCGCTGAACTGCGCGCTTGCGGTTCCCACGGCGGAGCGAACCTCCATCCCGTCGCTGGTACCCGGCACGCTGCCGCCGGTCAATGCGCAGTTGGGTGCGGCAGGCGCGACCAGCGCGCCGGCCGGCACGCAGCCAGCCGGGACCGAGGCGGCTTCGGACGTGCCGCGGCCTTCGAACCCCGGCGGACCGGGCAAGGCCGTAGATCTGACCGGAAACATCGATGCGGGGAAGGCCGTCTTCGCCGCCAACTGCGCGATATGCCACGCTGCCGAAGGCAAGGGCGGCAACCCGAACCCGGGCTCAGATGATGGCACGATCCCGCCGTTGAACCCGATCGATCCGCTTTTGAAGGATCCGGACAACACCGTGTTCAAGACGAACATCGATCTCTTCGTCGAGCACGGTTCGACGCCATCCGGCCCGGGTCCGACATTCTCGATGCCGGCCTGGGGCGACAAGCAGCTATTGACGCCGCAACAAATCGCCGATGTGATCGCCTACGTGATGAGCCTGAACGGCGGCGGCGCGGCGGCCCAGGTGCCCGGTGGAGCGACCGAGGTCCCGGCTACACCCGCCCCGACGACTGCCGTCGCCGCGGCGAGTCCGACCGCGCCAGCAGGAGCTGCGCCCACTGAAGAGATCGCGCGGCCCTCGAACCCGGGCGGGCCAGGGCCGGCGGTCGGCCTGACCGGCGATGCAACCTCCGGCCAGCAGGTTTTCGCGGCGAACTGCCAGATCTGCCATAACACGGAAGGCAAGGGTGGAAACCCGAACCCCGGCTCGGACGATGGCACGATCCCACCTCTCAACCCGATCGACCCGACCTTGATCGATCCCGACCTGAAGGTCTTCGCTACCAATCTCGATCTGTTCGTCGAGCATGGTTCCACGCCATCCGGGCCGGGTCCGACATTCTCGATGCCGGCCTGGGGCGACAAGCAGCTATTGACGCCACAACAGATCGCCGACGTGATCGCATACGTGATGAGCCTGAACAAATAGCGGCATCAGTCACGGAAAAGAAGAAGCAGAGCAAACTGGCCCTGCTTCTTCTTTTTATTTCAAGGCTTTGGCCGCCGCTTGCTCAATTAGCTGTCGTGGCGGCGGAATATGCGGGAACGGGAAGCTGGATGATGACGGTCAGGCCCTGACCGGGCTGGCTCTCTGCCCAAATGCTGCCGCCATGCTTCTCCACCAGCGAACGGGCGATCGCAAAGCCCAGGCCCGATCCGCCTTCGTCCCGGCTCCGGGAGACTTCCGTCCGGTAGAAGCGCTCGAAGACCTTGTCCAGGTCCTCGGCGCTTACGCCAGGGCCAGTATCTTGAACACGGATCTCCACCTGAGCGCCAGCCCGGGCTGCGGACATTTTAATGCGGCCGCCCTGGGGCGTATATCGCAGGGCGTTATCGAGGATGTTCGACACGACCTCCCGCATGCGCTGGACATCGACCTCGATTTCCGGCAGGTCCTGCTGGATGGTGGTCTCGATGGAAATATCCTTCTGGCGCGCCTGGTGGGTGTAGGACCGCTCCGCGCTGCGCAGCAAGTCCTCCGCGCTGCACGGCTGCATGGAGAGCTTCAGCTCACCGGCATCTGCCATTGAGAGCGTTCGGAGGTCTTCGACAAGGTGCTCCAATCTCTCCGCTTCGTCGCGGATGATCTCGAAGGTCTCGTTGGAGGCCGGAAGGACGCCGTCATGTACGGCCTCGGCATGCCCGAGGATGATGCTGATTGGCGTGCGCAGCTCGTGCGCAATGTCCGCGGTCATCTGGCGGCGGAGCTCCAACGAACGCGACAGGTTGTCGCTCATGCGGTTGAAGGACATCGCGAGTTGTCCCAGCTCATCGCGCGAGCGCACGGGCACCTGGTGCGCGGGCTTATCGGTGGAGACTCCCTGGGTGGCAAGCGTGAGCTCGCGAATGGGGCGTGTCAGCGTCCTTGCCAGGATGATCGCCAGCAGGAGCGCCAGGCCCACGGCAACGAGGCTACCCACGAGGATCTGGAGGTTGACGCGGTCCAGGAACGCGGCGCCGGGCGCTCCGATGCGATAGACCGGCCGGTTGATGAGGAGTATGCCGACGACTCTGTCGCCGGAGCGGATCGGGATGCCATCGGGGACCGCAGAGGCCGAGATGGATGCTCCCATCTGATACCCTGCGCCCGCCAGCACGACCCGGTTACTCGATGGATCCACCAGAGTGAACGGACCGCCCTGGAACTGCGGCGGCGCTGCCGGCTGCGGCGCCATGATATGGGCGTTGGTGATGCCTTCCCAGGAGCCGTGCTTCTGGTAGTACTCGGAGAAGGCGACCACGACGCCGGGCCGGTTCTGATCGATGAGGAATGTGCGGAATTCCTCCCGGCTCCGCCAACGCGTGAAGGCCACGACCAGCACCGTACTCAGCAGGCTGACCGTCACGAAGGCGACGACGAGCTTGAGCGTGATCGAACGCATTCCCTATTCCCTCACGAACCGATATCCGACGCCATAAACCGTCTCGATGAAATGCGGAGAGCGAGGATCGAGCTCGATCTTGGCACGCAGGTTCTTGACGTGCAGGTCGATGGTGCGCTGGTAGCCCTCATAGCGGATGCCCTGGATGATGTCCAGCAGGTCGAGGCGCGAGAACACGCGGCCCGGCGCGCTCATCAACGCTGCCAGCAGATCAAACTCGGAGGGGGTGAGATCCACAAAGCGCTCGTGAACCTTGACGGTCCGGCTGTCACGGTCGAGCGTGATACCGGAGGCCTTGAGCATTTTGGCAGGCGGTTCGATCTGGCCCGAGCGGCGCAGGACCGCCCGGACACGGGCCATCAGCTCACGCGGGCGGAACGGCTTGGTGACGTAGTCATCCGCGCCCAGGTCGAGCCCGATGACATGTTCCTCTTCCTCCACGCGGGCCGTCAGCAGGATGATGGGGGTGGTGTGGTCCCGGCGATAGGTCTCAATGAACTCGTGCCCATCCATGATGGGCATCATGAGATCGAGGATGATCAGGTCCGGGTTCTCGCGCGCCGCGACTTCGAGTGCCTCGCGCCCGTTGAATGCGGTTGCCACCTGGTAGCCCGCCTGGTTCAAGTAGCTCTCGACCAGCGAGACCAGCCGCTTTTCGTCATCGACAACCATGATCGTTTGCGTCATGGACAGACCTTTGTACATCCCGCGCCATCGAAGCGAAGCAGCATTATTGGTCGGCTTCTGCCAGCAATTTGCAGGTTCACCCGCTCAATTTGGTTTGCAGCAGCCGGATCAGCTGATTTGCCACCAGGCTGGAAATCGCGTTCTCCCGAGCCTGTGCTGCCTGAGCCTGGGTGAGGGTGGAGCTGGTCTGCGAGCCTGCGTTCGAACCAGCACCGCCAGCTCTAGCGCCGCCCCCTCCAAAACCGCCGCCGCCAAATCCACCTCCGCCGAAGCCGCCGCCCGGCCCGCCGCCGAAAACAAACCCTCCACCGTTCCCCCGATTGCCGCGCCCGGTACCCTGGGAGAAGCCGCTCCCACCACCAGCCTCAGCGCCGGTGCCCGATCCATTGCCCTGCGTCTGGAATGCAGTGAACATGTCCGCGGAGGACAGGCTCATCTTGTCGATGTTGTTTAGTTGAGCCGGCTTCATGGTGGCCCTGATCTGATCGAGGACGGCGGCCGCTTCCTGCGGGGCGCTCGTGCTGCTGGATTTCACCTGCACCATTAGCTGCCACAACGGGATCAGTTTGGCGGCCATTTCCGGATCGACGGCCTCATTCGTGCCTTCGAGCTTGATCGTGCCCAGGGCCAGTTTCGCCTCAGGGCTGAGGGGCGTGGAAGTGCGGTTGGTGCGAAACCCGGTGGTTGACGTCCCGCCGCCTCCGAAGCCGTTCCCGGAGGTGCTGGTGTTAGCGCTGCCACATGCAGTTAGTAAGAGACCTATGATAAGCAAGGACGCAAGAGAGGGAACTTTTCTCATCGTCGGATACCTGTCTTATTCGTATCGAAGAGCTTCAATCGGATCCAGTTTGGCGGCGCGGTTCGCAGGGTAGTAACCAAAGAAGATCCCCACTAGCGCGGCCGAACCAAAGGCAAGGAAGATCGAAGACGGCACGATGACCGTCCGCATCCCGCTGACACTGCCGAACAACAGGGACCCCACCATCCCGATGAGCAAGCCCAAAGCGCCGCCGACAATGCTAATAAGGAAGGCTTCGGCCAGGAACTGCATCCGGATGTCATCTGTTGTCGCTCCGACAGACTGGCGGATGCCGATCTCGCGGGTGCGCTCCGTCACGCTGACGAGCATAATGTTCATGATGCCGATCCCCCCGACCAAAAGCGAGACACCCGCCACCCAGGCCAGAAGAGAGCGGAAGGCCGCCGTCGTCGATTCCTGGGTTGTAATGATGTCCTGCTGCGTGGTGATGGCGAAATCGGGGTTGCTGGCAGTCACGTCGTGGCGCTGATATAGCAGGAATTGGATCTGCCGGATCACATCGCTCAACGATTTCTTCGGATCGACCTTGACGTAGATCAGTCGCACACGGTCGCCCAGGAAGCGGGCGAACTCCGAAGGCGTGAACTTTTCGAAGACCACGGTGATCGGCAGGTATAGCCGGGAATCGTAGTCTGTGCCGCCCACCGAGCCTCGCGGCGCGAACACACCGATCACGGCGAGTTGAGTATTTCCTACCACGACGTACTGGCCCACCGGATCCGTATTCCCGAACAACTGCTGGGCCAGCCCGGAGCCTAGAACAGCCACCTTCTCCTTGAGATCAAGCGCGGGCTGATCGAAGTAGTTGCCGTTGGCGATCTTCATGCTGCGCACGCTGGGAAAGTCCACCGTGCTGCCGAGGATGTCGATGTCTGTCAGATTCACGCCGTTGGCCGAAACGTTCTCCGAGGCGCCTTGTTCGACGGTGACACCCAACACGCCGGGCACCTGCTGATCGATGGCGTCGGCATCCGAGAACACCAGCCCGCTGCCGTTCTGGGTGCCTCGCCCCTCTGCACCGCCGCGGGTGAAATTCGGTGTAATGAACACAAGGTCCGAGCCGAGACCTTTGATCTGATCGCTGATGGTCGCTTCGGTCCCGGCGCTGATCGAGACCACCATGATCACCGCGGCCACGCCGATGATGATGCCGAGCATCGTCAGGAGCGAACGGATTTTGTTCCTCAAGATCGCGTCCCAGGCAATCCTAGCTACTTCACGCATTTTCATAATACCTTCCTCACCGGGTCACTGCTTCTGGCACGGAAATCCGCCGGGCGATCCGCCTGACGGGCCATTAAGCAACGCCTTGTTCCTTGGGTCTCATCCACTTTTCGTCGGGGTTGGGTTCTGTGTGCGCTCCGTTGTGCCCGTTGTGCGTCACCTTATCGATCTGGCCGTCGCGCAGCTCGATCGTGCGCTGTGTGTGGGCCGCGATCTTTGGATCGTGGGTGACGATGACGATGGTGGCTCCCTCCTGATCGTGGATCTCGTGCAGCAAAGCCATGATCTCAGCGCCCGAGTGACTATCCAGGTTGCCGGTGGGCTCATCTGCGATGATCATCACCGGGTGGTTGACCAGCGCCCGGGCGATGGCGACACGCTGCTGCTGCCCGCCAGACAATTCCTGGGGCTGATGATCCATTCTCTCAGCCAGACCCACCTTCTCCAGCATCTGGCGCGCCACCAGCTCGCGTTCACCAACCGAGTGGTGGTCCGAGCGGTTATACAGAAGGGGGAGCATCACGTTGCGCCACGCCGCCGTGCGCGGCAGCAAGTTGTAGGCTTGGAAGACGAAGCCGATCTTCTGGTTCCGAATGGCAGCCAACTGCTTGTTGTCCAGGTCGCTGACGTCCTGGGAGTCGAGGATGTAGCGGCCCTCGGTGGGCCGCGACAGGCAGCCGAGGATGTGCATCAGCGTGCTCTTGCCGGAGCCCGACGGCCCCATGATCGCCACGAATTCGCCGGACTGTATCTGCAGGTCCACGCCGTCGAGAGCTGTCACGCTCGCATCCCCCATCCCGTAGACCTTGCACAGATTCTGCGTTTCGATAATGGTCTGTGCGGTCATGGTGTGGTCGTCCCTGATTGGGTCGTCTTGACAACGTCACCCGGCGTCAAGCCTGAGAGGATCTGTGCGTTCACCAGGTCTTTGAGGCCCACTTCCACCGGCGTGGATGTGAAGGCTCCATTCTTCATCACATTTACGGTGTACCCTCCGCCGGGAACCTGATGGAGAGCGCTTATCGGGACCAGCACGGCGTCCTGCGCTTCGCCGGCAATGACTCTGACCGAGGCGGTCATGCCCATAAGCAGCTTGGTACGCGTGGGATCCAGTTCGACCAGTCCACTGACGACGGAGGAGCCGGATGAGGTGGTCAGCGCCGGATCCACCTCGGTCACCTTGCCTTTGAAGGTCTGGTCGGACAGGGCGTTGAAAACCACCTCGGCCGCGTTGCCGACCTGGAAGGCCTGGTAATCCGATTCGTCCATGTAGGTCTGCACGTATAGGTTACTCAGATCGCCCATCGTGATAATCCCGCTGGAAGTCACGTTATCGCCGACGTTGGCGCTGACAGCCATGATCGTCCCATCGATTGGCGCATAGATCTGCGTGGCATCCAGGTCCGCCTTGGCGGATTGCACATTGAGCCTCGCGGTTTCCAGCGCGGCGAGGTCCGCTCCGGTGGCATCGGAGGGCACGTCCTTGCCGTTGAGCGCGTCCAGATACCACTGCGCCTCCTCGATGGCCCTCTGATCGCCGACCATGGCGGCCTGTGCCGCAGCGATCGCCGCATCTGTCGGGGTGTCGACCTGCTTGGTGACAACGCCCTTGGCGCGCGTGACGCTGGTGAAGTGGGTTGGCACATACACCTTCAACCACCGCAAGTGCGCTCCTGCCAGGCTATCCTGGAAGTATTTCAGCCTTGCCTCGGCCTTGGTGATCGCCTGCTGCTGTGCGCTTGTGGGCGAACTCCCGCCCGCAGCCTTGGCCGCATCCAACGTCTTCTGTGCGGAAGCGACCTGCTGCTGCGCATAGTACTGATCCGGACTGATCAGGTAGATCAGTGAGTTCGTGTCCGTGTACAGTGTGGCTTTGGCCGTCGCCAGAGCCTGTTCCGCGGAGGCAATGGAGGCCGGAGATGTCAGACTCAGGAGGTTCTGTTGAGCCTGCTGGTAAGAGATCTTGGCCTGGGAGTTATCGATCTCCGCCAACAGCTGGCCCGCCTTCACCTGATCGCTCACCTTGGCGTTCAGCGTGACGAGCTTGCCGCTGGTGTTTCCACCGAAGCCAAGCTGCACCTGGTTTGCCGGTTGCAGTGTCCCGGTCCCGATGGCGCTCAGCGTGAGCGTTCCGCGTCGGGCGACCGAAGTTCCGGGCACCGCGCCTGCGAATGCCTGGACGCGATTACTGCGGCTCGCCGCCACGCGCGAGTACACGCCGACCGCGACGGCCGCAACGACGATCAGGCCGATAACGATTGCTGCCCAGCGCTTGCGCGGGTCCGCGAAGAAGCCTCGCGGCCCAGTTCCGGTACTTGACTTCGACCCTCGCATGGTCGCGGAAGACTGTGGCGAATTGGTTGTGGTTGACATGGCGTTCTGATATCTCCAGTATGTGAGTGCGTTATCGAATGATCTGCATCAGGCATCTTTGCCGGAATCGAG